>JAVBUD010000182.1:0-29759 GCA_031555755.1 Eubacteriales bacterium | reverse complement strand
CCAATCAATACTGTTTTGGTAAGGAACCACTCTGCCAACATCATCCCCATCGATGATTGCAAATCCGTCAGGCAAGAGAAGATGCAGCTTCTTCAGCAATGTCGATTTGCCGACACCCGGAGCGGAATTTATGATGAAGGCTGTTCCGCGTTCCATAGATCATACACCTCAAAACGGATTTTAGTATTCATGCGAAGTATAGCATATGAAGCGATGCATGTAAACCTTATCGCTGGAACCTCGCTCGTGAACATTAGGGCTACGCAAAGGAAACAGTGCTCGCCGCAATGCGGGCGGCATCTCTTTACCCATCCTAAAAACCAATTCCTACCTGGAATATGAGTATAGGCGCACGAACAAATGTGTTGGAAGAATCTAACTTGCACCCCGGTGGTTGCATTGTTAACGGATGGATTTCGCCGTTTGGAGGGGTTAAGTGGCCTCGGAAGGGACGTGGAGGGCGCGTTGGGAAGGGTGTAGCGATGACCGGTATGATGGTATCAAATCCTGATATTGCAGAAAATACGCTTGAATTGGCCTGTTTAGCGCCGAATACGACGGATAAAATCAAAAAACCCATCGTTTTGACGATGAGTTTTTGTATCACGATATCAGTGATAAGTAAGCGAGATGACGGGGGTGGAACTGGCGCGGCGCTTCGCGAGGCAGATTCGCGGGCGGCGATCATCTTTGTGACCGGCAGCGCGGAGCACATGTCGGACGGCTACGAGGTGGGCGCGACGCACTACCTGCTCAAGCCGGTGCAGGACGACCAACTTGAGCGGGCGATGGACCGCGCGCTGCTGTTTGTGGGCGAGCGAAGGCGCATTGTGCTTCACCGAGGATCACCGCCCACAGCGCATCCCCCATTCCGAGATCCTGTACCTGGAGGTGCGGGACAAGCACTGCCACATCTTCACCGTGGACGGCGGTGAGCATGTGACCGCCGCCACGCTGGCGGCGATGACGGAGCAACTCACGGAAGGGTTTTATCTGAAAGGATTCAAGGTGCACTGGGCGCAGCTGGTGTATGTGTTCCCGTTCCTGCAGAATGCGTCCACGTTGGTCAACACGATCTCGTTCATGGTCAACCAACTGGCGCTGGGCCATGGCGCGGTGATCAATTTTGTGGCCGCGCCCAGCTATTCCGCGCTGATCGTGCTGCTGAACATCCCGACGGGGATCTTCGTCAGGCGCTATTTCATCCACACGGTCAGGCACATGTTTGAGGGGCTGTCCCCCCGAGAGGCGCTAGCGCTGTGCGGCATTCCGGCGATGTTCCTGATGGTGAGCACGTTCATGACCGTCGCCCAAAAGCACGGCGACACCGCCGAATTCGACTGCGCCGGCGGGCTGTCCAGGGCGTCGGTGATCCTGTTCATGGGACAGCCGGATGCATGATGATCACCCGTCTGCGGGCGGACGCGCAGGCGCATTCGAACTCCATCTTGCGCAGTGCTCTTTGCAAAGCAAACTCACTCAATACCAGCGCCAGCGGGAACGCCAACATCGCCATTCTATTCGGGCAGACGCAAATCGCCAAACCCGGCGCGTGCCAGGCCTGCCCGCGTGATACGGTTCAACTCGTCCTGTTTTGATGCAGACACGACGGGCGGCAGGTTACGATAACCAGCCGACAAGGTCTCGACCCGCTCGTGGGCGCGGGCCAGCAGGTCTGGCTTGCCTGCGCCGATAGCGCTGTCCCAGGGTTCGCGCAGGAACAGCCTGCTGGGCCAGACCTCTTGGCGCAGGTGATCCATGGTGTGGTCGTCGGACAGGTAGGTTCCGCTGCGGCCCACGCGGGCGATGGCTTCGTACCCGATGGTCTCTTCGGTCACTTCGACGCCCCGGATGGCGCTGTTGTAGGCGCCGATCCACTCGTTGTCCAGCACGATCTGTTCAAAGCTGTTGCCCTGATCCGCACCGACGATGCCCTGGCCGCCGATGCCGCGCAGGCCAGCCATGCCGCCCATCGCCACAGACAGCCCCTTTTCAAAGCCGCACTGGAAATCCGGCAGCAGCGCGTCCGTCAGGGCGATGTTTCCGCTCGGTTCCAGGCCATAGAAGCGGGCCATCTGCGCCCCTGCCACCGCCGTGCGCCCGAATGACGGCGCGCCGAAAGAGCAGATCAGCGTGGATGGGTCGCAGGGATGGATCACCGCCGGATAGCCGTGTGCCTCTTGACCCAGCGCGCGCAGCATGACCATGCCCGCCAAGTGTTCCGCGTTTTGCACGGCCATCGCGCCCGCGGGGGTGACAGGCGCGCTGCCGAGCGACGTCACCATCGAGCAGAACCCAATCGGCATCCGCTGCCGCGCGAATGTGATGGCCGCGTCCAGGCTCTCCTTGCGCACCTTGAGCGGGCTGACCGTGTCGAGCAAAAAGCCAACCTTCACGCCCATCAGTTTCGCCATTTCGATGATGAACGGCGCCATGTCGGGGTTGAGTATATAGGTGCCCGCGCGCTTTTTGGAGTAGCCGAACAGCGTCCGGTACGTCAGCAGATCCGACGCTTCGGCGGGCACATCGGAGGGCACCACCACAGCGTCGGCGGTGGGGAAGTGCTCCATGGCATCCAGCAGCACAATCCCCTTTTTGATGTCGTCCATGGTGCCGAGGCGCTTTGCACGGCTCATGTAATCGATCAAGAAGACCTCTGTGGAAATGCCCGCCGTGATCGGCCGCAAGACGACTTCGCCATTTTGCGGTCCGGCATCGCGGCGGCAGTCGGCGATCATCGATTCGATCAGTGTGCGGGGATAAAAGGCGACCTGACTCTGATCGTCTATTTTACAACCCATTTCGCTCAGCAGCGCGAGCATCTCGGCATTGGGCGTTTGGATCCCAATCTCGCTCAGGATGCGCAGCGATGTGTCATGGATCAGCTGCATCTCGCCGTCCGACAGCGTGCGCAGCGTGGAAAAGATGTGTTTCATGCGGTGGGCCTCCTGTCGCTATAGCAGCACTGCGGCAGCGTCATCCAGATAGATCCGCGAATGCGGATGATCCGTCATGAGGCTGGACGGCACATCGGCTGTGGGCGCGTCGACGACCGTTTTTTTTACGATCTCCGCCTTGCGCGCGCTGTCGGCCATCAGGAACAGCACATCGGCTTTTTTCAACTCCCCCGCGCCGACGCCGATGCCATACTCGACGGGCAGCGGGCTGTCGAAGTATTTCTTTGAGACGGACTTGGTGGTGTCGTCCAGCTCCACCTTGATACAGCCCATGGGCAGGCCTGTGCCCGGTTCGTTGAAGCCCACATGGCCGTTCATGCCGATGCCCAGCAGCGTGAAACCGATCCCGCCGCGCAGCGCGATCCACGCCTCGATGCGGCGCAGTTCGGCGTCCGCGTCCGGCGCTAGGCCATCGAACACCTCGATATGGTTTTTCGGAATCCCCGCCGGGTCGTAAAACCCGTCAAACATCACCTGCACGCAGGAGCCGCGCGTCTCCCGGCCCAGACCCCACCACTCGTCCAGACCCACATAATACACGCTGCCCAAATCCACCTTCCCCTGCCGCTGCAGCCCGATCAGCGCTTGAAAGGAAGCCAGCGGCGTTTCACCCGCGGCGAAGCAGAGCAGCGCGCCGGGGTGCTCGTTGATGTACTCTGCAATCGCACCCGCGACGGATTGAGCCAGCGCGGCCGCGTTTCGTTCTTTGATGACCTTCATGGTTGTTTCAAATCCCCTTCCTGACCGCGCAACAGGCCCATCGCCTGGGCGGATTGTTCAAAATTCTCGCGAATCCGGTCCGGCATGCCGCCCGGATAGAGGGCGTCCAGCGCCAGCAATGCGGAACCTGCCACCGGCTCCAGCCGCGCCGAAATGCAGCGCACCTGAGGCGCCAGCGCGGCCATGTCGCGTTCAATGGCGCGCGTGAGCACATGTCCAGCGCTCTTTGTCGCGCCGCCGGAGATCACCAATGGCAGCGGTTGGCCGTCGATGCCCAGCTTTTTCATCCCCAGCGAAACATATTTGGCCAGCCGTCCGCTCATCCGGTTCACGATGCCCAGCGCCACAGCGTCCCCGGCTTCGGCGGCGCGCATGAGCAGCGGGGCCATGTTCTTGGGCTGCATGGGCAAGCGCCCGTCGGTGAACGCGATGTACAGCGCCTGGGTGTCGGGCATGCGGTAGTGGTCCAGCGCCTCGCGGGTGATGCGCGTGGGCGGCCCCAGCCCGGTCCATTCGTCGATCATCGCGAGCCACGCGTCGCGGCCCAGTGCGGAGCCGCCCTGGTCGCAGTCAGCGACGAAATACCCGTACACGTACTCCTCGCCCGTCTCACTGCGCACGGCGCAGTTCAGGCCCGTGCCCACGCACAGCACGGCGCAACGCTTTTCCTCTGTGCCGCCGCGCATGGCTGCGATGCAGTCGTTCACCACCGTGATGCGGGACTCATCATAATCCAGCGCCTGCGCCGCCAGCGCTGTCAGGCGCGGATAGTCGTGTGGCCAATCCGCGCCGTTCAGCGCCGCCACCACCCTGTCAATGTTGTCCATCGCAATCCCAGACGCCATCGCTGCGGATTCCGCGGCATGGCGGATAAACCGCGCCTGGCTCGCCACATAATTCTCATTCGGTGAGCGCACCGCGCGGTCATCGCCGCGGCCCAGGATCAGGCCGTCCTCACGGACGATGACCGCGTCCGTTTTCGTCCCACCCTGATCGATACCCATCAGGTACCGCATCCTCCGACCACCTCCCGCGTTCCAGGGTACGCTCATTTTCTCATTCGGCAAAATTCGGCAGCCACTGCGCGTTGGCCTCCAGCAACTTGGGCAGCAGTTCGCGGATGACCTCCCAGTCGCCCACCAATGGATGCGCCAGCAGCGCCAGTTCGCACAGCGCCACATTGCCCGTCACGGCGGCCTCAACCGCCAACTGCTCGTAATTCTTGACGGCGCTGATCAGTCCGCGCACGGCCTTCGGCACAGGCGAAATCTGCAGTGGCCGGATGCCCGCGCCGTTGACGATGCAGGCGGTCTCGATCACCGCGTCGTCCGGCAAAAAATCGATCGTGCCGCGATTGGGTACATTCACCACGAGCCACGTGTCCACATCGTTGTACAGCGCGCTCATGACGCCCATGGCAATGTCGCTGTACCCGCCGCCGCCGCGCTTTTGAAGCGATGCCGGCTTGGTGTGGCAGTTGGGGTCCGCCAGATCCTTCTGGATCTCCACTTCCAACGCCATCACCTGTTCAGCCCTGGATTTGGGCTGGGACTTCAACTTTTGGACGAGCTTGTCGGTGTGATAATAATACTGCAGGTAGGGGCTGGGCAGCGCGCCGAGTTTCACAATCAGATCTTCATCCACGCTCCCGACCCGCTTTGCCGCCGCCCGGAACTGCTCGTCCGTCAGCGGAACGCCCTTGATGTTGATGTTGTACGAGAAGTTCATGTGGTTCAGCCCGGCGATGTCGTACCGGATCGACGCGCGGTCAGCCACGCCCAGCGCGGCCTCGGTCCAGTCCCTGGCGAACATGCCGCCGGCACACAGGCCCGCGATTTTGGCATTCGTATACTTGTTCACCGCCTCCGCGACGATGCCCGTCGGGTTGGTGTAGTTGATGATCCAGGCGTCCGGGCAGACTTCTTCGACGGCGCGGCCGATCTGAAGCATCGCCGGGATGGTGCGCAGCGCCTTCATAAACCCGCCCGCCCCGGTGGTCTCCTGGCCGATCAGGCCGAAAGAGAGCGGGATGTGCTCGTCCAGTTTGCGCGCCTGGTTGCCGCCCACGCGGATCTGAACAATCACATATCGGCAGCCGACGAGCGCCGCACGCAGGTCGGTGGTGTGGCTGATCTTGACATTCAGGCCCAGGTGCACGATATAGCGCGCGCAAAACCCGGCGACGCGCTCCAGTTTTTCGCCGTCCAGGTCCATCAGCGCGACTTCCGTCACTGGCAGTTCAGCCTTCATCTGGCTCAGTTTTTCAAACAGTTCAGCCGTGTAGGAGCTGCCCGCTCCAATCAGGGCAATCTTCATGCTGCATCATGCTCCTTCAACATAAAATGGACAGCGGACGAAGCCGCGCCTCGCCCGCTGTACGTTGCGCGATTATTTGCCGTACTTGGCGTTCACATCCTGCAGATGCGCCGTCACGACCTTCTGCGCGCTGGCGCAGACTTCGCTGGCGGGCCTGTTCTCTTTGAACAGCAGGTCAAACTCGTTGCTGATCAATGTGTTCAGCGCGGCGGCCTCGGGCATCAGATGGCTCATGCCCTCGAATCCATACTTGAAGCTGCCTTCCAGCGCCAGTTTCATCTCCTCGGGCTTGACGCCGTTGAGGAAGCCGAAATACTTGTCAAAAGCCTTGGTGTTCGCCGGCGCCAGGCCCTGCGAGTATTCCACGATCCGCTGCTGCACTTCGGGGTCGGTCAGGTAGGCGATAAAGTTGAACGTTTGCTCGGGCACCTTGCTGGACTTAAAGATCCAGTAAGGGTCCACCCACACCACGGCGCGCACCGCGTCGTTGCCGCCCTTCGGGATCGCGGCTACGCCGACATCGAAGCCCAGATCGTTGACGCCCGCCAGGTTCCAGCCGCCGCAAACGAACATGGCGCAGTTGCCCGCAAAGAACGCGTTGCCGCCCACCGCCTCGTTGAACGACGCGGGCGGGCTCACCTTGTCCACGAACGTCAGATCCGCGATCTTCTGATAGGCGGCCACGACATCCGGGTTGTCAAAGTAGCATTCGGTCGCAAATCCGCCGTTGTCCCAGGTGTTCTGGGGGAATGTATCCAGCCCAAAGTATTGCGGCTCCTGCTCCTTGCCGCCGGACGCCCAGTCCCACCACAGCCCATACTGGGCGTTCATCATGTCGTCGGGGTTCTTGGTGAGTTGCTTGGCGATGTCGATCATTTTGTCCCAGGTCCAGTCGGGATCGTCAAAATCGCTCGGCGGATAGGCGATGCCCGCCTCGTCAAACAGGGATTTGTTGTAGAGCAGGTAAGAGCCGAACGCGTGCACCGGCAGCGCGTAGGTGTGGCCGTCGATGACCCACGGCTTCACCGCGCCTTCCATCAGGCCCACGGCCAGCGGATCATAGCCCGCCTTCTCCATGTAGGGCGTCATGTCCTGGAGATAGTCCATGGCGCGCCATGCGCCAAAGCCGGTCCAGCCATTGTGGGAGGCGGTGTCCAACGGCGTGCCGCTGGCGATCATGGTCTGGATCTTTTGGTCAAAGCTGTCAAACGGCGTGGACACGACTTCGATGGTCACGCCGTCGGGGTTGGACTCGCTGTACTCCTGGGCGATCTGCTCCATGAACAGCTTCTGCGGGTCGTTTATTGTGATCACTGTAACGGTCTCCGCCAGGGCGGGCAGCGCCGAGCCTATCAGCAGCAGCGCCAGGATCAGGGCCAACGTCTTCTTCATTCGGGGTTCCTCCTCACCAAACTTTTATTCGCAGGCGCGACCCGCGCCATGAGGCACTATCCCTTCATACCGGACATCACGATTCCCTGCACAAAATACCGCTGGAAGAACAGATACACCGCCACCGACGGCAACACCATCATGCACGCGCCCGCCATGATGTCCTGCCACTGGATCACCTTGTACTTGCCCCGGAAGCCCGCCATGGCGATGGGCAGCGTGAACAGTTTGTTGCTGTTCAGGTAGATGGCCGGGCCCAGCAGGTCGTCCCAACTGCCGATGAAGGTGAAGATGGCGATGGTGGCCACCGCCGGGCCGCACAGCGGCAGCGCGATGCTCCAGTACTGCCGGAAACTGCCGCAGCCGTCGATAGACGCGGCCTCAAACAGGTCAAACGGCAGCGTACCCAGAAACTGTCGCACCAGAAAGATCATGAACGCGGACCCGAACGCATTCGGGACGATCAGCGGCAGGTAGCTGTTGACCCAGCCGATGTTTGAAAACATGATGAACTGCGGGATCATGATCGCCGGATAGGGCACCATGAGCGTACAGATCAACAGCATGAACAGCGCCTTCTTGCCCCGCGCGCGGTACCGGAAGAAACCGTAGCCCACCAGCGTCGAAGAAAAGATGGTGAGCACCATCGTGGACACCGCGATCACCAGGCTGTTCTTGAACAGCAGCGGCATGTTCATGGTCTTGGACACCGTCTGGAACGCCTTCAGGCTCGGCGCGGACGGCCACCAACTGGGCGGGAACTGGAGCACCTCAGCCTTGGTCTTGAAGGCAGTGATGATCATCACATACACCGGCAGCAGGAATGCCAGAGACAGCAGCAACAGCACCGCCAGCCGGATCAGCTTCGAATAGGTCCTCTCTCTCATCGCTCAGTTCCCCCTCTCCTCGGTGTAGGTGTACTGATCCGAAACCTTGAAGATCAGCAGCGTCAGGATCGTCACCGCCACGATGAACAGCCAGCTCATCGCAGACGCATAGCCCATCTCGAATCCCTTGAACGCCTTTTCGAACAGATAAAACACATAGAAGTAGGTGGAGTAATTCGGCCCGCCCGCCGTCATGACGAACGCCTGGGAAAACGCCTGCAGGCCGCCAATCAGGCCCGTGATCAACTGGAATGTGATGATGGGCGACAGCATGGGCATCGTGATCTTGAAAAACTTGCGCACAGGGCCGCATCCGTCCAGCGTCGCGGCTTCATAGTAAGTCACCGGCACGCCCTGCAGTCCCGCCAGGAAGATGACCATCGTCGTGCCCATCGTCCAGCAGTTCATGATCAGCAGCGCCGGCAGAGCCTGGGCCGATGATTGCAGCCACATCTGCGGCTGTCCGCCCAGCAGCACGATCATGTAGTTCAAAATGCCCACCTGGGGGTTGAACACCCAGATCCACAGCAGCGACAGCGCCACACCGGAGATCATGCACGGCAGATAAAACACCGTCCGGAAGAACGACTTTGCCGGGATGCGCGTGTTGAGCAGCAGCGCAATCAACATCGACGCGATCAGGTTCGCCGGAACAGACATCAGCGTGTATTTTGCCGTCGCCGTCACGGCGCGGTAAAAGAAGTCGTCACGGAACAGGCTCACGAAGTTCTGCAGGCCCACAAACTCCGGCGGACGCATCATGTCGTACTTGGTGAAGCTGTAGAACAGCGACATCAGGATCGGATAGGCCGTAAACAGCGCAAATCCGATGATCCATGGCGCGATGAACAGGTAAAACATCCTTCCCTCGTGCTTGCGTCCCATGGCGTAGCCTCCTTGTAAAACGTTTTACATATGGTGCCAAAAAATCAGCGATGACCGATCGTCTCTCCCGGCCTCAACAGGGCGGCGAAAAGCGCCGTCCGCATCGGCAGGTCCGGTTCGTCGATGCGCGCGAGCAGCATCTCGACGGCCCTCTCCCCCATCTCGTACAGCGGCTGACACATGGTGGTCAACTCCGGGTATCCATAATAAGGAAGCATCAGCGCATCTCCATCGAAGCCCGCGACGCCCAGCTGACCGGGCACGTCGATGCCCAGCCTGCTGCAGGCCATCAGCACGTCCGCAGCCCGGATATCCGCGCCGCAGATGAACGCCTCAGGCAGCTCGCTTCGGGCGGCCATGTCGCGCAACAGTGCAAAGACATCGGCAGATTCCGGTTCGAGGTCCGGAGCGCCCGCAAAACACAGGCTGCGCTCACCGTCGAACAGGCCGTACGCGTCCATGGCCTCCACAAATCCCTGCTTGCGCTCCAGCCCTGCCCGCAGCCCGCGGCCCCAAGGGATATAGCGGATGTCTCGGTAGCCCCGCTCAATCAGCATCTCCGTCATGCGGCGAATGGCGTCGCGGCTGTCGACCAGCGCCTTGTCGACCGGCACGCCCGGCTCATCGTTTTCGATCAACACGAAGGGAAAACTCTGCGCGCGCAGATCGTCGATGATCTTCCTGTCCATCATGTCGGACCCATAGACCAACACGCCGTCCACCATCTTGTGTGTGAAATAGGAGATCGCACGGTCCTTGAGCTCCATCCGCCCTCGCGTCAGGCAGAAGAGCACGGTATAATTCATGCGCTCAGCGGCCTCGATGATGCCGTTGACCAACGGTTCAAAGAATCCCGTCTCCAGCGAATCGATTACCACGCCTATGGCGCGGGTGCGCGTGCGCACCAGTGACCTGGCCAGCTCGTTTCGCCTGTATCCGCACTCGTCAATCGCCGTCTGGATTTTCTGCCTGCTCTTCTCGCTGACGCCAGGCCGCTTGTTGAGGTATCTGGACACCAGCGCCTGTGAAACCCCAGCGCGCCTCGCCACATCCACAATCGTCGCCATGCGCATCATCCTTAATGTAAAACGTTATACATAATAACAATATAACAAACATTTGTGCATATGTCAATAATCATTTAACGGAAATCGCAAATCTTATCCAGCGCGACAAGTATTCTTCTCGCATGTTGGTCACATCTCGCAAGTGTGTCAGCCGCCTCCACGCCCTTCTGCGGCACGGCGGCGGTCAGCGCATCGGTGACGCGGGCTACACCACATTGGATCCGTATGTCCGGGGTATGTGTGCGATTTCATATGGACATAATGTGGATTGTGGGGAGGGCGCTTGGGGTGACGGGGGAAGGCGCTCGAGGTGAGGGGGGGTGGCGCGCGGGCTGCGCTCGCACGTTCATGTCTGTTGGGCGTGCGACACGCGCCCGCGTCTGCGCGACACTTGCCCACGTCTATGCGGCTCGCGCTTACGCCCCCTTGCGCCCGCCTTCCTTTTGTGATATAATTGTCCGTTGGAAGCCATTCTCTTTTCGACCGACAGGAGGAGCGAAGCAGCATGGAAAGATTGATCGGAACGGTCTCGATGGGCATTCGAGCGCCCATTATCCGCAGCGGCGACGACATCGCGGGCATCGTGGTGGACAGCGTGATGAACGCGACGCGGGGCGCCGGCATTGCGCTGCGGGATCAGGACATCATCGCGGTGACCGAGGCCGTCGTGGCCCGCGCCCAGGGCAACTACGCCACCACCGCGCAGATCGCGGCGGACGTGCGGGCGAAGTTTGGCGAGGGGACCGTGGGCGTGATTTTCCCGATTCTGAGCCGCAACCGGTTTGCCATGTGCCTGAAGGGCATCGCCAAGGGGCTTCGCCGGATGGTGCTGATGCTCAGCTTTCCCTCCGACGAAGTGGGCAACCACCTGATCTCGCTGGACGAACTGGACGAGGTGGGCGTCAATCCCTGGACCGATGTGCTGACGGAGGCAAAGTTCCGCGAGCTGTTCGGCGAGGTCAAGCACAAGTTCACGGGCGTGGATTATGTGGACTACTACAAGACGCTGGTGGAGGACCAGGGCTGTGAATGTGAGATCATCCTGGCCAACGACTGCCGCCAGATCCTTTCCTATACGAAGTCGGTGCTGTGCTGCGACATCCACACGCGCCAGCGCTCCATGCGGCTGCTTCGGGCGGCGGGCGCGGAGGCGGTGTACTCGCTGACCGACGTGCTGGCCGCGCCCGTGGATGGCAGCGGCTACAACGAAAACTACGGGCTGCTGGGCTCAAACAAGGCCACCGAGGACAGCGTGAAGCTGTTCCCCCGCGACTGCCAGGGCGTGGTGGACGACATCCAGCGCCAGATCAAGGACCGCACCGGGCGCACCCTGGAGGTCATGATCTACGGCGACGGCGCGTTCAAGGACCCCGTGGGCGAGATCTGGGAGCTGGCGGACCCGGTGGTGTCGCCCGCGTTCACGGCGGGGCTGATCGGCCAACCCAACGAGGTGAAGCTGAAGTACCTGGCCGACAACAACTTCAAGCACCTTCAGGGCGACGCGCTGAAGGCAGCCATCTCCGATTACATTCGCGGCAAGGACAAGGACCTGACCGGGCAGATGGTGAGCCAGGGGACCACGCCGAGGCGGCTGACGGACCTGATCGGGTCGCTGTGCGATCTGACCAGCGGCAGCGGGGACAAGGGCACGCCGATCGTATTGATTCAGGGGTATTTTGACAATTACACGGAGTAGCGGGCGGCGTGGCGAAATGGCGATGTGAGTGCGGGGAAGCCCCGTCATCCTGAGCGAATGCGAAGGACCTTCTTCATCATATATAGTGAGGAAGGTCCTTCGCTGCGCTCAGGATGACGCGGGATGGCGGAAGGATGGGGGTGACGGAGGGAGGGGTGCTCCCTCCGGCTCCTGCCAATTTCCCCCTTGCATTCCGTCCAATGTTAAGTTATACTGTTCTTGTTACACACATCATGGCATCAGTGTGATCCACTTGTGACAAAACTGACGGTGAAGGGGGATTCTCATGGAGGCATTCTTCAAGCTCAAGGACAACAAGACCAAGGTTTCCACGGAGATCATCGCGGGGTTGACCACATTCTTTGCGATGGCGTACATCCTGTTCGTGAATCCGGCGATGCTGTCTCAGACGGGCATTCCTTACGGCGCGGTGTTCCTCGCCACGATCTTCGCGTCCACGGCGGGCACGCTGGTGATGGCGCTGTTTGCGAACGTGCCCTACGCCCAGGCCCCGGGCATGGGGTTGAACGCGTTCTTCACGTACACGGTGTGCTTCGGGCTGGGCTTCACGTGGCAGCAGGCGCTGGCGATGGTGTTCCTGTGCGGCGTGATCAACATCCTGATCACCGTGACCCGCGTGCGGAAAATGATCATCAAATCCATCCCGCTGAGCCTCCAGAATGCCATCGGCGGCGGCATCGGCATCTTCATCGCCTACATCGGCATCAAGAACGCGGGCCTGCTGCAGTTCACCGCCGACCCAGGCAGCTACATCCAGCTGGGCGGAGAGGGCGGCACGATCATCGCCAACGCAGGCATCGTCCCGGCGCTGCCGAACTTCACGTCGCCACTGCTGATCTTCGCGATCGTGTCGCTGGTGCTGATGGTGCTGCTGGTGGCGCTGAAGGTGCCTGGCGCGATCTTCATCTCCATCATCGCCTCGACCGTCATCGGCATCTTCATGGGCGTGGTGGACGTCAGCAAGATCGGCGTGGAGACCGGTATCGGCCAGAGCTTCTCGGAGCTGGGGACCACGATGTTCGCCGCGTTCGGCAGGGAAGGCCTGCTGTCGCTGTTCTCAGACGCGTCAAAGATCCCGCTGGTGCTGATGACCATCTTCGCGTTCAGCCTCAGCGACACGTTTGACACAATCGGCACGTTCATCGGCACGGGCCGCAAATCCGGCATCTTCACCGAGGACGAGCAGAAGAAAATGGAGCAGGGCGGCGGCTTCTCCACAAGGCTGGACAAGGCGCTGTTCGCCGACAGCGTGGCCACCTCCGTGGGCGCGATCTTCGGCACGAGCAACACCACCACCTACGTGGAGAGCGCGGCGGGCATCGGCGCGGGCGGCCGCACCGGCCTGACGTCGCTGGTCACGTCGATCATGTTCCTGCTGAGCATCTTCCTGGCCCCCGTCATCGGCATCATCCCCGCCCAGGCCACCGCCCCAGCCCTGATCATCGTGGGCATCATGATGCTCAGCGCCTTCGCCGACATCAAATGGGACGACCTGGACGAGGCCATCCCGGCGTTCTTCGCGGGCATCTTCATGGCGTTCTGCTACTCCATCAGCTACGGCATCGCGGCCGGGTTCATCTTCTACTGCATCATCAAGCTGCTGCGCGGCAAGGCCAAGGAGGTCCACCCCATCCTGTGGGTGTCCACGCTGCTGTTCATCGCGAACTTTGTGGTGCTGGCGGTGATGTAGGGCGGTGAGGGTCATCCGCCACCGACCCCCGTCATCCTGAACGCAAGCGAAGGACCTTCTTCAATCTAGAGGAAGGTCCTTCACTGCGCTCAGGATGACGGGGCAGCGCACCCCCCTCACCGCACCCGCCTGATCACACCGTCCCCCGCCACGCCCATCATCACCCCCGTGGCCAGCCCCGCGGCGCACAGCACCGGCGCGTACGCCAGCACCTCCGGCGTGCGCACCACCGCAGCGGCCACGGTGAGCTGGGCCAGGTTGTGGGCGACGCCGCCCAGCGCCGACACGGTGACCGCGTGCAGCCCCGCCCGCTTTCCGCCCGCCATCGCCGCAAACGAGCCCGCCGCCCCGCACAGCGCGTACACCACCGAAAAACCGCTGCCGAACAGCGCGCCGCCCAGCAGCACGCGCAGCCCGGACACCGCCGCCGCCTCGCGCCAGTCCAGCCGGTACAGCGCCACCAGCACCGCCACATTCGCCAGCCCCAGCTTGATCCCAGGCACCGGCGCGGGCAGCGGGATCAGCCGCTCCACATAGCTCAGCACCAGCGCCAGCGCCACCAGCACCGCCACCCGCGCCACGCCCTTCGCCCCGCCGCTCATCGGCTCACCGCGTCCAGCCCGCCGTCCGCGTCGCCCTCCAGCCGCACGGTCACCTGGTTGGGCAGGCAAACGATCGTCTGCCCCGCCATGCGAATCGCGCCCTGCTTCACGCACAGCTGGTCCGGACAACTGGACGCCGCCATCCGCGCCGCGCCGCCCTCCACGACCACCTCATAGGCCCCCTGACCGTGAAAAACCGTGTCCTTTGAGAGCGGCAGCTTGCCCACCATCGCCCCCGAAACCGAGATCACCGCGAATGCGCCCGGCGCTCGATGCCCATGAATCAGGCCTTGCGCCAGCAGCGCCAGCGCGATCAGCCCGCCGATGATCAGAAAATCCCGCTGTTTCATCAAATCACCCCACGCTATTTTACCCCATTTGCACACAGAACGCAATCGGGATGTGGTATAATGGGCGCATGCCGGGCCGAGTGGCGGATAAAAAAGGAGGGGAACGCTGTATGTTCAAACGGATCGCATCGCTCTGCCTCCTCCTGTGCTTCACCCTCCCAACCGGATGCTACGGCCAAAGAAAGCACACCGTCACCTGGTACGACGCGTTCGACACCCCCATCACCCTCACCGGCTATGCGCCCTCCCAGGCCGCCTTCGACCGCACCGCCGCCCACGCCCACGCCGAGTTCCTGCGGCTGCACGCGATCTTCGATCGCTACAGCCCCGCCAGCGACGTCAGCGCCTACAACCGAGGTCAGCGGGATCACCTCGCCCCCGAACTCGATGAGCTGCTCGCCTTCTGCGACTCGCTCTTTGATAAGACCGGCAAGCGCCTGGACCCGCGCATGGGTGCGGTGCTCGACATCTGGCACGAATACCGCGAACAGGGAACCGAAGTCCCCCCTTCATCCGTCTTGAAGGAGGCGGCAATAGACCGCACCCAGCTGGACCTAGGCGCGGTGGCCAAGGGCTGGGCGGTGGAGCGTGTGGCGCGGCTGATCCGGGCGGACATGCCCTCGTTCCTCATCGACGCGGGCGGCAATATCCGCGCGGGCGACCCGCCGCCGGATGGGCGGCACTACTGGACCGTGGGCGTGCAGGACCCACAGCAGAGCGGCATCGTGGCCACCTTGGCCATCGCGAACCTGTCCGTGGTCACCAGCGGCGGCTATCAGCGCTTCTACGAGGTGGACGGCGTGCGCTATCACCATCTGATCGACCCGGACACCTTGATGCCCGGCGGCGGCTGCCTGCAGGCCACGGTGCTGACCGAGGACAGCGCCCTGGCGGACTACCTGTCCACGGCCGCGTTCCTGCTGCCCTACGGCGAGGCCAGGGCGCTGATCGACGCCATGGACGGCGTGGAGGCCATCTGGGTCCTGGACAACGGCGCCTGTGCGATGACCGACGGCGCAAAGATACGAGCGACAAACGGAGCGTGACCCATGTACTACGAACAGGACCCGAGAAAGAAAAAACAGCACCCGAAACGGCCCGACCCCTTCCTGGAGCGCCCCGCCAAAACGCCCAAGCGCAGGCGCGGCTGCCTGCCACGGCTGCTGCAGCTGGCGTTCGTGCTGGCCGTGCTGTGCGCCGCGTTCCTGCTGCTGTCGGGGCTGCTGATCCGGACCAACTTTTTCTCCGGCGCGCGGCCCGACTTGGCGGCCTACGCCAAGACGCCGGCAGGCTACACCCACATCCTGCTGCTGGGCGCGGACGCGGGTGAAAAGGACGGCGGACTGGGCCGCAGCGACTCCATCATGGTCGCCTCCTTCGGCGACGGCCTCGACCTGAAGCTCACCAGCCTGATGCGCGACACGGTTCTGTACATGGGTGAGCGGGGTGAGCACAAGGCGAACGCCGCCTACCGCCTGGGCGGCGGCGAGCTGGCGATGTGGACGGTGAACAACGCGTTCGCGCTGAACATCACCAAGTACGCGGCCATCGACTTTCAGGGCATCGCGCAAGTCATCGACGCCATGGGCGGCATCGAGCTGTCCATCTCCAAGGCCGAGCGCGACGCCATCAATGTGGGACTGAAGCAGGCGTACCAGAAAAAGCGCGTCATCAACGGCGTGAAAATGGCCCCGCTGACCGAGTACGGCGAGCGCACCCACATGTCCGGCACCCACGCGCTGGTCTACGCGCGCATCCGCAAGATCGACAGCGACTTCGCCCGCGCCACCCGCCAGCGCCACCTGCTGACGCGGATGCTCGAAAAAATCAAGGCCAACCCCAACCCCGTCACGCTGGCGAAGGTCGCCTCGGCGGCGCTCGCCTGCGTGACCACGAACCTCAGCCCCGCAGACCTGGCCGCGCTGGGCGTGCGCGCGCTGAGCCTGAACGAGCAGATCCGCCAGTACCGACTGCCCCAGGACGGCGCGTACAGACAGACCACCGAGGGCGGTGTCTGGATGATCCGCCCGGACCTGAAGCAGTGCCGAAAAGGCTTGTACGCGTTCCTGTTCGGCTAAACCAATCTCTAACCGCATTCTAATTCGATTCGAAAGACCATCCAATCTCCGCGCGGTATCCTGTACACATCAGATCAACACAACACAGGAGGTCATCACATGGATCATTTTGAAATGGTGGAAAAACTGCGCGAGAAGTCGGGCGTCTCCTATGAGGACGCCAAGGCCGCCCTGGAGGCCGCGAACTGGGACCTGCTGGACGCGATGGTGATCCTGGAGACCGAGGGCAAGATCGCCCAGGGCGCGAAGGACTACTCCACCCGCCGCGAGGAGCGCAAGGAATCCGGCGAAAAGCGCCACCAGGCGTTCCAGTCCACACTGAGCCAGATCGGCAGTGCGCTGGCCTCGGCGATCAACAAGGGCAACAAGATCATGGTCAACGTGAACAAGGCCGGCGACACCGTGTTCTCCGTGCCGCTGACGGTGCTGATCATCCTGCTGGTGTTCGCGTTCTGGGTGGTGCTGCCGCTGCTGGTGGTGGGCCTGTTCTTCGGCTTCACCTACAGCGTCCAGAGCCAGGGCGCGGGCGTCATGGCCGTGAACCACGCCATGGACAAGGCCAGTGAAATCGCCGGCAACATCAAGGCCGAAGTCGAAAAGAGCGCCAAGGAGCACCAGCAGAAAAAGGGCGAGTGATCGACCCGCCCCCCACAACCAATACGCGAGGTGACCCCCTCATGACGATCCTGCTCATCGAAGACGAAGAAAAAATCGCCCGCTTCGTCGAACTCGAACTCACCCACGAGGGCTACACCGTCAAAAAGGCCGCGGACGGCCGCACCGGGCTGCAGCTCGCCGAATCCGGCGGCTGCGACCTGGTGATTTTGGACATCATGCTGCCGGAACTGAGCGGCCTGGAGGTGCTGCGCCGCCTGCGCAAGACCAGCGCCGTACCGGTGATCATGCTCACCGCCCGAGACGACGTGATGGACAAGGTCTCGGGCCTGGACATGGGCGCGGACGACTACGTCACCAAGCCGTTTTCCATCGAAGAATTGCTGGCCCGCATCCGCGCCGCCACCCGCAAGCGCGAGGCCGCGCCAGGCGCGGAGCCATCCGGCCAGCTGACCATCGGCAAGCTGCTGTTGGACCCCGCCCGCCGAAAAGCCAGCTACGCGGGCTCGGAGATCGAGCTGACCAACCGCGAGTTCTCGCTGCTGATGGCGCTGATGGAGAATGTGGACATCGTGATGACCCGCGACACGCTGCTGGAGCGGGTGTGGGGCTATGAGTACATGGGCGAGACGAACGTGGTGGACGTGTACATCCGCTACCTGCGCGCCAAGATCGACGACCGTTTCCAGGTCAAACTGATCCACACGGTGCGCGGCGTGGGCTACGTGCTCAGGGAGGACTGACGCGCATGGGCGACAGAGAAAACAGGCGCATGAGCTCCATCGCGCGCCGCATGGGCCGAAGCTGGACCTGGCGGCTGTTCGGCGTGTTCCTGTGGCTGAACCTGTGCATCGCGGCGCTGGCGGTGGGCGGCTACTGCTACACCTTGGAAGCCGGTGAGCTGGGCGCGTTTCAAATCGAGCGCACGCGCGGCCTAACCTTGGACCCCACGGGCAGCGTGGCGCAGATGCTGGACAGCGCCGCCTACCGCGTGCAGGACGGCGAGGGCGCGATGCGCAGCTTTGCCCTGGGCGCGTTCCTGCGCACCACCGCGCCGCTGATGGGCGGGCTGCTGATCGTGGAACTGCTGATCCTGCTGCTGCAGTCCGGCGCGGGCAGAAGAAGCGCCAACCGGCTGCTCAGGCCGCTGACCCAACTGGCCAAGAGCGCCCAGCAGCTCACGACCTCCATTGACGGGCAGCGGGTCGAGACGCTGGAGCACGCCATCGAGAAGATCAAGCCCGACAACCCGCTAGCCAAGGTCTCCATCCGCGACCGAGAATTAAAGGGCCTTGAAGGCGCGATCAACGACATGCTGGCGCGCACCCACGCCAGCTACCGCGAGCAGCTGCGGTTCGTCAGCGACGCCTCACACGAACTGCGCACGCCCATCGCCGTGATCCAGGGCTATTCCAGCCTGCTGGAGCGCTGGGGCAAGCAGGACGAGGCGATACTGGACGAGTCCATCCAGGCCATCAAGGGCGAGGCCGAGCACATGAACAAGCTGGTGGAGCAGCTCTTGTTCCTGGCCCGCAGCGACAGCGGCCGCACGGAGCTGACCGTGACACAGGTGGACCTCGCCGCGCTGATCGAGGAGGTCTACGAGGAGTACCGCATGATCGACCCCCAGCATGCGTACCTGCTGCAGCCCGGCGCGCGGGTGATGTGTATGATGGACGAGGCGATGATCAAGCAGGTGGCCCGCATCCTCACGGACAACGCCCGCCGGTACACGCCCGAGGGCGGCGCGATCACGCTGCGCGCCCTGGACGGCGAGCAACCGGGCTTCCAGGTCCAGGACAGCGGCATCGGCATCGCCGAGGCCGACCTGCCACACATCTTCGAGCGCTTCTACCGCTCCGACCCCGCCCGAACCCGCGCCAGCGGCGGCACCGGCCTGGGCCTCAGCATCGCCAAGTGGATCGTAGACCGCCACGGAGGTTACTTCGAGGTGATGTCCCGCCAGGGCCTGGGCACCAGAATCACCGTCCGCCTGCCACAGGTGGCGATGCAGGAAGATCCATAAAACTCATGAAGGAGAGCACCACCCCATCATCCTCCCTCCACCCAGTCATCCATCGCTACGCTACGGACCTTCCTCAAACCAAATACAATGGTTAGAAGAAGGTCCGTAGCGTAGTGATGGATGACGAGAGGTGTGATCTAGCGGGCATCAAGAAGGTCGTTCCCCCATCAAGAACGATGAACTGTGTATTCTGAATTATGAATTGCCTCCACCCTCACCTCAAACGCCACCCCCCGCTCCATGTTCTCGCACCGCACTTCCCCGCCGTGCGCCGACACGACCGCCTTCACGATGCTCAGCCCGATCCCGTGCTTGCCGCCCTTCCCCCGGTAGAACCGGTCGAACACCTTCTCCAGCTCCGCCTCGTCGATCCCCGGCCCGTCGTCCTCCACGCGGACCACGCACTGGCCGCACTCCGCCCGACAGCGCAGCGTGACGGTCTCTCTCGCGTACCGCAGGGCGTTGGTGATCAGGTTCGAAAACGCCCGCTCCAGCGCCTTTTCCGCGCCGACGCACACGACAGGCTCCTCCGAAAATTCATATACGATCCGCTTCCCCTCGTGGATCGCCACGCCGCGCAGCGCCTCGCCGCAGCTGGAGAGCACCTCGCGCAGGTCCAGCGGCAGCATCTCGTCCTGGGCGGTGATGTTGTCCATCTTGCTCAGGTATAACAGCTCCTCCACCAGCTTGGTCAGCTGGTCCGACGCCTGGATGATCACGCCCGCCGCGCCGCCGTCGTCATCGAAGACGCCCACCTGTATCCCCTCGGCATAGCCCCGAATGGACATCAGCGGCGTCCTCAGCTCGTGGCTCACGTTCTGGAAAAAGGTCTTCTGCTCGCGGTCGTACTTGTCCAGGCGCTCGGCGGTGTGGTTCATGGTGTCGCTGAGCTCGATCAGCTCGCGGTCCCGGCAGGCGATCTCGCGCGGGGCGAACTCGCCGCGCCCGATGGCCTCGGCAAAGTCCGACAGCGCCCGGATCGGCCTGGTGATCCGATTCGAGATCAGCAGCGTCACCACGGCGGCGATCAGCGCGGTGATGGCGATGATCGAGAACAGCACCAGGTTCAGCGTGCGGTGCAGCCCCGTCACGCCGGTCATGTCCATGTACAGCACCAGCGTGTACGCCCGCGCCTCCGCCGCCCGGATGGGCATGGCGGACATATAATAGATGCGGCGGCCGTCCGCGAGGCGCCGGATGGCGCTCTGGCCCAGGTCCAGCTCGTGCTCGGTGAGGGCGTCGTACACCGCGCTCTTCTCGCTGTCGTCCGCGCTGTCCTGGGCGAGGGCGTCCCCGGCAGCGGCGTCGGTGGGCGCAGGATACACCAGTGCTCCGGCCTCATCGATCACCAGTGCCTGCACCTGGGTCAAAAACTCGGCGCGCCGCGCGAGGCCGTTCACCCGGCGCATGAAGTTTGGGAACTCGCGAAACGCCCTGCCCCCGTCCTCGCCCGTGTGCGGCACGAACACCTCCCGCGCCACATTGTCCCGGGCGATACCGATCTGGGTCCGCGCCTGAGACTCGATGTATTTGCCCACCACAAAATTGAACCCCAGCCCCAGCAGCAGAAACGCCACCGCCAGCAGCGCCAAAAAACCGCCCGAAATGCGTGTGCGGATGCTGGGCGGCCCCTTGCGAAAAAGGCTCATTCGTCCTTCTCCTTCAACCGGAACCCGAATCCCCACACGGTGTCGATGACCATCCGGCTGCCCATCAGCTTTTTTCGGAGCCGCTTCACCGTGTCGTCGGCCACCCGGGTCTCCACGGCGATGTCATAGCCCCACAGCCGGTCCAGCAGCTCCTCGCGGCTCACGGCCCGATCCCGGTTCTCGAGCAGATAGGCGAGCAGCGCGAACTCGTTGGGCGTCAGCTCCAGCGCCTGACCGGCGGCGGAGGCGGTCTTTGTCTCGGTGGACAGCGCGACGTCCGCGAAGCCCAGGTGCCTGTCCTCCTGCTGGGGCAGCTTTTCCATCTCGATCCGCCGGAAAATCGCCTTCACGCGCATCGTGAGCGCAGTGGGGCTGAACGGCTTGGTGAAGTAGTCGTCGCTGCCCAGCGTGATCCCGGCGATGTAGTCGCTGTCGGTGTCCCGGGCGGTCAGCATGATGATGGGCACGTTCGAGGTCTGGCGCAGCTTGGCGCACACGGAAAACCCGTCGCTGCCCGGCATCATGATGTCCAAAATCACCAGGTCACAAGGCTTGTGCGCGAACGCGTCCAGCAGCGCGTCGCCGTTCTCAAACACGCGCACCGCATACCCCTCCCGCACCAAAAACGTCATGACCAGGTTGCGGATGTTCAGCTCGTCGTCTGCTGCATAGATCAGCTTCTGCATGGGCGACACTCCGTTTCTGTCGTACTGCGCTCAGTATACACGATCGCGCCAAGGGGATCAAGGCATATGATACCGCGCCCATGAGCCGCAAGTCCCCGCAAGGCAAGGGCAGAACTGCGGCAAATCTGCGGCAGAAGCCACACATCGAATCCAAGCAGCCCTCCGTCATCCTGGGCGCACTTCTCCGTCATCCTGAGCGAAGCGAAGGACCTGCCTCAAGGTTTCCAGCGCTTAGTTTGAAGAAGGTCCGTAACGTAGCGATGGATGACGGGGAAGGCGCTCATGATGACAGGGAGGAGGAGCCGGTCGCAACGCAATCTCCATCCACCCGATTTCCGCACCTCGCCCACTGCTGCGCACTTGCAATTCCTGCCCTCCATGCCGTATACTGATCCCATCACACAGAAACCGAGGTGCCCGCCCCATGTCCATTCTCTCTGCAAAAGAGCGCATTTTCCAGGTCATCCGCGACGATGACCACAACCGCCGCGCAGGGAATCTGTTCGACGGGTGCGTGATCCTGCTGATCCTGGTCAACGTGGCGCTGATGATCGCCAGCTCGTTTGACGGCCTGCCGGACCGGCTGCGCGCCGTCAACCAGGCGCTGCAGGCGGCCAGTTGCGCACTGTTCACGGTGGAATACCTGTTGCGGCTGTGGACGTCCGACCTGCGCTATCCGCACCTGCCCGCCTGGCGTGCGCGGCTGCGGTATCTGCGATCGTTCATGGGCGTCGTGGACGCGCTGGCGATCCTGCCGTTCTTTGTGCCCCGCCTGATCCCGTTCAGCCTCATCGAACTTCGGCTGATCCGCGCGCTGAACCTGCTGCACATCTTCGGCGCGCACAACTATGTGGACGCCCTGACCGCCGTGAAGCTGGCGCTGCACCGCAAGGCCAAGGAGCTGCTGTGCGCGATGCTGGTGGTGATCGTGCTGATCGTCATCGCGGCGCTGCTGATGTACTCGGTGGAAAACATCGCCCAGCCGGGCATGTTCACCGACGCCTTCGACGGCCTGTGGTGGGCCGTGAATACCCTGTCCACCATCGGCTTCGGCGACATCGTGCCCGTCACCGCCCTGGGCCGCGGCCTCAGCATGATCATCACCGTGCTCGGCATCATGCTGGTCGCCGTCCCCGGCGGCATCATCACAGCGGGCTTCATGGAGACCGTAGACGCAAAGCGCAGCACCGACAAACGCTACTGCCCCTACTGCGGCAAGCGCATAGACTGACGCCCCCCCAGCGTCATCCTGAGCGAAAGCGAAGGACCTTCCTCAAACTAAACTCCATCTAGTTCGCAGGAAGGTCCTTCGCTTTCGCTCAGGATGACGGGGTACAGCTAATGTAAACCCGTCACCCGCGTCATCCCGGCGCCCTCATGTTACCTCAGATACTTGCTGAACACCCACCCGGTCGTCGTCCCGACCTTGACCTTGGACCAGGTGCCGCTGATGCCCAGCACGGTGCACTTGGTGCCTGCGGGCAGGGTCTTGATCAGCCCGCCGTTGACGGCTTCGCGGAAGTTCACCCGCGCGGTGGTGGCGGCCGCATAGCCCAGCTTCACATAGGTCTTGCTGATCCAGCCGTCCTTGCCGTTGGCTGTGGTCACAAAGTACCAATTGCCGCTGTCGCCCCAGATCCGAAGCTTCGCGCCGCTGGACACGCTGGTGACCTTTGCATAGCCTGCGGCCGGGCCTTTGCGCACGTTCACGCCGCCACCGGTGACCAGGCCCGCCTGGGCGACGCCGGACTTGTCGGGATTCAGGGGGCCGTCGGGGTCCTTCGGGCCGTTGGGCAGCTCGAGGATGTACTTGTTCTTGATGTAGCCGGTGTTCTGGTTGGTGATCGTGCGGATCTTGGTCCACTCAGTGCCCACATTGAGCAGATCGATTTCGCTGTTGTCATACACCCAGGTCACCACCGCCGAACTCGTCGATGGCTCGGCGCGCACGTTCAGCGCCGTCATGCCCGCAGGCAGCGTCACGAACGTGGTCGGCGTGCCCGCCAGCGCGGACAGCGGCGCAAACGCGCCCAAGCACAGCACCAGCGCCAGCAACAGAACCCCAAGTTTCTTACCCATGGATCATTCCTCCTTTGTGATTGCAGGGCAATGATCGCCCCATCCACAGCCTTTGACAGCCCATCATCTGACAAAGTTTCCATGGAAATCCTGGTAAAAACTTCCATAAAACTGGCGATTGTGTGGCGAAACCCAGCAATTTAGGCATTTGCTGGATGGATTGGCAGGAGCAGGCACACAGGTGGGAATAACTGCCACCCTAAGCACATCATTAACGCGGACCACATCGACATGCGCCGCGCCTCTGTGATATGATCATCAGCGGAAAAGCAACATCACAAATGAGGGGGACGAATCGTTTGAGTACCAATGAGATGAAGGCCGCTGTGGCCAATCCCGCGCCGCTGGGGCTGCTGGGGTTCGGGATGACGACGGTGCTGCTGAACCTGCACAACGCGGGGCTGCTGCCGCTGTCGATCGTGATCGTGGCGATGGGCTTCGCACTGGGCGGCGCGGCGCAGATCGTGGCGGGCGTGATGGAGTTTCGCGCGGGCAACACCTTCGGCGCCACGGCGTTCACGGCCTACGGCTTTTTCTGGTGGTCGCTGATCGTGATCTGGGCAAACCCCGTGGGCACGGTCGCCGCCGCGGACAAGGCCTCCATGGGCTGGTACCTGCTGCTTTGGGGCGTGTTCACGCTGTTCATGTTCATCGGCACGCTGAAGCACAACCGGGCCACCCAGGTGGTATTCGGCTCGCTGACGGCGCTTTTCCTGCTGCTGGCTGCGGGGGATTTCACCGGGATGGAGACCATCACCTGCGTCGCCGGCATCGTCGGCATCGCCTGTGGCCTGAGCGCCATCTACAACGCCATGGCGCAGATCCTCAACAAGGAGTACGGCAGGACCGTGATGCCGGTGGGCTAACCCCCCGACGTCCAACAAAAACCCGTCATCCTGAGCGCAGCGAAGGACCTTCCTCAAACTAGACCCAGATCAGTTTGAAGAAGGTCCTTCGCTGCGCTCAGGATGACGGGGGTGGGAAGCGGCGCTCAGGATGGCTGAATTGTGGCAACGACCGAAACTCGAACCCTCACCCCGGTATCTCCCCCACCCCATTCAGCACCAGCGTCGGCCTGTAGGGGAACTGTTCGATGGTCTCCCGGGTGCTGACGCCGGACAGCACCAGCACGGTGTCCATGCCGCTCTCGATGCCGCTCAGCACGTCCGTGTCCATGCGGTCGCCGATCATCACGGCGTCCTCCGTGGGCACGCCCAGCAGCTTGATGCCGGTGTGCATCATCAGCGGGTTGGGCTTCCCCACAAAATAGGCTTTTCTGCCCGTCGCCATCTCAATCGGCGCCAGCAGCGCACCGCAGGCGGGCACCAGCATGCCGCCTTCCACGGGGCCGGTCACGTCCGGGTTGGTGCCGATCAGCCGCGCGCCGCCCAGCACGAACTTGGTGGCGCGGCGGATGCTGTCGAAGTTGTAGTTGTTGGTCTCGCCCACGACGACATAGTCCGGGTTCACGTCGTTCATGGTGATGCCCGCCTCGTACAGCGCGTTGTGCAGGCCCGCGTCGCCGATGGCGTACACGCCGCACTCGGGCGACTGCTGCTTGATGAACTTGGCGGTGGCCAGCGCGGAGGTGTAGAAGTGGCGCTCGTCCACCGACAGGCCCATGCGCTCCAGCTTCTGCTTCAGCTCGCGCTGGGTCTTCTGGCTGGAATTGGTCAGGAACAGGTAGCTCTTTTCCTCGCGGGTGAGCCAGCTCACGAACTCGTGCAAACCGGGCAGCAGGTTGTTGCCGTGATAGATCACGCCGTCCATGTCGCAGATAAAGCCGCGCTTTTGGCGCAGGGCGTCCAAGGTCATTCTGTCCATGTCGCACCATCCCACATCATCATTTTCCTGTCCCCGCGAAAAACCCGCTGCAGATCTTCACCGACACGATGGCGTCCTTTGCATAGTGATCCGCGCCCACATAGTCCGCGTAGGCCTCCGTCAGCACCGCGCCGCCCACGAACACCGTGAACTCACCCGCGGCCCGCAGCGCCGCGATGGTGTCCTTCATGGCCTGCACGGTGGTGGTCATCAGGGCGCTGAGGCCGATGAGCTTGATTTTCTGCGCCACCGCGACCTTCACCACCTGCTCGATGGGCACGTCCTTGCCCAGGTCGATCACCTCATACCCACTCGCCAGTAGCAGCATGCGCACGATGTTCTTGCCGATGTCATGGATGTCACCCTGCACAGTGGCGATCAGCACGCGGCCCAGCGGCTCCCGCGCCGCGCCCTGGGCCAGCATGCGGCGCTCGACCACCGCAAACGCCGCCTGCGCCGCCTGGGCACACTGTATGAGCTGGGGCAGAAACAGCTCGCCGCGCTCAAACCGTTCGCCGGCGGCGCTCAACGCGGGCACAAGATGCTGGTTGATCACGTCCATCGGGCTCTCCGCTTCCAGGCACTTCAGCACCGCCGCCGCGGCCTCGCCTGGAATGCCCTGGCCCACGACCTGGGCCAGGTCGCGGGCTGCCTGCGCCGGGATCTCCGCGGGCGCGTCCACCGCCGACGCCACATAGGCCTGCGCGCCCGCGTCCTCACCGCTCAGCACCCGGAACGCGCGCACGGCCTCCCGATAATGCGCGGACAGCGGGTTCAGAATCGCCATGTTCAGCCCCGCGCCCAGCGCCGCCAACAAAAACGCTTGGTTCAGCGCGTCCCGCTGGGGCAGCCCGAACGACACATTGCTCACGCCCAGCACGGTCAGCAGCCCCAGCTCCCGCCGCACCATCGAGATGGCGGAGATCGTCTCCATGACCTGCGCCTGCTGCGCGGATGCGGTCAGCGTGAGGCAGTCCACAATCAGGTTTTCGCGCGGCAGCCCGTGGCGCTCGGCGGCGTGGGCCATCTTTCGCGCGACGATCAGCCGCCCCTCGGCGGTGTCGGGGATGCCCACCTCGTCCAGCGTCAATCCGATGACCAGCGCGCCGTACTTCCTCGCGATGGGGAAAACGGCGTCGCACACGGCGCGCTTGCCTGAGACGGAGTTCAGGATCGGCACGCCGTTCACGGCCCGCGCTGCGGCCTCCAGCGCAGCGGGATTGGCGCTGTCGAGGACCAGCGGCAGCGTGGACACCGCCTGGATGCGGCGCACGGCCTCGGCCAGCACGGCGGGCTCGTCCAGCTCCGGCAGGCCGCAGTTCACGTCCAGCGCGTCCGCGCCCGCGTCCTGCTGGGCGATGGCCTCGCGCACCAGATAGTCGTAATCGCCCGCCCGCAGCGCCGCCTGAAGCCGTCTTTTCCCTGTGGGGTTGATCCGCTCGCCGATCACCGTGGTGCGCCTCGACAGGTCCAGCGCGCCTGTGGCAGAAGCGATCATCGGCGCGTCAATGCGCGTTGGCCGCACGCGCTTCATGCCGGTCAGCGCGGCCTTCATGGCGTGGATGTAGTCGGGATCGGTGCCGCAGCAGCCGCCCAGCATGGCCACGCCCTCTGCGGCCATCTTCCGCGCGGCGTCCGCATAGGCCTCGGGCGACACAGTGTACAGCGCTTGGCCCCGCACGATCTCCGGCAGCCCCGCGTTCGCCTGGACCAGCACCGGCACGCGGCTGTAGCGGAGCAGTTCGCGCACCACCGGCATCAGCTCCAGCGGGCCCACCGAGCAGTTCGCGCCCAGCGCGTCCACACCCAGCGCCGACAGCGTCACGGCGGCGGCGGCGGCGTCCGTGCCCAAAAATGTGCGCCCGTCCGCCTGGAATGTCAACGTGCAGATGACGGGCAGGTCCGTGTTTTCCTTGGCGGCCAGCACGGCGGCCTTGGCCTCGTACAGATCCGAGATCGTCTCGATCAAAATCATGTCCGCGCCCGCCGCCGCCCCCGCCACCATCTGCTCCTTGAACAGTTCGTACGCGTCGCCAAAGGACAGCGTGCCCGCCGGTGCCAGCAGCTGGCCCAGCGGCCCCACGTCCAGCGCCACATAGCTCGGCTTCGCGGCCTTGGCGGCAGCGACCGCCGCCGTGATGACCTCGGAGACCGTGACGTCCGGCGGCAGTTTCAGCCGGTTCGCCTGGAATGTGTTCGCGGTGACCACGTCGCAGCCCGCGTCCACATACGCGCGGTGCACGGCCGTGATCAGCTCCGGCACGCCCAGGTTCAACAGCTCCGGCATCTCGCCGGGCTGCAGCCCATTCGACTGCAGAATCGTGCCCATCGCGCCGTCAAAGAGGATGAAGTCAGGGCTTTTGAATAGGTCCACCATCTGCGATCACCTCCAGAATTTGTGGCTGGGGAGCACTCCCCCTATCTCCGGTACGAACACGCTCCTCTGCACCCCTCGCACCCCCGCGCCCCATCCACCGCCGCCTCGCTCATCCCCACCAGCCCTGTCACGCTCTTCCTCGGCATCAGCATCAGGCTCCCCGTCGCCGTCAGCCCGATCCTGCGCTCCGCGTCCAGCGCCCGCAGGATCGGCCTGTGCAGCGCCAGCGGCAGCGCTCCGTACCCCGGGCTGACCCTCGGACACGGGAACAGCCCCGCTCCCCCGGCCCACTCGCCAATCTCCCTTTCCACCCCGTCGCAGACCGACTCCACCAGCGCCGTCGCCGACGCGTCCAGCATGGCGGCCAGCGCCATATCCCGATGCTGCTGTGCGTCGATCTCCCGCGCCAGATCGTGCCCCAGCGTCACCGCGAAAACCGCCGTCTTCCGCGTGCCCGGCAGCTGCAATGCCGCGTCCTCAGCCACCGCCCAGACCCGCCTCGGCTGAGCAAACGTCAAGCACAGCACCATCGCACAGTCCAGCTTATCCGACAGTTCCGGCGACATGACCTGTCCCCGGTGCCCCAAATAGCGCAGCACCTCGCCGCGCTCAATCCCGCTCACCGGCGCACCGCCTCGGCGCAGGCCTCCGCGATGTCCGGGTGGTTCATGGTGTAAATGTGAATGCCGTCCACGCCGTTCTGGGCGAGGTCGTAAGCCTGGCTCATGGCATATTCAATGCCCGCTTTGCGCAGGTCCTCCGGGCTGTGCTCGTGCCTGTGCAGCAGTTTGACGATCCTTGAGGGCAGCGACGCGCCGCACAGGAAGATCATACGCTCAATCTGGCCCCGGCTCAGGATCGGCATTACGCCCGCCGAGATGGGCAAGTTGATCCCCTCGCCCCGCGCCCGCGACAGGAACCGGTAGAACAGCGCGTTGTCAAAGCACAGCTGGGCGCACAGAAAGTCCGCGCCCGCGCCCTGCTTTTCCTTCAGGCGCATCAGCGACACGTTCAAATCGTCCTCGTCGATGTGCCACTCGGGATAGCAGGCCGCGCCGATGCACAGCCCGCCCGCGTGGGCGCGGATCGCCCGGATCAGGTCCGTGGCGTGGCGAAAATCCGCCGGCGCGCCCTGGCCGCCCGGCAGGTCGCCCCGCAGCGCCAGCACATTGCCCACGCCCCGCGCCACCAGGTCTGACAGCGACGCGCGGATGCCCGGCTCGTCCTGGCCGAGGCAGGTCAGGTGCGCCAGCGCCGGGACGCCCAGGCCCTGGATGTGGCCTGCAATCTCGGCGGTGCGGCGCTTGGCCGTGGTGCTGCCGCCCGCACCGTAGGTGACGGAGATGAAGTCCGGCGCGCGCGACGCCAGCCGGTCCAGCACCGCATACATCGCTTGAACGTCGGTCTCCTCATCCTTTTTCGGCGGGAACACCTCGAACGACAGCACCGGCCGCCCCCGCCCGTACAGCGACCGAATGCTAACGGGCGACATCGTCCATCGCCTCCATTGCCCGGTCCCGAAGCACGTCGCACCTGGTATTCTGCATTGGGCAAGCCCCTTTCATGTGGTAGCATGGGTAGTATAACACGGCTGGGGTGGGAATGCAATCGTGGAGCAAGAAGGCGCGAGCGAAGACACATCATCAACCCCCCCACACCGTCACACCCCCACGCTGTCATCCTGAGCGGAGCGCCAGCGCAGTCGAAGGATCTCCCCGCCGTGAGGGGACGTTCCCCCACCAGCAGGGACGTCCGCTCACGCGGGGGAGATCCTTCGACTGCGCTGGCGCTCCGCTCAGGATGACACTATAGGCGTTTCGGGCCGTTCAGCCTCACCTACAA
>JAVBUD010000196.1:0-14047 GCA_031555755.1 Eubacteriales bacterium | reverse complement strand
CGAAAAAGGGAGTCCAGAGGGCATAGCCCTTTGGCGGAGGTCCAGGAGGCCGAGGCTCTTGGACGCCGGAGGCCGGACTCCTACCTCCTCCCCCTCGCGTCGTGAGACGCATCGAACCCATGCCCCTATCCACAGGCCGCAGCCTGTGGATAGGGGCATGGGTTCGATCTTTCCCTCGACGGGAAAGGGTAGGTACGGGGCACGGCCTCCGGCGGCCAAGGGGACGCTGTCCCCTTGGATTCCCTGCCAAAGGGCTATGCCCTCTGGACTCCCTTCTCGCTTCGCGCTCTCTATCGAACTATACGTTGAACCGGTACAGCGTGACGTCGCCGTCCTTCATAACGTACTCCTTGCCCTCGCTCCTGACCAACCCCTTTTCCTTGCAGGCGTTCATGCTGCCCTCGCGAATCAAGTCCTCATAAGGCACGATCTCCGCCCTGATGAACCCCTTTTCAAAGTCCGTGTGAATCTTCCCGGCCGCCTGCGGCGCCTTGGTGCCGTTCTCGATGGTCCAGGCGCGGACCTCCTTCGGACCCGCGGTCAGATAGCTGATCAGCCCCAGCAGCGCGTAGCTGACCTGCACCAGCCTGTCCAGGCCTGACTTGCCGATGCCCATCTCATCGATGAACATCGCCTTTTCGTCCACCGGCAGCTGCGCGATCTCCTCTTCGACCTTGGCGGAGATGACGAGCACCTGCGCACCCTCCGCGCCAGCGATCTGCTTGACCGCCTTGACCAGCGGCAGGTTCTCCACGTCGCCGCCCAGGTCGCCCTCGGCGATGTTGGCGGCGTAGATGACGGGCTTGGTGGTGAGCAGGAACCAGGACTTGGCCAGCTCCTTCTGTTCGGGCGTCATGTCGCAGGTACGGGCGGGCCTCAGCCCGTTCATGTGCCCCAGCAGCTTTTCGGCCAGCTCCAGCTCGTCGCGGTACTTGGTCTCGCCGTTCTTGACGTACTTTTGCGCTTTTTCCTGGCGCTTGGTGACGGACTCGATGTCTGCGAGCACGAGCTCGGTCTGGATGACCTCGATGTCGCGGGCGGGATCGACGGTGGCCTCGACATGGATGACATTTTCGTCCTCGAAGCAGCGCACGACGTGGACGATGGCGTCGACCTCGCGGATGTGGGACAGGAACTTGTTGCCCAGGCCCTCACCCTTGCTGGCGCCCTTGACGAGCCCGGCGATGTCGACGAACTCGAGGGTGGCAGGCGTGTACTTTTCGGGGTGGTACATGTCGGCGAGCACGTCGAGCCGCGGGTCGGGCACGGCGACGACGCCGGTGTTGGGCTCGATGGTGCAGAAGGGGTAGTTGGCGGCCTGCGCACCGGCGCAGGTGATCGCGTTGAAGAGTGTAGATTTGCCCACATTGGGCAGGCCGACGACGCCGAGTTTCATGCAAATTGCTCCTTTATCCGCGCGGGGCAAGCCCCGTCAACATCCGCGTCCATTATACCGCAACCGCCCCACAATTGCAAACCTCCACCAGAACACAGCGAAGCGAAACAGGGGTCCAGGGGGATTATCCCCCTGGCGGAAGTGCAGAGGGCAGCGCCCTTTGCCCCCCCGGAGGGCGTCCCCTCATCACCCCGCGCGCCCAAACCATTGAGGGTACAGTGCCGTCCGCATACATATATCCTCCGCAGGCACTCCCGGTGCAGGCGCGCGGCACAAACTTCCCGCAGCCGGAGAGCCGAGGCGATTCCGGCGGAGGGCTCAGCAGCTTGACATGTACCTTCACTTTACTCAGTGCCCAAAATGCATTTTGTGGTGTAAGTCGCTCACATATATAAAGAAGAAACCGGCCAGACCGTCGTCGGTGAACACCATATCTAGACGGGCGTCGCAACCCAATCCGACGCCATCCGCCAAAAAAGCGCCGAAACATTTTCAAGCGCCTCTGCGCGTTTTCCGCCCTTTTGTTGCTTGTAAACGGATGCCTGTTTTGGTATGATGAAGCGTACTTATCCCCAAAAAAAGCGCGCTTATCCACCATCTGTGCATAACATGTGGATAAGCTGTGGATAACTTGTGGATGACCAGTGCATCGCTCACGGCAGGCTGTGCGCGGCTGTGGAAAGTGCGCCGCGCGCTGCCCAAGACGGTTTTTGTTGTGAAAGAGAGAAACAGGGGGAATGATGGGACATGCCAGAAATTCAGCCGATGATGCCGGATCCCTGGGAACGGGCGTTGGCCATGCTCAAAGAGCGCCTCAACGCGGTGAGTTTTGAGACCTGGGTGAAGCCGCTGGAGATCGTATCGGTTCGCGGGAACAAGATGACGCTGGGCATCGAGGACCAGTTCGCGGTGCAGGCGCTGACACTGCGGTACAGCGGGATGATCCAGAACGCGGTGAAGCAGGCGTATGGGCGCGAGTACGAGCTCGAGTTCATCAACACGCTGACGGCAATCGGCGACGAGGCGGGATTCACCGCCGAGAGCCGCAGCCGGAGCGGGATGCTGAACCCGAAATACACATTTGACACGTTTGTGGTGGGCAACAGCAACCGATTCGCCCACGCGGCGTCGCTGGCGGTGGCTGAACTGCCGACGGAGGCGTACAACCCGCTGTTCCTGTACGGCGGGGTGGGGCTAGGCAAGACACATCTGATGCACGCGATCGGGCATTATATCCAGATGGAAAACCCGGACGCGAAGGTTCTGTACATCACGAGCGAGAGCTTCACCAACGAGCTGATCTCGGCGATCGCGAAGAAGACGAACCAAGCGCTGCGCGAGAAGTTGCGGAGCGTGGACGTGCTGATGGTGGACGACATCCAATTCATCGCGGGCAAGAACGCGACGCAGGAGGAGTTTTTCCACACGTTCAACCAGCTGCACACCAGCGGCAAGCAGATCATCATCTCCTCTGACCGGCCGCCGAAGGACATCCCGACGCTTGAGGAGCGGCTGAGGAGCCGGTTTGAGTGGGGCCTGATCGCGGACATCCAGAAGCCGGACTATGAGACGCGGCTGGCGATCCTGCGGAAAAAGGCGATGAGTGAGCACATTGACATCTCGGACGAGGTGCTGGACGTGATCGCGGAGAAGGTAGAATCGAACATCCGCGAGCTGGAAGGTTCGCTGACGCGAATCCATGCGGAGTCGCAGTTGAAAGGTGAATTGATTTCGCGGGCGATGGCGGAGCAGAGCCTGGTGGCGATCATGGGAGCTAGGGACACGCGGCGGGTGACGCCTGAGCTGATCATGCAGGTGGTGGCGGACTACTATCACATTGAGCATGGTGACATGACGAGCGCGAAGCGGAACCGGAAGGTATCGATGCCGAGGCAGGTGGCGATGTACTTGGTGCGGGACATGACGCAACTGAGCACGACGCGGATCGGCGACCTGTTTGGAGGGCGCGACCACACGACTGTGATGCACGCGTGCGAGAAGGTCTCAGCCGACGCCAAGGCCAACTCACAGATGCAAAAAGCCCTCGAGAGCATCAAAATCGCCATCCAAGAAAAGTAGCGACAGAAGCCGCGAAGCGAACAGGGGAGTCCAGAGGGCCTCTGGCCCTTTGGCAGGAGGTCTCGGAGGGCAGCGCCCTCTGAGCTCCCGTGAGGCCGTCCCCCTTATCACCCCGCGCGCCCAAAACATAGAGGGTGCAATGCCGCCTGCTAATGTGAAGCCTCCACAGGCACTCCCGGTGCAGGCGCGCGGACACAAACTTCCCGCAGCCAGAGAGCCGCAGCGACTCTGGCGGAGGGCACAGCGGCTTGACATGCACGATCACTTCTGTAGAGGCGTGTTCTTTCTCAGCGTGAGAAAGAACCAAAGAGCGCCAGGGGGGATTGCGATTTCCCCCCTGGACCCCCTTGAAACGCTTTTGGGAACGGGGGGACGCACCGAACAGGAACCGAAAATCCACAGATCCGGATTTTCGGAGTGATCCGCTCCGTGGCCTGCGGCCACTTCACGAATGTTTAGCCTGCGGGCGGGTTTGTGGGGTCGCGCTCACGCGGCGGCGGGGGCAAGCCCCCACCCTACGGAGAGGTGCGCTTCGGTCGGTCTCTTCGGATAATTCACAGCCCATGTGCAGGAAAACGCGGGCTGTACACAGAATTATACAGGGTTGATACACAGGTGGATCACTGACAAAAACCAGTGATACCAACATATGGACCCGGTTATCCACACAATCCACAGCACTATTACGGTTCCGACTTTAATCAATTTATGATCATTATGGAGGAATAAAGAGATGCGATTCAACTGCCCGTCGAGCTTGCTTTTGTCCGGCCTCAGCACCGTCACCAGAGCGCTGAGCGCCCGGTCCACCCAGCCCATCTATGAGGGCGTGCTGATGAAGACCTGCGATGAGGGGCTCAGGCTCACCTGCTCGGACGGGTCGATCTCCATCGTCACCACCATCGCGGCGGACATCAGTGAGGAGGGCGCGGTGGTGCTGCCGGGTAAGCTGCTGCACGAAGTGGTGCGCAAGATGCCGGACGCGGAGCTCAGCTGCGCGATGAGCAACAACTACGCGGTCACGCTCAAGTGTGTGGGCTCGCGCACGACGATCTCCGGGCAGGTGGCGGACCACTATCCTGCGCTGCCGCTGGTCAGCGCCGAAAACTCGTTCATCCTGCCCCAGATCATGCTCAAGAACATGATCCAGCAGACCAACTTCGCCATCTCCACAGACGAGTCGCGGATGGTGCTCACGGGCAGCCTGCTGGAGCTCGCCCACGGCGAGGTGCGCATGGTGGCGCTGGACGGGTTCCGATTGGCGCTGCGGCTGGAGCGCGCCAGCGGCAGTGCGCCGGACGTCACGGCGATCATCCCGGGCAAGACATTGGGCGAGATCGCGAAGATCATGTCCGACGATGAGAACCAGATGGCCATGATCCTCACGAGCGGCAGCCAGATGCAGATCACCATGGGCCAGACGCAGCTTTTCTCCACGCTGATCGAGGGCGAGTTCATCAAGTACCGCCAGATCCTGCCGGCGGAGTTCAAAACCAAGGTCAAGGTCAACGCCCAGGCGCTGGCGATGTGCGTGGAGCGCGCGTCCCTGATGGCCCGGGAAGGAAAGAACAACCTGGTGCGCATGAAGATCGAGGACCGCAGCATCGTGATCACGTCCAACTCGGAGTCCGGCGATGTGTATGAGGAGTTGGACGCGGAGATCGACGGCGAGGACCTGACGATCGCGTTTAATGTGCGCTATGTGCAGGACGTGCTGCGTGTGGTGGATGAGGAAGAGATCCTGCTGTGCTTCAACACCAGCGTCAGCCCCTGCCTCATCAAGCCGGTCTCCGGCGACGCGTTCCTGTACCTGGTGCTGCCGGTGCGGGTGAATGTGTAACGAGATGCATGGGGCGGACACCATCGCCGCCGTCGCCACCGCGCCGGGTGACGGCGGGATCGCCATCGTGCGCGTCAGTGGCCCGAACGCTCGGGCCGCTTTTGAGCGGTGCTTCCGGCGTGCGGCGAAGGGCGAGTTGGTTTCGCACCGCATGTATTTTGGGCATGTGGTGGACGGAGACGGCGCGGTCGCGGACGAGGCGATGGGGGTTTTCTTTCAGGGGCCGAGGAGTTATACGGCGGAGGATGTATGCGAGCTGCACGGCCACGGTGGGCAGGTGGCGGCGCGGCGGGTGCTGGAGATCGTGACAAAGCCTGCTCCGGATGCAGCTGCATATGTGCGGCTCGCCGAACCGGGTGAGTTTACGAAGCGCGCGTTTTTGAACGGGCGGATCGACCTCTCGGAGGCGGAGGCCGTGATGGCGCTGATTCGGTCGGGGAGCGAGGCGGCGGCGCGGTCGGCGGTGCGGCAGATGGAAGGCGGTGTCTCGAGGTTCGTCTCGCTGGTGCGGGACAAGTTGATGGACCTGCTGGCGGCGATCGAGGCCGGGAATGATTTTCCGGAGGAGATCGAGGAGGACGCCACGCGCGATGAGGTGTTGGCTGGGATCGCCCAGGTGCGCGGGGCGCTCAGCGCCGCGGCGGACGAGCGGGCGGCGCGGATCGTGCGGGACGGGCTGTCGGTGGTGCTGGTCGGCGCGCCGAATGTGGGCAAGTCGTCGCTGATGAACGCGCTGCTGCGGCAGGAGCGCGCGATTGTGACGAATGTGCCGGGCACCACGCGCGACGTGCTCACGGAGAGGCTGCGGATCGGCGAGTTCGTGGTGGAGATCTCGGACACGGCTGGACAGCGGCAGACGGGCGACGAAGTGGAGCGGATCGGGGTGGAGCGGGCGCTGGCTGCGGAGAAGGCGGCGGACGTGGTGGTGCTGGTGCTGGACGCGTCGCGGGAGATCACGGATGCGGACCTGCAGATGCTGGCGCGGGCGGATGAGCGGTGGGTTGTTGTTTTGAACAAAAGCGACCTTTCTGAGGGTGCGGGCGGCCACATATGGCAGCCCCTGCAGGGCGTCGCCTTGATCGAGACTTGTGCGAACAACGGTGATGGTATCGATGCGCTGATCGACGTTCTCAAGGAGAAGGTTTCTTACGCGGAGGCTGGCGAGGGCCTGATGACGCAGCAGCGGCACATCGAGTGTGCGCGGCGGGCGCTGGCGTCGCTGGATAGGGGGGCGGATGTGTTGACGCAGGGATACCCCGTGGATCTGGCGGCGGTGGACCTGATGGAGGCGCTTTCGCTGATGACGGAGATCACGGGCGAGTCAGCGACGGAGGGCGTGATTGAGCGGATTTTTCAGCAGTTTTGTGTGGGGAAATAGGTGGATAATTAATCCCTTTCGCTCCACGCGGTCATCCTGAGCGCAGCGAAGGACCTTCCTCATAATTCCGCATTTCAAGTTTGAAGAAGGACCTTCGCCGCGCTCAGTATGACCGCGTGGGGGGTGATGGCGGGAGATTGGACTGATTGGGAAGGATTCTGTGAAAATTCAACCTGTATTGGTTGATCCTTAATATGAATGGGTTTATAATCGATAGATAGACTAGTGAGGAGGTTGGTAGCATGGCAAGCATTTCGATTCTGGAAGACCAGTGCAAGGGTTGCGGCCTGTGCGTGATCGCCTGTCCGAAGAAGATTGTCAAACTTTCGGACAAGATCAACGTGAAGGGGTATCACCCCAGCGGGTGCTCAGAACCGGAAAAGTGCATCGGCTGCGCGTTCTGCGCCAGGATGTGCCCGGACAGCGTCATCACCGTAGAAAAGTAGGATGGAGGGAGAACACATCATGCAGAGGCAAATGATGAAGGGCAACGAGGCGATTGCCGAGGCCGCTGTGCAGGCCGGGTGCCGCTTTTTCTTCGGATACCCCATCACGCCCCAGAACGAGATCCCCGAGTACATGTCGCTGCGGCTTCCGGAAGTCGGCGGCACATTTTTGCAGGCGGAGTCAGAGGTCGCGGCCATCAACATGGTCTATGGCGCGGCTGGCACCGGCGCGCGCGTGATGACGAGCAGCTCCAGCCCGGGCATCTCTCTGAAGCAGGAGGGCATCAGCTACATCATCGGCGCGGAGCTCCCGTGCGTGATCGTGAACATCGTGCGCGGCGGCCCGGGCCTGGGGAGCATACAGCCCGGCCAGTCGGACTATTACCAGGCCACCCGCGGCGGCGGTCACGGTGACTACCGCATGTGCGTGTTCGCGCCGGCCACCGTGCAGGAGGCCGTGGAGCTGACCCAGCGGGCGTTCGATGTGGCGGACAAATACCGCAATCCCGTCATGGTGCTGGGCGACGGCGTCATCGGCCAGATGATGGAGCCTGTGACCATGCCCGAATATGAAAAGCCGGCGCTGCCTGAAAAGACTTGGGCGGCCACAGGCTGGAAAAAGGGCGACGCGCGGCCCCGCGCCGTGATCAACTCGCTGTACATCAACAGCGCGGAGCTGGAGCAGCACAACTTGAAGCTGCAGGCGAAGTACGACCAGATGCAGAAGGACGAGCTGCTCTACAAGACCGAGCTGATGGACGACGCGGAGATCGCCATCGTCGCCTACGGCACCACCGCACGCATCGCGCTGACGGCCATCCGCCGCGCCAGGGAGGCCGGCGTGAAGGTCGGCCTGATCCGGCCCGTCACGGTGTGGCCGTTCCCCAGTGACGTGATCAAACAGAGCTGCGATCATGTGAGGCACTTCCTGACGGTCGAGATGTCCCTGGGCCAGATGATCGACGACGTGAGGCTCGCCGTAGACGGCCAGCGTCCGGTGTCGTTCTTCGGGCGCGTGGGCGGCATGATCCCGGGCGTGAACGAGGTCTATCAGCAGATCATGAAGATCAAGGAGGGGCTGTAAGATGGCGGTTGTGTTCCAAAAATCCAGCATGCTGGCGGATGTGCCGCTGCACTATTGCCCCGGCTGCACCCACGGCATCATCCACCGGCTGGTGGCGGAATCCCTGGAGGAGCTGGGCGTGGGCGAGAAGACCATCGGCGTGGCGCCGGTGGGGTGCGCGGTGTTCGCATACAACTACTTCAACTGCGACATGTACGAGGCGGCCCACGGCCGCGCGCCGGCTGTGGCCACGGGCATCAAGCGCAGCCAGCCGGACAAGGTCGTGTTCACCTACCAGGGCGACGGCGACCTGGCGAGCATCGGCGCCGCCGAGATCGTGCACGCGGCCACGCGCGGCGAGCTGATCACCACGATCTTCGTCAACAATGCCATCTACGGCATGACCGGCGGCCAGATGGCGCCGACCACGCTGATCGGGCAGAAGAGTACCACCTCGCCACTGGGCCGCGACGTCACAAAGAATGGCAACCCGATCCGCGTCAGCGAAATGCTGGCCACGCTGACCGGCCCGGCGCTGATCCAGCGCGTGTCGGTGCACGACGTCAAGCACATCATGGAGGCAAAAAAGGCCATCAAGAAGGCGTTCGAGTATCAGCTGGCGGGCAAGGGTTTCACGTTGATCGAAGTGCTCAGCACCTGCCCCACCAACTGGGGCCTAGGCGCGGTGGAGGCGCTTTCCTGGCTGGAAGAGAACATGATTCCCCAGTACCCGCTGGGCGTGCTGAAGGAGGCTGAGTGACATGGAGAGACAGCTGATCATCGCGGGATTCGGCGGACAGGGCGTGCTGCTGATCGGACAGTTGCTGGCGTATTCGGGGATGCTGGACGGGAAAGAGGTCTCCTGGATGCCCTCCTACGGCCCGGAGATGCGCGGCGGCAGCGCCAACTGCGCCGTGGTCGTCTCGGACCGGGAAGTGGGCAGCCCGAAGGTGGAGGACGCGGACGTGGTCATCGCCATGAATCGGCCCTCCATGGAGCTGTTCGAGAAGAGCGTGGTGCCCGGCGGCGCGCTGATCTACAACAGCTCGCTGATTGATGTCGCCCCGAAGCGGACGGACATCAAGATCATCGCCGTGGACTCTGCGAAAATCGCGGAGGCGGCGGGCAGCCTCAGGTCCGCGAACATGGTCATGCTGGGCGCGTACACCGGGCTGACGGGGGATTTCAGCGTGGAGACCTTGATGGACGCGCTGCGGCACAAGATGGGGCCGAGCAAAGAGAAGTTCATGCCCGCGAACCAGAAGGCAATTGAGCTTGGCAAGGCGGCGGTTGAGGCGCAGATGTCGTGAATTGAGCATACGTTCAGAATTTGAGGTGCACCATGGACATTCGGCTCGGCGATGTGGTCAAGATGCGCAAGGTCCACCCCTGCGGCACGGACATTTGGACGGTGATCCGCGTGGGCGCGGACATCAAGATCAAATGCACCGGCTGCAGCCGAATTGTAATGCTGGAGCGGCCCGATTTTGAAAAGAATCTGAAGAAGATACTGGAGAGGAACCCCGAGGTCGGCGCGGACGTCTGACGGATTGGGGGCACCTGAAACAGGGGGAGGAAACAAGAATCATGAGTGATGACCGCCGTACGGAGCAAAAACCCCGCGTGGCGAAGCGGCCGGCCGATCCTGAGCTGGTGGCGGCGCGGCGCGCGCGCCATCAGGCGGAGGGTGCGCCCGCCACGCGCAGCCCATCGGGCGCACAGCGGGCCAAAAAGCCCCTGCCGCCGGAGGTGGCCGCCCGCCGCAGGGCGGAAAAAATGTATCCGGACGACGCCTACTATCAGAAAAAGCGACCGGTGGATGCGGGAAAACGGCCCAAGAAGAAGTCACGCAAAAAGCGCAACAACTGGGGCCGCGCTGCCGCGTTCTCGGCCATCGCCGTCGCGGCGGCGCTGCTGGTCAGCTTTTTGATTCACACATTCCTGTTCCAGGTCATCATCGTATCCGGTGACGCCATGCATTCCACGCTGGCGGACGGCGACTGGGTCTGCATCACCAAGTATGACTACTGGACCCATGCGCCCAAGCAGGGCGACATCGTGGCGGTGAACGTGCCCGGCAAGGGCGTGATCCTGCGCCGCGTGGTGGGCATGCCGGGCGAGACGGTGGCCATCGACGGCAACGGCGACACGCTGATCAACGGCAACCCGCTGGGCGAACGGTATGTGACGCTGAAGTGCTATGACGAGTATCCGGAGCTGGTGCTGCCCGGCGGGCGGTATTTTGTGCTGAGCGACAACCGCCAGGTGAAACTGGACAGCCGGGATCCGTCAGTGGACATCATCTCCAGGCAGTCCATTGTGGGCAAGGTCAGGGCGATTCTGTTCCCGTTCGGGCGCAGCGGGACGGTGCAGTAGGGGTTCGATCCGCTGCGGACGGGTGCGGGTGGGCGCGGAAGCCCGCCCCTACGGCCACACCGGGCGAGCATGAAATTTGATCAAAGAAGGTACAATACGCCATGAGCCAACCGAACGCGTCCACCCAGCCGGCTGAAAAGAAGCTGGACGTGAAAAAGGAGATCTGGGAGTGGGTCAAAGCCATTCTGATGGCGCTGATCGCGTTTGTGATCATCCGCACGTTCATCTTCACCATGATCCGCGTGGACGGGCGCAGCATGGTGGACACGCTGCACCATGAGGACCGGCTGGCGGTGACCATCTTCGACATGAAGATTTGGGGCCCGCAGCGGGGCGACATCGTGATCTGCACCTATCCCGGCGAGGACCATCTGTGCGTGAAGCGCGTGATTGGCATGCCGGGCGAGCGGCTTGAGATCCGGTCAGGCGTGACGTATATCAACGGCGAGCCTCTGGACGAGTCCGCGTACGTGGCGTACCCGCTGGGCGACAACCATCCGGAGATCACGATCCCAGAGGACAGCTATTTCGTCATGGGCGACAATCGTTCCAACAGCAAGGACAGCCGCGATGCGTCGGTTGGGCCGCTGAAAAAGAGCGCGATCGGCGGCAAGGCGCACCTGATGGTGTGGCCCCTCGACCGATTTCACGTCATCAACGATACGGATAAGTGAGGACACCACCATGAGCGAAGGGCGCAAAAACGAGGGCATCGACCTGGAGCAGGACCTCAGGGACGACCTCAAGGCGAATCAGGACGCTGTGAGCGTGGCGAGCGCGGAGGAAACTGCGGACGCGGCGGCCAAGCCCGCCATCACCATGCGCGATGAGGCAGAAAAAAAGCCGCTGCTCTCGGCCAACGCCAAGAAGGAGATCCGTGAGTGGGTGGTCTCCATCGCGTTTGCGCTGATCGCGGTGTTTCTGATCCGAACGTTCCTGTTCACGGTGATCTCTGTGGACGGCCAGAGCATGGAGACCACGCTGCACGACGGCGAGCGGCTGATCGTGACGGTGCTGGATATGAAGCTCAGCGGTCCCCAGCGCGGCGACGTGGTGATCTGCCACTATCCAAGCCGCACAGAAAACTTCGTCAAGCGCGTGATCGGTGTGCCCGGCGACGTGATCTGGCTCAAGGACGGCGTGACCTATGTGAACTCGGAGCCCATCCCGGAGCCGCACATCGCCGACCCGGACCAGCGCAGCTACGGCCCGTACACGCTGGGCGAGGGCGACTACTTTGTGATGGGCGACAACCGCAACCACTCGAACGACAGCCGCTCGGTGGGCCCGCTGTCGCGGGACATGTTCATCGGCAAGGTTCGGTTCGTGATGTGGCCGCTGGGCGGCATCCGCACGGTGGAGTGATGGAGGGATACGCGAGATGACCAAGAAGACGACGCGCTTGATCGCACTGATTTTGGTGGTCCTGTTGGGGGTGGTGAGCATCGTGGCGGTGGCTATCGACGCGCTGACCCAGTCCGCCTCGGCGGAGGCGGCGCGCGACCGGTACGCGATGCGCATCGAGGTCCTGGACGCGCTGGACGCGCTGCGGGTGGACCAAGAGGTCACGTTCACGAACCGCACGGGCCAGCCGCTCAGCCAGGTGTTGTTCACACTGTATCCTAACGCGCTCAGGCGGCAAATCACGACGCCAATCGAAGTCTCGGCCATGGACAGCGCCTACCCGGACGGCTTCACGCCCGGCGGCGCTGATTTTTTTTCTGTGTCAGTGGACGGAAAACAGGCGGACTGGGGCGTCCAGGGCGGCAACGAGGCTTTTCTGCGGGTGGCGGTGGACCTGAAGGCGGGAGAGCGCTGCACATTCCGGTTCGGCTATGAGCTGCTGCTGCCCCACTGCCTTGGCCCACTGGGCGTGACACAGATGGGCTATCAGCTGAACTTTTTCTACCCGATGCTGGCGACCTGGGACGATGGGCTGAAGGAGTTCAGTGTGGCTAACCCGCAGGCGGTGGGCGGCTGTCTGTTCCCGGACCCCGCGGATTACCGGGCGACGGTATACGCGCCGAAGGGCGTGAAACTGGCGGCGACGGGCACGGTATCGAGCGCTGATGTGGACGGGCGGACCGAGTGGAAGGTGGAAGCAGGCGGCATCCGGCAGCTGTCGATGGTGCTGACGGCGAAATCGCAGGCGTATGAGCGAGAGGCGAACGGCGTGAAGCTGGTGGCGCTGATGGCGGACGGCGGCGGCGCGAACCGCGCACTGGATGCGGCGTCGAAGGCGCTGACGTTTTATCAGGGCGTGCTGGGCGATTATCCGCTTAGCACGCTGGTGATCGCGCAGGTGGACGACATCGAGGGCGCGCGGATGAATTCGGGAATGATCACATTGGACGACAGCCTGCTCACCTGGGACGCCCGGGACGAGCTGGAATACCAGGTGGCGATGATGGTGGCGAAGCAGTGGTTTTTTGAGAAGGTGTCGAGCAACCCGTCGCGGGAGCCGTGGCTGTCGGAGTCGACGAGCGCATACATGGCGATGCGGTACCTGGGGCACGCGTACGGGCAGGCGCGGTTTTTGCAAGAATTGAACGCGCGGTCGCTGCCTGCGATGCAGTTGACGCTGCCCGGCGGGGTGAAGGTGGACAGCGAGACAGCCCAGTTTGCGTCGGTGAACGATTACAAGATCGTGATGCGCGAGCGCGGTGCGGCGTCGATGTATGAGCTGAGTTTGTCGGTGGGGGAGGACGGTCTGTATCGGGCGCTGCGCGGCTACATTGAAGGGCATGCTGGGAAGGTGGCGTCGCTGCCCGATTTCGCCGCCGCGCTGAACGAGGTCGGCGGCCGCGAGCTCGACCACACGCTGATGAACGTCCTTCAGCACATCGAAGACTACGCCGTAATCGACTGGTACGAATAACCTTCGCCAGCACACAGCGAAGCGAAATCGGGAGTCCAGAGGGCCTGAGGCCCTTTGGCGGGCGGTCTCGGAGGGCAGCGCCCTCTGAGCCCCGTGAGGGCGTTATCCATCAGAACCCCGCGCGCCAAAAAAACCGAGGGTGCCGCAAAGTCAGATGAATGTATTGTCCCGCAGGCACCACCCGTTGCAGGCGCGCGGCCACAAACTTCCCGCAGCCAGAGAGCCGCAGCGACTCTGGCTGAGGGCACCGCAGCAGACCACCCCCGCCGAAGCCAAATCCCCTCAGCGATTGCAAAAAAGATCATCGACACAGTCGATGATCTCCTTCGTCTGCCTGGCACGCCTGGCGGGATTCGAACCCACGGCCTTTCACTTAGGAGGCGAACGCTCTATCCTGCTGAGCTACAGGCGCATGACGGCAGAGGGTATTATCGCACGAGGCGGTGTGTGTTGTCAAGATGAGGTGTGTTAGGTTTGGTTAAGAGGAAGGTCCTTCGCTGCGCTCAGGATGACGGGGTTGTTGGGAAGCGACGTTTTAGGTGATCATGAGGAAGGTCCTTCGCTGCGCTCAGGATGACGGGGGCTGTTGGG
>JAVBUD010000157.1:0-18984 GCA_031555755.1 Eubacteriales bacterium | reverse complement strand
AGGACCTTCTTCAAATTTACTGGGTTGAAGTTTGAGGAAGGTCCTTCGCTGCGCTCAGGATGACCGTGGGGGGATGACCGAGGTTTGACTCCTGCGGCCTACCCCTTTTTCCTCACCGGCACGCACACGTCGCAGGTCACGTCACCTTCGCCCATGGAGTACAGCTCGAAGTCTGCGGGGCGGTCGGCGTCGTATTCATAGTCTGCGGTTTTGAACCACTCTTGGTAGATGTACCGGAACGTGCCGGAGATCTCGTCCATGGTCGGGCTGCGGAACACCGCGTATGCGCCGCCCTTGATGGTGTACTCGGTCATGTCCGGATCGGCGGGCTTTGATACGTCGTGGTCAAACGCGATCATGTACCGAAATGAGCCCTCGGGCAAGGTGGGGTCCATGATGCACAGCCCGAAGTTTTCCAGCCTGGCGCTCTTGGCCATCAGCCGGTCGAAGTCGCCGTTCTGGTGCACCCGGCCCCAGGCCGCGCCGATCTCCGGGCTGTGGGGCGTGGTGACGAACGCGTAGCCGATGGCCGGGGTGTCCTGGCGCTGTGTCAGGGTGAAGTCCATACAGAGTACCTCCTTCAGATTTTGCGATGCACTACCCCGTCATCCTGAGCGATAGCGAAGGACCTTCTTCAAATTACATTGGTTTGAAGTTTGAAGAAGGTCCTTCGCTGCGCTCAGGATGACGGCGGGTGGACGGTTTGCTGACGGGGCGCGTTAGAACTGCATCTCCGTGAAGTCCGTGAAGTGCGCGCCGCCGTACACGTCGTTGAGCACGAAGCAGTAGTAGTAGTCGCCGCGCTCCACTGGCGCGTAGCTGAACGTCAGGCCCTCTTGATCCAAGAGGATGTTTTCGCCGACGAACGGCTCCTGCCGCTGGTTGCCGCTGGCGTCCCAGTAGATCAGGTTGTAGATCGGCGCGACCATGTCGCCGGACTTGAACTGCTGATAGCCCCGGGCGGGGTTGCCGTTCTCGTCATAGCCCTCGCTGTAGCCCACGATGACGCCGCCTGGGTTTTCCTTGTTGAACGCCACCACCACGAACTGCTGCTGGTCGTTGATCAGCGCGGGGATGGCGCTGCGCACGTAGTCCTGGGTCACGACCTGGTCGGTCATGGGCACCATGCGCCCGTTTAGCGTGGGCCAGTTGCCGTTGAACAGTCCGCGCACCTGGCCGCTGTCCCAGTCCACATGCACGTTCTGGGTCCGGCCCAGGTCAAAGAATGTGGTGTCGCCGTACTCCTGCCGGAACTGGGCCGGGGCGGCGATCATCAGGCTCGCCTCCACATAGCTCAGGTTTTGCAGGTCCGACTGGCTGAGCTGTACGCTGTATGCAGAGTGGTTCGCGGCGACAGAATCGAAGTGGTCCTGGGTCAGGCCGGTGTCCTGCTGCTGGGCGCCGTCGTTCCAGTCGTCGTCCACGGTCTGCAGCTGGCCGGGCTGGTCGTCGCCATATTCACCGCTGTCGGCCTCGGAACCGAACAGGCTGCCGATCAGCCCGCCCAGTGAGTCGCCGCCCTCATCAGTGCCGCCGCCCAGCAGCCCGCCCAGCAGGTCTTCCAATGAACCGCCGGAGGACGTGCCCGAGGCGCTGCCGCCAGACTCGCCCAGACCGCCCAAAATCTGGCTCAGCACGCCGCCGGTGCCCATGCCCGACTGGCTGCCGCCGATCAGTTCGTTCAGCCAATCCTGGTCCTCCGCGCTGGACCCGGAGACCTGCACCTGCTGCACCGGGCTGGACCCGAAGGTATAACTGCCGCCCTGCATGGCCTGCACGTATTCCTTGATGAACGCGTCGTAGTCCGGCGTGGTGTGCTGGGCGTCGTAGCTATTGAGATAATGGCTGGCCGAGCCCGCCGTGCGGTAGGGCACCAGGATCGACATGCCGCAGGTGCTCTTTTCGGCGGCGCTGGACTTGTGATAAATCACCGCGTCCTGAACCGCGTTGTACAAGACGCGCGCCTCGTTGGGCACGATCTCTTTGCAGCCCACGGCCAGCGTCTGCATGTCCACCATATCGGTCTCGGCGTTTGCGTATTCGCCAAAAGCGCGCATCCCGGCCCGGGCGCGGCTGATTTTCGCGAAGTTGCCCGCGTCCAGCTGGCCCTTCATGGCCTTGCCGAATGTGTCCACGGCCTGACGCAGCGCGTCGAGCTTTGATGTGTCGATGACGGACATGGTCACATAGTCGTTGGGGTTGTCGTGGAGCGCGGCGTCGATAAAGCTGTCCACCACGACCTGGCCGATCTGGTCGGCGGGCAGCGACGGCCGCTGGCCCAGCGCGCCCAGGAACTTGTCGTAGCTCCAGCCGCTGCCGGGCTCCAGCTCCTCGGAGGCGTAGATGTATTGGGTGTAGGGCGCCAGGGTCTCGGCCATGGAATAGGTGGCCATCAGGCACGCGTCGAAACCGATGAAGTTGAACCGGATGCCCCTGCCGTGGGTCGCGCCGGAGATTGCCCCGCGCACGTCCTCGTTGGACAGGGCGTGCTTGGTGCGCTCGTCATAGCACACGCCGCCGGTGGAGCCGGAGCCGTGATCCCACAGCACCAGGCCGTACCGCTTTGCGGGCAGGTTTTCGAACGCGAACGTGAGGAAATCCTGCAGCGTCTGTGGCCGGCCCATGTCCAGCTGGCTCAATCCGGCGTCCAGTGAATACAGCTGATCGGTGATCAAAAACCGCTCGGTGCGGTCGGCGGGCACCACGTCGTTCTGCCACTGCTTCGCGCCGCCGGTCTGGACCAGCGCGCACACGGCGCCGTCTTGGGGCATCCCCGCGTTGATCATCTCGGACAGGTCGGAGGTGGCCGAGCCGTAGCGCGATTCCAGGTCCGTGCCGCACATGTACACCAGCACGGCAAAGTCCGCCTCCGACACCATCTGTGCCGTCGCGGGCAGCGCGGGGAGCATCGAAAGGATCATCGCGAGGGCGAGGAACAGGGCGGTTTTCTTCATAGTAGGGTTCTCCTTTGTGGTTTTGTTGGGTGGGGGGTGCGACGCGACTCAATCCCTGAAAAACAGATCTCGTGTGTATACCTTGTCCATGGCGTCCTCCAGGTCCTGGCTGTAACGGTTCGCCACGATCACGTCCGACTGCGCCTTGAACGATTGCAGGTCGTTCACCACCCGGCTGCCGAAAAACGTGCTCCCGTCCGGCAGCGTCGGCTCAAAGATGATGACCTCCGCGCCCTTGGCTTTGACGCGCTTCATCACGCCCTGGATGGACGACTGGCGGAAGTTGTCGCTGTTCGCCTTCATCGTCAGCCGGTACACGCCCACCACCACATGCTTTTCTTTGCCCGCGTCGTAGGCGTCTGACGGCTCATAATAGCCCGCCTTCATCAGGATGCGGTCCGCGATGAACTCTTTTCTGGTGCGGTTTGCCTCGACGATCGCGCCGATGATGTTCTCGGGCACGTCCTCATAGTTGGCCAAGAGCTGCTTGGTGTCCTTCGGGAGGCAGTAGCCGCCATAGCCGAAGGAGGGGTTGTTGTAGTGGTTGCCGATGCGCGGGTCCAGGCCCACGCCCTCGATGATGTGGCGCGAGTTCAGCCCGTGCACCTCGGCGTAGCTGTCCAGCTCGTTGAAGTACGACACCCTGAGCGCCAGGTAGGTGTTCGCGAACAGCTTCACCGCCTCGGCCTCGGTCAGGTCCATGATCAATACGGGCGGGTCCTCGTCCAGTGCGCCGCGCTTGAGCAGCTCGGCGATGGCTTTCGCCGCTTCGTCCAGCCGCGCGTCCCCGTCCGGCCTGCCCACGATGATCCGGCTGGGGTGCAGGCAGTCGAACAGGGCGCTGCCCTCCCTGAGGAACTCGGGGCTGAACAGCAGGTTGGCACTGCCGAATTTCTCCCGCGCATGATGGGTGTACCCCACCGGCACGGTGGACTTGATCAGCATCAGCGCGTCCGGATTCACCGCCATCACGCGCCGGATCACCGCCTCCACGGAGGAGGTGTCGAAGTGATTTTTCACGGGGTCGTAGTTGGTGGGCGTGCAGATGAACACGCACTCCGCCTGGCGGTACGCCGCGTCGGCGTCCAGCGTGGGCACCAGATCCAACGCCTTGGTGGCCAGGTATGCCTCGATCTCTTTGTCGGCGATGGGCGATTTTCCGGCGCGGATCAGCTCCACCTTTTCCGGCACCACGTCCACCGCAAAGACCTTGTTGTGTTGGCTGAGCAGCACCGCGTTCGCGAGGCCCACGTAGCCCAGACCGGCAACGGCTATGTTCATGTATCGGTTCCTTCCATCACAGTTCGATCTCCCCAAAGCACTCCGGCCTGTGGAAATCGGGCTTGTCCGCCACGACGTCGAACGCGCAGCCGAAGTGGGGATGCAGCGTCTCGTCGCAGGTGTAAAAATTGCCCTTGATGATCGTCCCCGGCGCGGGCTCAAACCCGGGGAACATGCTGCGGACCCATTCGAAGGGCAGGTCATAGCGCACCGACCACTTGCTGCCCGCGACGATGCTGAGCACGGGCTCGATGCCCTCGGGCCGCTCCGTGAGCACCGCGCGGCCGTGGCGGCTTGAGCCCACGCCGATGTGCATCGTGCCGATACAGTTGCACTCGACGTTGATGTAGCGGTCGTCCTCCTTGGGGGTGGGCATGAAAAAGAACTCCAGGCAGCTGTCCCGGCACACCGCGCCGCCGGTGCGGGTCTCCGCGCCGACGATGGACGGCTCCCAGGCGGTCAGCTTCAGCTGCAGCGCGTCCTTGCCCAGTTCGATGACGGCCTCCGCCTTGGGCTGGTATGCGCCGTCCCAGGGATAGGTTGTGATCGGGTATTTCGCCATAGAAACCACATCCTTTTCGCCGTTAGTTTATCACAATGGTGGGGAATTTACAAGCGCAGTAAATGGTAGGGTGTCTCGTCCGCCGTCCCCCCCCCACCGCGGTCATCCTGAGCGCAGCGAAGGACCTTCCTCAAACTAAACACCGGTAAAGTTTGAAGAAGGTCCTTCGCTGCGCTCAGGATGATCGCGTTGGGACAAGCGGATGACATGCCCTCCTCGCTTTACAACCCGCCTCGAAATTGCTACAATAGAGCTCATCCGGAGGTGATTCCATGACCCGCATCGAAGTGCTCGATACCACCCTGCGCGACGGGGCGCAGGGGGAGGGCGTGATTTTTTCGCGCGAGGACAAGCTGAAGGTCATCCGGGCGCTGGATGCGCTACGGATCGACTACATCGAGGCAGGCAACCCCATCAGCAACCCCAAGGACCGCGAGTTTCTGCAGTTCGCGTCCACCCAGTTGCCGCTGCGCCACGCGCAGTTGGTGGCGTTCGGGTCCACCTGCCGTGTGGGCGCACGGGCAGAGGAGGACGCGGGGCTGATGGCGCTGGCGGACTGCGGGGCGCGGGTGTGCTCCGTTTTTGGCAAGTGCTCTGTGCTGCATGTGGAGCACGTGCTGAAGACAACGCGCGAGGAAAACCTGCGCCTGATCCGCGACTCGGTGGCGTACCTCGTCGCCCGCGGCCTGCGCGTTTTCTTTGATGGGGAGCACTTCTTCGACGGCTACCGCGCGGACCCCGACTACACCATGGCGTGCCTGTACACCGCCTGTAACGCGGGCGCGTCGCTCGTGGCGCTGTGTGACACCAACGGCGGCAGCCTGCCCGGCGAGATTGAGGCCGTCACGCGCAGTGCGGCGGAGCGGGTCCGTGCGCCCATCGCCATCCACTGCCACAACGACGGTGGGATGGCCACCGCCTGCTCGCTCAGCGGCGTGCTGGGTGGCGCGGTGCAGGTGCAGGGCACCATGAACGGCTACGGCGAGCGCTGCGGCAACGCCGACCTGTGCCAGGTGATCCCCGGCGTGATGCTGAAGCTGGGCCTGCCGTGCCTGCCGGACGGAAAGCTGAGCCAGCTCACCAACTGCGCCCGGATGATCGCCGACATCGCGAACCTGCAGGTGGACGAGCACAGACCCTACGTGGGCCGCTCGGCGTTTGCGCACAAGGGTGGCATGCACATCGACGGCATGCTGAAGGACAGCCGCAGCTTTGAGCACATCGACCCGGAGCTGGTGGGCAACCGGCGCAGGTTTTTGGTGTCGGAGATGGCCGGGCGCGGCGCGCTGATGACGAGGCTGGCGCACGTCGCGCCGGAGCTGTCGAAGGACTCGCGGGAAGTGATCGAGCTGATGGAGATGCTGAAGGGCCTGGAGAGCGAAGGGTATTCCTTTGAGGGCGCGGATGGGTCGCTGGAGCTGCGGGTGCTGGGTGCGCTTTCGCGGCGGCGGCACTTCTTTGAGGTGTCGGATTTTCACGTGGTGTGCCAGAAGCCGGACTCGCCGCTGAACGCCCAGGCGTATGTGAAGGTGCGCGTGGAGGGCCAGACGGAGATCACCGCCGACGAGGGCGACGGCCCCGTCAACGCGCTGGACCTGGCGCTGCGCAAGGCGCTGCTGCGGTTTTATCCGTGCCTTGCGCGCATGCATCTGCAGGACTTCAAGGTGCGCGTGGTCAATTCGGCGGGCACGGCGTCCAGCGTGCGGGTGCAGATCGAGAGCACCGACGGCGAGCACGACTGGGCTACCGTAGGCGTCAGCAGCAACGTCATCGAGGCCAGCTTCATCGCGCTGACGGACTCCATTGAGTTCATGCTGATGAAGGAGCTGGAGGGGTGGGGGTAGGGGACTAAGAGGCCTCCACCTCCAGCTGCGACGTGCAGTGCGGGCAGCGGGTGGCCTCGATGTCGATGTCTAGCCTGCAGAACGGGCATTTTTTCGTGGTGGGCGCGGACTCCTCCTGTCTGTGGCCCAGGTTCATCAGCGCGTTCATCAGCTTCACCAGCAGGAACACCACGAACGCCATGATGAAGAAATTGACCACGGCGGTGATGAACGCGCCGTACTTCAGCGTGATGCCCAGGAACGACAGCTGTAGCCCGTCGAAGTTCTGGCCGGTGAACAGGCCGATGATCGGCGAGATGATGTTGTCCGTCAGCGACGTCACCAGCCCTGAAAACGCGCCGCCGATGATCACGCCCACCGCCAGGTTCATCACATTGCCCTTTAGCGCGAAGGCCTTGAACTCGCTCAGGAATTTTTTGATCACGATCCCTCGTCTCCTCTCGGATACTTTTGTCTACATCAGTATACCACAAAGCACAGCCTGCGGAAAGCGCTGTGTTTTCCACTTCCTTGTCCCGCGCATATGGACAGTTCTTCCTGCGCATGGTATTATTTAGGTAGTGTTTTTTCCTGAGGAGGACAATCATGCTCAAGCTGGCAAAATTCCTGACCGGCATCACGCTGGTGGTGCTGTCGATTCTGGCGATCTGCCTGTATGGCGTTGGGCTGCGGGTGGAGCTCACCTCATTTGCGGCGGTGTCGGCGCGGGTGAACCCGGACAGCGCCCAGGCGTTGATCGAGACCGCGCGGCGCGACGACATGGGCAGCGATCTGTTCAAGCGCCCCACCCGGGAATCCCTGGACGACTATCAGGTCATCTCCATCAAGGTCGCCGTGCGCAACATCGGCGTCCTGCCCGCCGAGTGGCTGCAGCTGCGCGTCGTCCCCGACCCCGCCGATGTGGCCCTGTTCCCCGGCGCGGAGATCGACATCCCCGGTTTCGGTTCCCAGCGCGAGATCAACGCCACCTTGCTCGCCCATGTCGAGGCGCCCAAGGATCCGCGCCAGATGCGCCTGGAGTATTATGTGTTCGGGCGCCTGATGGAGGTCGCCGTGCCGATTCCTGAGGAATAACTTTACATGCCGATCAAAATTCGCTATACTATACCCATTCAACACAGCGCGAAATGGGGGTATTTTCCATATGTACCGCATCGGCGTGGGCATCATCGGCTGGGGCTTTATGGGCAAGACGCACACGCACGCGTTGAGGGAGATGCCGCTCTTTTATCCGGGCGCGGGCTTTGAGCCCGTGCTCGCTTCTGTGTGCTCGCGGCGGGCGGAGGTCGTAAAAGAAGCCGCGCGGCAGATGGGTTTTGCGCACCACACCGACGATTATCGGAAGACACTGGCCCGGGACGACGTGCAGGTGGTCTCCATCTGTACGCCCAATGGGCTGCACGAGGAGATGGCGCTGGCGGCCGTCGCGGCGGGCAAGCACATCTATCTGGATAAGCCGGTGTCCACAGACAGCGCCTCAGCAGCGCGGATCGCGGACGCCGCCGAGCGGGCGGGGCTGACCTGCCAGGTGGCGCTGAACAACCGGTTTTGGCCCGCCACGATCCGCGCCAAGCAGCTCGTCGACGAGGGGCGCATCGGCGAGATCACGGGGTTCCGCTGCAAGTATCTGCATTCCGGCTCGCTGGACAGAGACCGCCCCGTGGGCTGGAAACAGCTCAGCGCGGCGGGCGTGCTGCAGGACCTGGGGTCCCACGCGCTGGACATGATCACCTGGCTCGTGGGCGCGCCCGAGTCGCTGCTGTGCACGCTCAGGACCCTGTATCCAGACCGGCCCGCGCCGGACGGCACCCGGACGGCGGCGCTGGGCGACGATCACGCGCTGGTGCTGCTGCGCCTGCCCGGCGGCGCGGTGGGCACCGTGGAGGCCAGCAAGATCTGGACCGGCGCGGACGACGAGCTGGACTTCGAGATCGCCGGGACCAAGGGCTGCCTGCGGTTCCGGCTCATGGACCCGAATTACCTGGAGTTTTTCGACAATGCGCGCCCCGATGCGGCCTTCGGCGGCGAGCGCGGCTATACCCGGATCGCCTGCGTGGCGCGGTACGAGAAGCCCGCCGGCGCGTTCCTGCCGCCGAAAAACACGATCGGCTGGGATCGGGCGCACATGCACTGCTACTACAGCTTCCTCAATGCCGTGGTGAACGGAAAACAGCCGTCGCCGTCCCTGCGCGAGGGCGCGGCGGTGCAGCGGCTGATGGAGCTGTGTGTGAGGTCAGATGAAAAAGGCGCGTGGGTGCAGACGTGACAGGACTTCCTCCATCCACCGCTTACCGAAAGGAGGCGACCATGTCCATGCTCAACCTCCGGCGCGACCAGCTCATGCTCAGCCTCCGCCCCGCGGACGCCGTCTGGCCCATTCCGCCCGCGTCCGACCGCCGCGCCTGGGATGCGGTCAACGTCGAAATCCGGCGCGAGGCGCTGGCCCGGGCCGACGGCGCGCTGAAAAGCCCGCCCGAACCGCTCACAGCCACGCTGCTGCTGTCCGGCGCGCCCTACATCGAAGCACACCGCCTGCACCGCGCCCACCTGAACGCGCTGATTGTCGGCGCGTGCGTCGCCGGCGGCAGGCGCTACCTGCCCGCGCTCTGCGACACCATCTGGGCCGCGCTGGAGCGCACCGCCTGGTCCGATCCGGACCCGGAGCTCGCCCAGTTGCCCGATCCGGACGCGCTCGAGATCGACCTCGCCGCCGCCGAGACCGCCTGTGCGCTGGCCCTGGCCGCGCGGCTGCTTGAGCCGGAGCTGCGCCAGGCATCGCCCGCCTTCGGGCCTGGCATCCTGCGGGCGCTGCATGTCCGGATTTTTGCGCCGCTGACCGCCGAGCGCACGCTGCATGTCGCGCCTCGAGACCTGCTGCCCGCGCTGGACGCGCTCATTTCCTGCGTCCTGCTGACCGACTTCGACAGCGACCGGCGCTGGCTGTGCGTACGCTACCTCTGCGGGCTGACCGAGCGCCACCTGCGCCGCGCACTGCCCGACGGCGGCATGCAGGACGGGCTGGAGCGCCATGTGCCCGACGCCTGCGCGCTGTCGAACCTGCTGACGATGCTGTCCCTGGCCTCGGGCGGCGAGGTGGAGCTGCGGGATGAGCCGCTGTTTTCCCACATGGCGGCGCTGCCCGCAGCGCTGCACGTGGGCGGGGGTTGGTTCGCCAATCACGGCGGCGATTCGCCGCGCCCCAAGCTGGACCCGGACGCGCTCTTCCTGCTGGGCGACAGCGCCAGGCTCTCGGAGCTGTGCGCATTGGCCGCCTATCTGAGCCGAATGGAGCGCGACGAGCGCAGCCCGCTGCCGATCATGCAGGAGCTGCAGCGCGCGCTGTTCCGCAACCTCTTTCTGCGCGAGAGCGTGCAGCTGGGGAAGCGAACGAGCGTCAACCTGCCCGCCATGCAGCTGCTGTCCGCGCGGGCGGGCTCGTTCTATGCCTGTCTGATCGGCGGCGCGAATGTGCCCGGCATGGGCCATTTGGACGTGGGCGAGCTGTACCTTTTTTATGGGGGCAAGCCCATCATCGTCGATCCCGGCACGGACCCCGCCGCCGCCATGCACAGCGTGCCGGAGGCGTCGTGCATGGCCCAGGCCTACACCGGCCTGTCGCCGCTGGAGGGCGCGGACTGCCGGTTCGATCCGGGCCTGACCCTGCTCAGCATCGGCATCGCCCACGCCTACCCCAAGGCCTGCGGGCTGTTGAGCTGGCAGCGGTCCGTGATGATGAGCCAGGCGCAGCACAGCGTGCGGCTGATGGACGCGGTGGATTTCGACCACGGCCAGGTTGGCGGGTTGGCGTTCCAGTTTATCACCCCGCAAAATCCGCGCCTGATGCCCGACCGGGTGCTGCTGGGCGACGTGACCCTGTTTTGGGAGGGCGCGCTGATCCCGTCCATCGAGCGGGTCAGCCTGCAGCATCCTGCGCCCCGCGCGGCGCTGGGGCCCACCGTGTACCGCCTGCGCTTTGAGACCGAAGGCCCCGTGGCGGGCGGCAATTTCGCGTTCGTTTTCCGGCCATCAGATGCCGATTAAGCTCGACAATAGAACAGAGAGGAAGTGCCCCACCATGCTTCATCCCATCCAGGAACAGTTCAAAGCCCAGATCGAAGAGCTCGTCCGCGCCGCCAACCGCCTCGCGGAGATCGGGTTCGTCACCAGCCAGGGCGGCAACCTGTCCATGCGCGTGTCGGACGACGTGCTGCTGATCACGCCCACCAAGGTCGCCAAGATCGACATCCGGTTCGAGGACATCTGCGCCGTGGACATGCAGGGCCATGTGCTCTACGCCAAGGAGGGCAGAAAGCCCACCGGCGAGTGGCCGTTCCACGTGCGCATCATGAACAACCGCCCAGACGTCAAGGGCGTCGTGCACGCCCACCCGCCCATCCTGACCGGCTTTGCCATCGCGGGCGGCGACTGGCTGCAGCGGGCTTTTCTGCCCGAGCCGGTGATCGAGGTCGGGCCGATGATCATGGTGCCCTATGCGGAGCCGCTGTCGGACAAGCTGGCGGAGAACTTCGACGCCGTGCTGAGCCTCAGCAACGGGTTTTTGATGGAAAACCACGGCGCGGTCATGGTCAGCCCCGAGGGCGTGTGGCGGGCCATCGAGTTCCTGGAGATGATGGAGGCCGCCGGAAAATCCATCTTGGTCGCCCAGGCCCTGGGCAACCCCAAGACCATCCCCGAGGCAGACGTCAAGAACCTGGAAAATGTGATCAAGATCCGCAACATGCCCATGCCGGGCCTCCCCGGCGCGGTGGTCTCGCTGACGGAGATCTTCAAGTAGGACCATCAAATGCGCTGCGCATGGGGTCGTAGGGGCGGGTCTCCGTGCCCGCCCGCCCCGCCGCAGTGGAAGGACCGACTGCACAGACCTTTTTTTCATTACAAAAGATGAGGGAGTTGTCCCTAATGAAACGAATCAAAACAATGCGGATCCTAGCGTGCCTGGCGCTGCTGCTGTTCGGCTCTGTACACGCGCTGGCGCAGGGCGATGTGTTTCCCGAGCAGGACACATTCACGATTGAGTATGGTGCGAAAGTGGAAATAACTAATGACGAGGTCGTCGTCGGATACGTCGGCGCAATCGAGCAGGATTACAACGAAGCCCTTGCGAAAGGGGATCCATTCAATTATCGAAAAATCAAGATCGTAATGGATGGCGTGAATGAGCTGGACTGGCAAGAGATGTTTTTGCTCAATCAGATCGGGAGTGGAAGAGGATACACCGTCGAGTTCGATCATCTACAGACTCAATTCATCGCTCCATTAGCCTTTTATGCCAACAGCAATATTCTCGGTGTGACAGGATTGACAAACATCACAGACATCGGAGATAGCGCGTTCCAGAACTGCGCCCTGTTGACTGCACTGGAGCTCCCAAAGGCGACATCTATCGGCGCAAATGCCTTCGAAGGCTGTGTCAGTTTGAGCGCTCTGCAGCTCGGAGAAGTAGGTACCGTCGGTGCACGTGCCTTTTCTAATTGTGATGCTCTTACGAGCTTATCTTTGGGTCAAAACGTCACAATTGGCGACGGCGCGTTCATGAACTGCACAAACCTGACCGACCTGGACGACGCGGCGGTCTCGCTCGTTGCCGGTGAGCAGGGCGCGTTCAACGGCTGTACCTCCCTGGCCGGCATCCGCATCGCCGAGGGCAGCGAGTTGCCCGGAAACGCGTTCATCGGCTGCACCGCGCTGTCCTCCGTCTCCATGGGGGACAACATGGCGCTGCCTGCGCGGTTGTTCAGCGGAGCGCGGGGGATCGCGGCGCTGGTCATGGGCGACAACGCGACCGTCGAGGCCGGGGCGTTCGAGGGCCGGGCGGCGCTGAAGACGGTGACGCTGGGCCAGGATTCGTCCGTCGGCGCGGACGCGTTTTCCGGCTGCGGTAAGCTCACGAAGGTGGCGCTGGGCGCGGGCTGTTCGCTGGGCGCACGGGCGTTCGCGGGCTGCGGCGGATTGCAGCTGCTGTCGGGAAAGCTGCTGGGCGTGGGCGAGGCGGCCTTTCAGGATTGTGAATCGCTGACCGCCGTGGAGCTTCGCGCGGACGGCACCGCCGTGGGCGCTTCGGCCTTTTCAGGATGTGTGCTGTTGGCGGAGGTGTCGGGCAAGGTGCGGCAGGCGGCAACCCACGCATTTGATGGCTGCAGAGCGCTGAAGACGGTTTCGCTGGTGGACGGCGCGAAGGTGGATAGTTATGCGTTCCAGGACTGCGTCGCGCTGGAGACGGTCACCGGCAGACTGGGCGCGGTGGGCCGGGGCGGGTTCAGCGGCTGCACCCGGTTGCGCTCGCTGAGCTGGCCCGCGGTGAACAGCTATGGCATCGACGCCTTTATGGCCTGCGCCTTGGACTTTACTAAATCCACGCCCGTCGGCCTGTCGCTCAGCAACGCCACCCGCCAGGTGCCCTATATTTTATTCACGCTGAAGGCCGAGACCGTCAAGGTGGAAAAGGGCGACGCTTTTGACGTGGCGGCCGCCTACGCGCTCACCACCGCGTCGGGCACGCCCTATTCCGCGCTGCGCACACCGCCCCATTACTGGCTGGACACCGCGTTCATGGGCGACAGCGACCACTCGCCGAAGGTCACCCTCAGCGGCACATTCGACACGTCGAAGGTGGGCAGCTATCCCCTCAAGGTCAGCATCCCCGCCACCCAGTACGCCAGCGCCCACGAGCTGCCGTTCACGCTGGAGGTGGTCGAGTCGAAGGAGGACGAGGGCGACGATTCGGAGGAGTCCGCGCTCGTCGAGCACAGCTGGTTCATCCCCGCCGAGTTCACGGCCACGCTGGGCTTTTCCTACGCGCTGGTGGACGGCGACGCGGGCAAACTGACGCTGACGAGTGGCATGAAGTCGGTGTGCAGGATCGAAAACGACGGCACGCTGAAGCCGGTGGCCGCGGGCGCTGCCACCATCACCGCCGTGGACGCGTCCGGCGTGACGCGCAAGTGCAAGGTGAAGGTGGTGGCCAACCGATACGCAAAGGCCAAGCCCCACAAGGGCGAGGCGGACCAGCTCACCACCAGCACCAAGCGGCTGTATTACCAAAATGGCAAGCTGTTCATGGAGCTGTTCATCGTCAACCGCACCAACAAGTCTGTGAAGAACGTGCGCGGCGCGAAGCTGCAGCTGTGGGATGAGCACACCGGGCAGCTGCTCTACGAGCGCAGTTTGGGCACGATCCTGAAGACCAAACTGCCCAACAAGGGCAGCCGGGTATACACCGCGAACGTGGTGCAGGTCCTGGTGAACGGCGGGAGAAAGCTGGATCTGGGGCATGGAGATGTGAAGGCGAGGCTGGTTTTTGCGGGATAATGAGCCGACAACCGCCAGCACACAGTCGTCCGTTCCCCTCACCGTCATCCTGAGCGCAGCGAAGGACCTTCCTCAAACTTTGCTGGATTGAAGTTTGAGGAAGGTCCTTCGCTGCGCTCAGGATGACGGCGTATGCTGGCGGTCTTCTTTATCCCTACTTACGATCCGCCAGGAAAAACAGTGCGATCAGGCCGGGGCCGGTGTGCACGCCGATGGTCGTGCCCAGGTAGGTGATCACAAAATCTTTGAACCCGAGCCGCTTTTCGATCTGTTCCGCCAGAAATTTGGCGTCCGCCTCGGCGTCGGCGTGGGTGATGTAGATGGTCTTATTCCTGTCCTTCCACGGGCCGATCTGCTGCTCCATCTGGTCCACCAAGGTGAGCAGCGATTTTTTCCGGCCGCGCACCTTGCCGGTGGGGACCAGGCGTCCATCGTTGTCCACATGGATCAGCGGCTTGATGTCCAACATCCCGCCCAGGATCGCCTGGGTCCTCGAGACACGCCCGCCTCGGTACAGGTAGATGATGTCCTCCACCGTCAGGATGTGGGCCACGTGGTTCCTCTGTGACTCCAGGTGGGAGAAGACCTGTTCGACATCCTCGCCCTGGTCACGTTGCTCCACCGCGGCGACGACCTGCAGACCCTGGCCCGCGGACGCACCCTGTGAGTCATAGGACAGGATGCGCACGCCTTGATGGTGCTCCATCACGGATTCGGCGGCGACGCGGGCAGACTGCCAGCTGCCGCTGAGCGCGCTGGAGATGGAGATGTGCAGGATGTCCACGGGGCCGTGCTGTTCGAGGATCCGCTCAAAGACCTTTTCCGCGTCCGCCGGGTTAAACTGGGACGTGGTGGGCTGGGCGCCCTTGCGCATCCTGTCGTAGAACTCCTTGTACGGCAGGCTGTTGGATTCATCATAGACGACGCCGTCGATGGTGTACGTCAGCGAGATGATCTCGATGTCGTGCTGGCGCAGGTATTCCGGCGGCAAGTCGGACATGGAGTCCGTGGTGATGACAAAAGGCTTGTTTTGTTGCATGGTCAAACCTACCTTATCGTGTGATGTCATGGCGATCGGGTAGGATCAGTATACAAGCATGTCCTGTTGGATGTCAAGCTTTATTGCCTCACGCCAACACCAAATCGCAAGCCTCGCGCACGCTGCACGCCTTGAAATAGCGCTCCTCCATGGGGATCCATTCCGTTTCGAACCGCGCCAGCATCGCCTCGCCATTCCTCAATCGGATTCGTGCTCGCTGCTCGGACGGGTCGATGTCCAGGAAAAGCCGCACATCATACGCGCCGCGCAGCGCCGGATGCAGCGCGTATGCGCCCTCCACGATCTCAACCCGCGCGGGCATGACGGAGACCGGGTCCACCAGGGACATCGTGCCGCAGTCGAAGGGGCGATAACTGAAGGGCTCGCCCGCCGCCAGCGGCCTGAGTACTTCATCGTAAAACCGCTCCCGGTCCACGTTCCCGCCCGGCTCCGCGAACCGCTCCAGTGTGCGCTGTTCGGGCCGCAGGAAAAAGTCGTCCATGTGGTACAGGTTCGCGCCGTAGACCTCGGCCAGCGCCGCACCCAGCGTGGACTTGCCCGATCCGCAGCGCCCGTCGAGGGCCACGATGGCGCGGCCCTTGCGCTGCACCGCCGCGTCTATCAGGCGCAGCGCCTCCGGTTGAATGTCCATCTCACGCCTCCACAGGCATCAGTTTCGCCCGCTGCAGCGCAATCACGATCAGCGGGATGAGCGCGATGTGGATGATGATCGCGGGCACCGCGTTCAGGAACGCGCCCGACAGGAACGCCTGGAAGGTGAAATTGCTGCCCGTCAGCGCCCACATCGCCAGTCCCCACACGCAGCGCCCGCCCAGCATCGCCAGGATCAGCGCTACGTAGATGAAGGCCGGTTTCTTGGGCAGCGCCCTGTACAGCAGCCCCGCCAGCAGCCCGTAGGCCGCTAGCTCAAATGCCATCGCCGTGGCAATGGGGAACATGGGCGGCATGCCGAAAATCGCGCTCCTCAGCAGCGGCGCGATGGCGCCCACCAGCGCGCCCAGCGGCCCGCCGCACAAAAAGCCGCACAGCAGCACCGGAATGTGCATCGGCGAGATCATGCTCCCGATCTGGGGAATCTGTCCGGTGAGAAAAGGAAGCAACAGCGCCAGCGCCAAGCACAGCGCCGCCAGGACCAGGTTTTTCACAGTGATTTTCATGTTTTCCATACCCCTCTGCACAAAAAAATACCACAAAGACAGCCGCCCGATTCATCAGGGGCACCGCCTTCATGGCTTCGATGGTTGGTATCATATCAGATGGAGGGGACACTGTCAAGTGCGCACGATGTGATGCCCGCGGACCGCGCGTGAACAGAAGCGCCACATCATTTATGACCGCAAACGCCGTCATCCTGAGCGTCAGCGAAGGACCTTCCTCAAGATCACGGGAGCTTAGTTTGAAGCAGGTCCTTCGCTGCGCTCAGGATGACGGCGTTTGCGTGGATCCAAATTCACACAAAACCACGAATTTTCGCGCCACTGTTCACGGTTCGTTCATGAATTATCGAATATCATCTGATATGATGATATCACAATCAAACCAGAGGAGTGATGATCTTATGAAGAACAGATGGTTTACAGGCAGTGCACTGGTGCTGGCCTTGATCTTGACGGTGGCCATCATCACCAGCGCGGCGGCGACGGGCGCGGACGCACCGCTGGTCGTCGACACCAACCCGGCGATCGCCGTGGCCGCGAGCACCAGCAAATCGGTCGTCGGCGTCATCACCACCGACCAGAGCTGGAACAGGCAGACCGCCGAGACCACCGAAGAGATGATCGGCCAGGGGTCAGGCGTCGTCATCCGTGAAGGCGGCTACATTTTAACCAACTATCACGTCGTTGAGAGCGGTTCGTCCTATCAGATCGTCCTGCCCTCCGGCGAAAAGGCCCCGGCCAAGCTCGTCGGCAGCGACGAGTCCACCGACCTGGCCGTGCTGAAGGTCGAGACCACCGAAGCGCTGGTGCCCTGCACGATCGGCATGGCGAACGAGCTGCCCGTGGGCTCCACCGTCATCGCCATCGGCAATCCGGGCGGCGAGATCCTGGCCAACACCGTGACCTCGGGCATCATCTCGGCGCTGCAGCGCGACGTGAAGTCGTCCAGCAGCACCCGCAAGGTGCTCTACATCCAGCACGACGCGGCCATCTCCAGTGGCAACAGCGGCGGCGGCCTGTTCGATGTGAACGGCAGGCTCATCGGCATCAACACGCTGAAGTACGCTGGCAACGCCTACGCGTACTACACCACCGGCACCTATGAGGGCCTGGGCTTCGCGATCCCCATGGACGTGGCCAGCGTCATCGCCGACGACCTGATCCAGCACGGCAAGGTGATCCGTCCTCAGATGGGCGTCACCGTCACCAACTGGTCCGGCCCGGACGAGCCCATGAACAACTATCCCCCGGCGTCCGTGGCGGTCGTCACCGTGAACCCCGGCAGCCCCGCCGCCGATGCGGGCATGCAGGCCTATGACTTCATCACCGCCGTGGAGGGCGTGCGCGTGAAGACCCTGACCGAGCTGACTTCTGAGCTCGACAAGCACAAAGAGGGCGACACCGTGGAGGTCACCGTGATCCGCTACAAGAACGCCGCCGCGCTGATGGGCCAGACCCAAAACGCCCAGGGCTATCAGGTGACGCCCAACGACGGCAGCAACGATGGCAGCAATGAAGGCGGCAACTACTACGTCGATCCCTTCGGCGGCTTCTTCGGCAACAACCCGTACGGCAACTACGGCGGCCGCAGCAGCCGGTCCAGCCAGAACCTGGGCGGGTACGAGGAAGTCAAGCTCAATGTGACGCTGAAAGTCCTGGAATAAGGCGAGACACCGTGGGGCGAGCCGCAAGGCCCGCCCCTTTCAATTGTCAATTATTGATTGTCCATTGCATCTTTACCTTACCATGATGATGCGCTTTACACCCATAAAGTATCATGCCAGTAATGAGATGAAATGGACGGTAAAATCCGTATGAGAATAGCGGTGTTCAGCGACATTCACAGCAACCTGAGCGCACTCCAGGCGTCAATTGCCTATGCCAGGCACCTGGGCGCGGAGGGGTTCGCTTTTCTGGGCGATTTGATCTCTGACGGCCCCGATCCCCACGCGGTGCTCAGCGTGCTGCGCGAGCTGGCGGCGCAGAAGCCGTGCTGGTTCGTGCGCGGCAACCGCGAGGAATACATGCTGGCGCATCACGAGAACCCGGGCGACGGCTGGGTGCAGTCGTCCCATTATGGCTCGTTTTTGTACACCTATCAGCAGCTCACCGAGGAGGACATCGCGTTCCTGCGGTCCATGCAGCGCACATGCCGAATCGAAGTGCCCGGCTGCCCAAGGGTGCTGATGTGCCACAGCACGCCGACGGATTCGCGGCTGATGATTTATCCCGGCACCGAGGCCGCCGACAACCTGCTCAAGGGCGTCCAGGAGACGACGGTGCTCTCCGGCCACTGCCATTTGCAGTACCGCTACGAGGCGTTCGGCAAGCAGCTCATCAACCCCGGCGCCGTGGGCAGTCACAGTAACGGCCAGGCCCGCGCCCAGTTCGCCATCCTCCGCTGCGAGGACGGCAGGTGGATCGCCAGGATGCTGAACGTGGACTACGACCGGCTGGCGGAGCTGAGGCGGTATGAGGGGTCGGGCCTCCCGGAGATGGGCGGCGTGGTCACCAAGATCGTGCAGGCCGCAGTCAAAACCGGTCACAACAAATTCGGCGAGTGCTTTGAAATGGCGCGCCGACTGGCCCAGGCGGAACCCGGCGCGTTCATCGCGGACCCGTCCTGGGAGGCGGCCGCGAAGCAGTTGGGGGTCGGGTAGAGCCATCAAGTTCGGTCATCCCACCTCCGCCGTCATACAGAGCTACGCGAAGGACCTTCCACAAACATGATGCAGTTTGTTTGAGGAATGTCCATCACAGCGCGCAAGATGACGGCGGGGGGCGCCGGTTTTGCCCA
>JAVBUD010000002.1:0-16060 GCA_031555755.1 Eubacteriales bacterium | reverse complement strand
GACCTTCTTCAAACTTTGCCGGAGTGTCAGTTTGAGGAAGGTCCTTCGCTGCGCTCAGGATGACGGGTTCGAAGGGACACCAGTAATTGCTACACGCTCAGCCCGGCCAGCGCCTTTTCGAGCACGTCGATGAAGGCCTGGTCGTCCAGGAAATCGGCGCCGGTGTCGCTCTTTTGGTCGATCATGAGCACCACGCAGCGGCCGTTCTTGGCCTCGGCATAGGCGTTCATCTGCTTGGTGTAGGAGTCGATCTTTTCGGGGTCGTCTGCGTTCATGTTGCCGCCGCTGTAGATGTAGTAGGTCGCGTTCTTGCCGGACAGGCTGGCGGCGGTGACCTCGCCGACCGCGGCGTCCTTCAGCAGCGCGGGCACGGAGGCGACGGTGTTCTCGGCGATGGACTTGTAATCCCCCTTGCCGACCATGGCGGCGTAGTTGATGGCCGGCTTTTCCTCGGACGCGGGCTTAAAGTAGTAGATGGGCTCGTTGGGATCGCTCAGGAAGTCGGACTTGTCCAGCGCATAGCCTTCGGCGGCGTTCACTTCGCCGAGCTTGATGTAGCGCGGGCTGGCCTTGCTCTTTTCATTATAGACGAGCCAGTTCTGGCCCTCGGCGGTGATAATTTTGCCCTCCGAGTCCAGCTTGACGGCTTGAGCGTTGTAGACGATGATCCAGACGATGACGATCAGCGCGATGGCAGCGGCGGCGATGATCAGGATTTTCTTGTCGCGGTCTGAGAGGCGCCACTGGTCGTTGGGCTTCTTGGGCGGGGTCTTCTGCTTGTTGGGGATCCTATTCTTGGCCATGTGGTGATCGCTCCTGTCGTTGTGTAGTGTGCATTGGCACTATGATAGCGCAGGGGCGGGGGTTTGTCAATTGTTAAGACGGGGAGGGGGAAATTATTGTCGGCGATCTCCCCCCGACGTCATCCTGAGCGCAGCGAAGGACCTTCCTCAAACTTTATGGTTGTTTCAGTTTGAGGAAGGTCCTTCGCTGCGCTCAGGATGACGGCGGGAGGGGGATGGTCAAACTATCCCTGCGCCTTGCGCATCGCCAGGTACTCGTCGAACGTCATCTGCCGGTCGATCAGCCCATCCGGCGTGAACTCCATGATCCGGTTCGCCACCGTCTGGATGAACTGATGATCGTGCGCCGCGAAGATGATATTCCCCGGAAAATCGATCAGCCCGTTGTTCAGTGCCGTGATCGACTCCAGATCCAAGTGGTTCAGCGGCTGATCCATCAACAATACATTCGACCCGCTGAGCATCATCCGCGACAGCATGCAGCGCACCTTCTCGCCGCCCGACAGCACGTTCACGGGCTTATAGACATCGTCACCCGAGAACAGCATTCGCCCCAGGAACTGGCGCAGGTAGCTCTCGTGCTTGTCGATCACGGACCACTCCGACAGCCAGTCCACCAGCGACTCTGTGTGGCCCTGGAAGTACTCGGTGTTGTCCTTGGGGAAGTAGGACTGGGACGTGGACACGCCCCATTTCACAATGCCCTCGTCCGGCTCCAGCTCGCCCGCCAAGATCTGCAGCATGCAGGTGTTCGCCAGCTCGTTTTCGCCGATCAGCGCGATCTTGTCGGCCTTGGCGGCGATGAACGACACGTCGTCGATCAGCTTCACGCCGTCCACGGTCTTACTGATGTGCTCCACGAACAGGATGTCCTTGCCCGCCTCGCGGTCGGGCTTGAACGCGACCCAGGGATAGCGGCGGGAGGACATGGGCAGTTCGGTGATCGGTAGGTTTTCCAGCAGCTTGCGGCGGGATGTGGCCTGGCCTGCCTTGGACTTGTTGGCGGAAAACCGGGCGATGAACGCCTGCAGCTCGCGGGCCTTTTCTTCGTATTTTTTGTTCTGGTCGCGGATCATGGACTGCATCATGTGGCTGGCGTCGTACCAGAAGTCGTAGTTGCCCACGTACATCTGGATCTTGCCGTAGTCGATGTCCACGATGTGGGTGCAGACCGTGTTTAGGAAATAGCGGTCATGGGACACGATGATGGTCGTGCCCTCGAAGTCCAGCAGGAAGTCCTGCAGCCAGTCGATGGAGTTGTAGTCCAGGTTGTTGGTCGGCTCGTCCAGCAGCACGATGTCGGGCTTTCCGAACAGCGCCTGGGCCAGCAGCACCTTCACCTTCTGGCGGCCGTCCAGCTCACCCATCATCATCTCATGCAGCGCCACGGGAATGCCCAGCCCCTGCAGCACCTTGCTGGCGTCGGACTCCGCCTCCCAGCCGTTCATCTCGGCGAACTCGCCCTCCAGCTCCGACGCCCGGATACCGTCCTCATCGGAGAAGTCGGGCTTCATATAGAGCGCGTCCTTCTCGGTCATGATCTCGTACAGCCTGGCGTTTCCCTGAAGCACCGTGTGCATCACGGAAAACGCGTCGTATTGGTTCTGGTCCTGGCGCAGCACGGACATGCGCTGGCCCTTTTTCATGTGAATCTGGCCGGTGGACGGCTCCAGTTCCCCGGACAGCAGCCGAAGGAATGTGGACTTGCCCGCGCCGTTCGCGCCGATCACGCCGTAACAGTTGCCGTCATTGAACGTGAGGTTCACATTCGCGAACAGCTTGCTGCCGCCAAATTGTAGGCTGACTTCTTCTACTTGGATCATGGTGTGTGAGGTCTCCTTCTTATTTTCGCGTAATGGGTCCATGATAGCACGCGGAACGGCGCGGGGTCAACGTATGTATGATGAAGAATTGTTGTACAGGCAGCCCTTGTGACCGCCCGCATGATGCCCTTCCGTGCATTACCCCAAGCCGTCATCCTGAGCGCAGCGATGGACCTTCTTCAAACTGAACGGGCGGATATTTTGAAGAAGGTCCATCGCTGCGCTCAGGATGACGCCGGGGAGGGGCTCAATATGACGGCGTAAGAGGGCTGCATGGGGGAGCGCGCCATTGACAAGGTTGGCTTCTTGTGCTGTAATGGTCGTGGAACAATGTTGTCGGAGGTTTTGTGTGATGAAGATGGCCCGATTGCTGCTGAGCGCGCTGCTCATGATCCCGTCCGTGGCGGTGGCTGATGCGAACATATCCCTGCTGCCCACGTCGCAGTTTGCGGATTGGTACTATCAGAACCCTTCCGCGATCAATGGCATCGGCGACCCGCACATTCTGGAGGCGGAAGGCGCGTACTGGTGCTATGCCACGTCGTCGGGGACGGGGTTCAAGGTGTGGCGCAGCGAGGACCTGGTAAACTGGGTGGAGCAGAAAAAGCTGTGCTACAAGATGTCTAGGACTGGCTGGGGAGACGCGCAGTTCTGGGCGCCGGAGGTGTACGAGCGCGAGGGTAGGTATTATTTATTCTATTCCGCGAAGGTCAAGCGCCAGAAGACGCTGCGCATCGGTGTGGCGGTGGCTGATCACCCGGCGGGGCCGTTTGTGGACGTGTCCGATGGGCCGTTCTTTGATCCCGGCTACGCGGTGATCGACGCCAGCTTCTTCGTGGACGACGACGGCGCAATGTACCTGTATTACTCGCGCGACTGTTCGGAGCATGTGGTGGACGGCGTGCACCGGAGCGATGTGTACGGCGTGCGGCTGAAGGACGACCTGAGCGGCACAGACGGCGATCCGGTGCCGCTGACGTCGCCGGATCAGGCCTGGGAGATGTTTTCCGGGCCGGAATGGCTGTGGAACGAGGGGCCGATCGTGCGCAAGCATGAGGGCGCATACTTGCTGTTCTACAGCGCGAACTATTTCGCGGGCAAGGAGTACGGCGTGGGGGCGGCGCGGTCGGAGGGCCCGCTTGGCCCGTTCGAGAAGCTGGACCGAAACCCGCTGCTGACCTGGGCGGAGGCGGGCGGGGCGCTGGCCGTATCCGGGCCGGGCCACAATAGCTTCTTGGCGACACACGGCGAGGACTTTATGGTGTACCACACCCACACCAACCTCATCGAGCCCAGCGGCGATCGGCAGATGGCGCTGGACCGCGCGGGATTCCATGCGGACGGCACGCCCTATGTGAACGGGCCGACGACTTGGCCACAGCTCAAGCCGCTCCAGATGCTGGGGCTGCGGAATCTGGCGCTGGAGGCGCAGGGCGAGGCGACGCTGATGGACGGGGACTATGGTGTGTCGCCCGCGTCTGCCGGATATGGGTGGAAGGGGCGCTCGACGATGCTGACCTGGGCCGCGCCCGTGACGGCGCGCGCCGTTGTGCTGTACCCGGCGCAGGGGGCGGCGGGCAAGGGCCGGATCGTGATCGACGGGGAAAAGGTGATCCAAGTGGATTTTGCGGAGCTCAGCGACCAGCCGGGCGCGAGCTTGCGGTATCACTTTGAGGGGACGGAGATGGCGGAGATGCGGCTGGAGTTCGATGGGGACGTGGGGCTACATGAGGTGTTGGTGATTGGGTAAGGGATGAGGGCCGCCCCGAACTCCGTCATCCTGAGCGCAGCGAAGGACCTTCTTCAAACTATGTTCCGGTTAGCTTGAAGAAGGTCCTTCGCTGCGCTCAGGATGACGTGGGGTTCAGGGTAACGACGTGCACTCGCCCTGCGGCCTACCGCCTCGCCCACCTGCTGATCTTTTCCTTTACCATCTTTTCATCAATCGGCTTGGCCAGGTGGTCGTTCATACCTGACTTCAGGCACTTGTCGATGTCCTCTTTGAACGCGTTGGCGGTCATGGCGATGATCGGGATCACTCTCGCTTTTTCGGTGCCCAGCGCGCGGATGTGCCGCGTGGCCTCCAGGCCGTCCATTTCGGGCATCTGCACATCCATCAGGATCAGGTCGTACTTGACCGGGTCCGCCTCGTACATCTCGCATGCGATTTTTCCATTCCCGGCCACGTCGATGCGCAACCCCGTGGGCTCCATCAGCGCCCTGAAGATCTCGGCGTTGATGTCCACGTCCTCGGCCACGAGGGCGCACAGGCCGGTGAAGTCCGCCGGGCCATCGCCCGCTTCGCCCGGCATGTCGGCCGCCAGCGCCAGTTGCTCAGCGTCGGTGGCGCGCCGCATGGGGATGTCGAAAATGAATGTGGAGCCTTGGCCGTAGACCGACTTCACGCTCACCGCGCCGCCCATCTTCTCCACGATGCTCTTGGAGATCGCCAGGCCCAGCCCTGTGCCGCCGAACCGGCGGCTGATGCTGCCGTCGGCCTGTTCGAAGGACTGGAACAGCTTTTTCAGCTGGTCCTCGGTCATGCCGATGCCGTCGTCCTGGACGGAGAACCGAATGGACTCGTCGTCCGTGGGCCGCACGTCCAGCATGATGCGGCCGCCCTCGCCGGTGAATTTGACGGCGTTTGACAGCAGATTGGTCAGCACCTGGCTCAGCCGCAGTTCGTCCGCCACGAAGTCAAGCGGCAGGTCCGGCGACACATAGACGGACAGCTGCTGGTGTTTTGTCAGGGCTTGGTCCTGGACCAGGTTCATGATCTTGTTGAGGCAGCGGGGCAGGTTCATGGGTTCGGGCGTCAGATCGAACTTACCCGCCTCGATCTTGGACATGTCCAGCACGTCGTTGATGATGGACAGCAGGTGCTCGCTGGAGACGCCGATGGTCTGCAGGCAGTATTTCAGCTTATCCACGTCCCGAGTGCTCTCGGCGATGCGGGCCATGCCGATGATCGCGTTCATGGGGGTGCGCATCTCGTGGCTCATGCGGCTGAGGAAATCGGACTTGGCCTTGGCGGCTGCCTGGGCGTTTTCTTTTTCTTTGGTGAGCTGCGTGATGTCGATGCAGATCACCAAGATGCTGTCGTCGGAGGCGTCGCCCACGGTGATGGTCTTGGACGCCACGGAGAAGATGCGCTCATTGTGGTTGATGATCACGCTGCCCGACGCGGTCGTGGCCGGGTCTTGGCCGTCCAGCGCCTGCCGCAGGAATTGGGACGCGGGCAGGTCGTCGAACAGCTCGATGTACTGGTTGTTGCGGAACAGCGTCTCGTGCTGGCGGCTCATGATCAGGATCGCCTCGGGCATCGAGTTCAGATACAGCGTGGTGGCGTCCAGCGTGTCGTTCATCTGCTCGATGACCTTTTTCACGTCGCCCTTGTACAGCGCGACGTTGTTGCGGACGTCCAGCCGGCCCCGATTGGCGGCCTGCAGCAGATGGTCTGTTGAGGTGATCATGGTCTGGTAGGTGTGGCCCATGTCGTCGATGGCGCGGGCCAGATGGCCCAGTTCGCTGCGGCTCTTCAGCGCTGTGGGGTCCACGGAGGCGTACACATCGCCGGAGGCGAGCTCCGCGGCGGTTCCGGTCAGTTGAGCCAGCGGGCGCGTGATGAAGTGGGTGATGGCCAGATACACCACCGCCATCGTCAGCAGCAGGAACGCGCTGAGGGTCAGTGCGCTCTGCAGCAGCGATCGGTTGATATCGGCGTTCATGGGGCCGAGGTCCACGTCTGTGCCCAGGATCCCCGCCAGTTCGCCTTCGTCCGTCAGCACCGGCGCGTACGCGAAATACAGCTCGCCGTAGGGCGGTTCGTTGTAGTACAGCACGTGGTCCATGGCCGTTCGGGTTTGCTGCACGTCGTCCGCTTCCGGCTCAAAAAACGACACGCTGCCGAGGCAGTCGGCGTCGGGCGCGTTGAGCTCGCCCTGGTCCGACGCGTCGAAAATGTAGGTGTACATCCGGTTGCCGGAAGCGTCCGTGACGCCGGTGTCGGCGACAATGTAGACGTATTTCGCGCCGCTGGATGCCTGCAGCCGCTGCAGGTTCCTCAGCATGCTCTCGTATTCCGGCGTCTTGAACGCGGCCATCTCCCTGTGGAACGCCTCCATGCGGGCCAACACAGGCGCCGTCGCCGCGCTCGGTGCGCCGGCCTCGATCAGCTCGTACAGCATGTCGCGGTCCTCGTTAAACCGGCGTTGGCGCAGCTTGAACGCATCGTCCTGATTTCGCAGGATGTTGGCATAGGAAAGCACGGCGTCCGAATCGACCAGCGCGGACATGAGCGCATTGGATTGGAGCACCTTGTCGGTGAAGGATGAGATGTATACAGAACGGATGCTGTGCGCGTTCACGGCGCTGACCGCGATGCCCGCGACGGCGAACAGCGCGCTCAGCACGATTAAAACACGCACATTGATGCGGTTGTAGATCCTCGTCTTTGTTTGCAAACAGTCCACTCCGATCCGGATGCTGACATTTCGTGCCAACACCCCACGATACCATATTATAACGCATTGCATACCGATTGTGCAACACTGGGGCGACAGTACGCCAAAATGTGACATTTGTCGGGCAATGTGGGTCGAACGAGCGAACTAAACGACATTACGAAAACGAAACGCCGGTAGATTTTGTCCGAAAAACCAGGAAGAATTTTATTGATTTCAGGCCCGAACTCGTGTATACTATACAAAACCGTTGGGTTTATTGACACCAACCCGCCGGAATCAACGAAAACATGAGGAGGAACTCGAACTTATGAAGAAACTGCTTTCTATCCTGTTGGTGCTGGTCATGATGTTCTCCGTGGCCGCCATGGCGACCGCCGAGGCGAAGACCGAACTGGACATCCGCGCCCTGATCTGGAAGTATGACGACACCTATGGCTCCACCGTCCGCGCCGCCATGGAAAAGTATGCGACTGAGCTGGGCGCCGAGCTGGGCGTCAACGTGAAGCTGACGATGTACGACGCGGCCGACGACATGGCCAAGCAGGTTGAGCAGGCCACCGCACTGGTGGGCGAGAAGCCGGACTTCGTCATCATCAACCTGGCCGAAGTGGCCTCCGGCCAGCAGCTGGTTGACATGTTCAAAGAAGCGGGCATCCCGTTCCTGTTCTACAACAAAGAGCCCTCCGCGGAGACCGTGCAGTCCGTCGTGGTCGATTCCGGCTCCATCTTCGTGGGCACCACCCCGCGCGAAGCGGGCGACATGCAGGGCGAGATCCTGGCCGACCTGTACGCCGCTGACCCGTCCATCGACAAGAACGGCGATGGCACGCTGCAGTACATCGAGTTCATGGGCGAGCCGAACAACCCCGAAGCCATCGCCCGCACCAAGTATTCCGTCGATACCGCCGTGGAAAAGGGCCTGAAGATGGAAGCCGTCACCGAGACCCTCGTGTGCAACTGGGATCAGACCCAGGCGCTGGACGCCATGACCGCCACCTGGGCGAGCTTTGGCGACAAGATCGAAGTCGTGTTCGCGAACAACGACATGATGGGCATGGGCGCCGTGGCCGCGCTGAACGCCGTGGGCTACAACACCGGCATCGACGGCGATCCGTCCATCGTGGTCATCGGCGTTGACGCGGTGGACTCGGCGCTTGAATCCATCAAGGACGGCGGCATGACCGCCACCGTCGCCCAGGACGGCGACGCCATGGGCAAGGCGAACATCCGCCTGGCCATCAACGGCGCCCAGGGCAAGGCGTGGCTGGAAGGCACCGATTACGCCATGGCCGCTGACGGCTACTCCATCCGCATCCCGTACGCGAAGATCACCGAGTAATCAAAAGGTTAAGCACGCATAGTGCGCAACGGTGGGCGGCCGCAAGGCCGCCCATTCAATGAATCAGAGCAAAATTCCAATAAGCGCGGTGATGACATGGACAATCAGAAAACCCCATTGCTGCTTGAGATGAAGGACATCGACAAGCAGTTTCCCGGCGTCAAGGCGCTGGATCGTGCGCAGCTCCAACTGCGAGCAGGCACGGTGCACGCGCTGATGGGCGAAAACGGCGCGGGCAAGTCCACGCTGATGAAGTGCCTGTTCGGCATCTATAAAAAAGACGCGGGCACCATCAAGATGGAAGGGCGCGACGTGAACTTCGTCGGGCCCCGAAACGCGCTGGACAACGGCGTGGCGATGGTGCATCAAGAGCTGAACCAGGTGCTGCGCAGAAGCGTCATGGAGAACGTCTGGCTGGGCCGGTTCCCCACGTCCGGGCCGCTGGTGAACCAGCGCAAAATGCATCAGGACACCAAGAAAATCTTTGACGAGCTGGAGATCGACGTGGACCCGCGGTCAACCATCGGCGACCTGTCCGTGTCGCGCCGCCAGATGGTCGAGATCGCCAAGGCCGTCAGCTACAACGCGAAGATATTGGTGCTGGACGAGCCCACATCGTCCCTGACCGAGAACGAAGTGAGCCATCTGTTCCGCATCATGAACAAGCTGACCCAGTCAGGCGTCGGCATCATCTACATCTCCCACAAAATGGACGAGATCCTGCGCATCAGCGACGAGGTCACGATCATGCGCGACGGGCAGTGGATCGCCACGCGGGACGCCAAGGGCCTGTCCACCGACGAGATCATCCGGCTGATGGTGAACCGGGACATGCAGAATCGGTTCCCGCCGAAGATCAACACGCCGGGCGAGGTGCTGTTTTCCGCCCAACACGTCAGCGGCAAGTACGAGCCTAGCTGCAAGGACGTGAGCTTTGAGCTACGGGCGGGCGAGGTGCTGGGTGTGGCGGGCTTGGTCGGATCGCGGCGCACGGAGCTGCTGTCGACGCTGTTCGGCGTGAACACCCGCGAGGGCGGTAAGCTGACCCTGCGCGGCGCGGAGATCGACAACAAGTCCGCAGAGCAATCCATGAAAAACGGATTCGCGTACCTCACCGAGGAGCGCCGAGCCACGGGCATTTTCCCGCAGATGTCCATCACGTTCAACTCCATCATCGCCAATGTGCGCAACTACGGCAAGTTCCTGCTCTCGGGCGGCAAGATGAGCAAGGACACCGACTGGGTCATCGACTCCATCAAGGTCAAGACCCCCAGCCGCAGAACGCACATCAAGTCGCTGTCGGGCGGCAACCAGCAAAAGGTCATCATCGGCCGCTGGTTGCTGACCAAGCCAGACATCCTGCTGCTGGACGAGCCGACAAGGGGCATCGACGTCGGCGCGAAGTACGAGATCTATCAGCTGATCTTGGACCTGGCCAAGCAGGGCAAGGCCGTGATGATGGTTTCGAGTGAGATGCCTGAACTGCTCGGGATCTGCGACCGGATCCTGGTCATGTCCAACGGCAGGTTGGCCGGCGTCGTCGAGCGCGGCAAGGATTTCGGCAATGTCCAGGGCGAGCAGGAGACGATCATGAAGCTGGCGGCGCAGTACGTGTAGCGGCGGCCACACCCAATACGTTATATGTCAGGGGTTGAATTGACACATGGAGAACACGAAAAAAATCGGGAGCCGCAGCATCGGGGAAATTTTCCTCGACTATGCGCTGTATTTCATCCTGCTGGCGATCCTGGTCACGGTGTGCATCATCCGGCCGGATTTCCTGAAGGTGGATAACCTCATCAACATCGTCAAGCAGGCGTCCACCAAGGGCATCTTGGCCCTGGGCTGCGCCGGGCTGATCGTGCTGGCGGGCACAGACCTGTCCATCGGGCGCGTGCTGGGCCTGTCGGCGGCGGTCACCGCGTCGCTGGTGCAGAAGGTCAGCTATTCTTCGCGCTATTTCCAGGGCATGACCGAGCAGCTGCCATTGATCGTGCCGCTGCTGGCGGCGATCATCATCGCGGTGGCGTTCAGCCTGATCAATGGCTTCGGCGTCTCAAAGCTGCACCTGCATGCGTTCATCATCACACTGGGCACGCAGCTGATTGCGTTCGGCGCGAACTGCATGTTCATTGAGGCGCAACCCTCGGGCACGGCACAGGCGCTCTCAACCTTCGACCGTAACTTCTTAAACCGCGCTGCGGGCAACCTGATGTTGGCGAACAATACCATCAAGATCCCGTGGGTCGTGATCTACTTCCTCGGGCTGGCGGTCATCATGTGGTTCGTGTGGAACAAGACGCGGCTGGGCAAGAACATGTTCGCCGTGGGCGGCAACGAGGAGGCCGCGGCGGTCAGCGGCGTGAACGTACCTAAGACGATCATGCTGGTCTATCTGGTGGCGGGCGTGCTGTACGGCATCGCCGCGTTCCTGGAGACCGCGCGCATCACCTCCGTCGGCGCGAACACCGGCATCAACTACGAACTGGACGCCATCTCCGCCTGCGTCATCGGCGGCGTCAGCTTTTCCGGCGGTGTCGGCACGATTCAGGGCGTGGTCATCGGCTCCATCATCCTGCAGGCCATCAACTACAGCCTGTTCTTCCTGGGCGTCAACCCGTATCTGCAGTACATCATCCGCGGCCTGATCATCATCCTGGCCGTCGCGATTGACGTGCGCAAGTACCTGGCGAAGAAGTAAGCGCATGGGCGAGAAAAAGCGGCCGAGGCGGTATCGGCTCTACGACAAGATCCCGGTGAGCCTGAAGACCATGGATTGGATTATCTATGGGATCGTGGGCGCGATCGTGGTCGCGCTGGCGGTCGGGGTTTTTGTGTGGCGGTAGTCAATTGGTCATCCATCGCTGTGCCCAATACCCCATCCTCCGCCAGAACACAGCGAAGCGACAATGGGGAGTCCAGAGGGACTCAGTCCCTCTGGCGGGGTCCAGGGGCAGCGCCCCTGGCTTGACAAATCTCGCGCCATGCTCTATAATGTCAACCATCGCGATGATGGGGGAATATGGGTCCCTTCGTGCGTCCCAAAGAGAGCTGCCGGTGGGTGCGAGGCAGTGGGCGCGGCGGACCCTGGCTCGCCTCCGGAGCGGTGCGGGTGGCCTCCGATATGGGGCCGATGAGAGGGCCACACTGGGTGGTCAACGAGAGTGGTACCGCGCGCCATGCGTCTCTTCGGTATGGAGACGCATGGCTTTTATTTTTGGAAGGAGAAATCACCATGACTCACCGCGAGATGCCCCCATACACCCCTTCGACCATCGAAAAGAAATGGCAGCGGCACTGGGACGACCAGGGCACGTTCTGCGCGAAGGAGGAGCCGAACAAGCCCAAGTTCTATGGGCTGATCGAGTTCCCGTACCCGTCTGCGGCGGGCCTTCACGTCGGCCACCCGCGCTCAAACACCGCCATGGACATCATCGCCCGCAAGCGCCGCTGCGAGGGCTACAGTGTGCTGTTCCCCATCGGCTATGACGCGTTCGGGCTGCCCACGGAGAACTTCGCCATCAAAAACCACATTCACCCGGCCATCGTGACGAAAAACAACATCGACCGGTTCCGGGCACAGCTGAAGATGCTGGGGTTCTCGTTCGATTATTCGCGCGAGGTGAACACCACGGACCCGAAATACTACAAGTGGACCCAGTGGATCTTCTTGAAGCTGTTCGAGCACGGGCTTGCCTACAAGCAGGAGATGCCCATCAACTGGTGCACGAGCTGCAAGGTGGGCCTGGCCAACGAGGAGGTCGTGGGCGGGAACTGCGAGCGCTGCGGCAGCGAGGTCGTGCGCCGGGTGAAGAGCCAGTGGATGCTCAGGATCACGGACTACGCCCAAAAACTGCTGGACGGGCTGGAGGACGTGGATTTCATCGACCGCGTCAAAGCCCAGCAGCGCAACTGGATCGGCCGCAGTGAGGGCGCGGAGGTGGACTTTGCGATCTCCACCGGCGAAAAGCTGCGCGTGTTCACGACGCGCCCGGACACGCTGTTCGGCGCGACGTACATGGTCATGTCGCCGGAGCACCCGCTGATCGAGTCGCACAAAGACCTGATTAAAAACTTTGACGAGATCACGGCCTACCGCGACGCGGCGGCCAAGAAGTCGGACTTTGAGCGCACGGAGCTTGCGAAGGACAAGACCGGCGTCGCCATAGAGGGCATCACCGCCACGAACCCCGTGACAGGAAAACCGATCCCGGTGTGGGTCAGCGACTACGTGCTGATGGGCTACGGCACCGGCGCGATCATGGCCGTGCCGGGCCACGACGAGCGCGACTGGGCGTTCGCGACGAAGTTTTCCTTGCCCATCGTCGAGGTCGTGGCGGGCGGCGACATCGCCAAGGAGGCGTTCACCGACATCCAGGACGGCGTGATGGTGAACAGCGGATTTTTGGACGGCATGAAGGTGGCGGACGCGAAGGCGGCCATCAGTGACTGGCTGGTCGAAAAAGGGCTGGGCGAGCGCAAGGTGAACTTCAAGCTGCGCGACTGGGTGTTCAGCCGCCAGCGCTACTGGGGCGAGCCGATCCCGCTGGTGCACTGCGAAGACTGCGGCTGGGTGGCGCTGCCGGAACCTGAGCTGCCGCTGACGCTGCCGGAGGTGGAGACCTACGAACCCGGCCCTGACGGCGAATCGCCGCTGGCCACCATGACCGAGTGGATCAACACCAGCTGCCCGAAATGCGGAAAACCCGCCACCCGCGAGACGGACACCATGCCCCAGTGGGCCGGGTCCAGCTGGTATTTCCTGCGCTACGCGGACCCGCACAACGACGAGGCGTTCGCGTCTGAGGAAGCCCTAAAGTATTGGACGCCGGTAGACTGGTACAACGGCGGCATGGAGCACACCACGCTGCACCTGCTGTACAGCCGCTTTTGGCACCGGTTCCTGTACGACATCGGCGTCGTGCCCACCAAGGAGCCTTACGCGAAGCGCACCAGCCACGGCATGATCCTGGGCTCGGACGGCGAAAAGATGTCCAAGTCCCGCGGCAATGTCGTCAACCCAGACGACGTGGTGGGCGAGCTGGGCGCTGACTCGTTCCGCATGTACGAGATGTTCATGGGCGCGTTCGATCAGGCGATCCCGTGGAATACCGACGGCGCGCGGGGCTGCAAGCGGTTTTTGGACCGCGTGTGGCGGCTGATGGAGATGGTCGAAGGCGGCGATAAGGTCTCCAGCGACATGGCGTTTGACGTGCACACCACCATCAAGAAGGTCACCGAGGACATCGAAAAGATGAAGTTCAACACCGCCATCGCGCAGATGATGACGCTGGTGAACCAGTTCTACGCCAAGGGCAGCGTGACACGCGGCGAGCTGAAAATCCTGCTGCAGTTGCTGAACCCCGTCGCGCCGCATGTGACCGAGGAGATGAACGAGCTGTGCGGATTCGGCGGCGAGCTGTTCTATGGCGCGTGGCCGAAATGGGACGAGAAGGCGCTGGTGAAGAGCGAGGTCGAGGTGGCCGTGCAGGTCAACGGCAAGGTGCGCGGGCGGATCATGGTGCCGAGTGAGATCACGAAGGACGGCGCTGAGGCGTATTTCGCGGACAATGAGGATGTAAAGAAGATCCTGGACGGCAAACCGGCGAAGAAGCTGGTTTATGTGCCGGGGCGATTGGTGAATATCGTGGTGTAAGGGCAAACCGCATTCGCGCACAATGAGCAAAAGGAGCGTCCATCGGTGAACGACACCCTCAAATTGAAGCTCTCCCAACTGCCCGACTCGCCGGGTTGTTACCTGATGAAATCGGGCGGCGACATCATCTATGTGGGCAAGGCGAAGAACCTCAAGAACCGGGTGCGCCAATACTTCCACTCGCCCAAGGGCCACACCACAAAGGTGCAGGCGATGGTGGACAAGGTGGACGATTTTGAGATCGTGCTGGTGGACCGGGAGCTCGAGGCGCTGATTTTGGAAAACAACCTGATCAAGCGCCACAAGCCCTACTACAACATCCTGCTGAAGGACGACAAGCAGTACCCGTACCTGGCCATCGACCTCACCGAGGACTATCCGCGCATCCAGTTCAAGCGCAAGCCGGAGCACAACGGCCTCAAATACTTCGGGCCGTATCAGAATGTGATGGCGGTGCACGAGGTGCTCGACGTGTGCCGGATGGTGTTCCCGATCCGGGTCTGTTCGGGAGTATTGAAACCGGACCCCAAGAACCGGCCCTGCGTGCACCACCAGATCGGGCAGTGCCTCGCGCCCTGCACGGGGGCGGTTTCAGTAGAGGATTATCATGCGCTGCTGCGCCGCGCCATGGAGTTTTTGGCGGGCAAGACGGACCCGATCCTGGTGCAGCTCAAGCAGCAGATGGCCGAGGCGGCGGCGTCCATGAACTACGAGCGGGCCGCCAGCTACCGCGACCGCATTCGCGCCGTGGAATCGGTGATCCAGAAGCAGAAGGCGCTGTTCGTGGGCGGCGGGGACCAGGACGTGATCGTGACGGCGCCGGAGGGCGTGGACGCGCTGGTGCAGCTGATGATCGTCCGGGACGGAAAACTGATCGGCGCGGAGCACTTCGTCATGGAGCGGGCCGGGGACGAGCCTGCCGGGGACGTGCTGACGTCGTTCATGCTGCAGCGCTACGCGGACCAGGTGGACATCCCGCGCGATGTGCTGCTGAATGCGATGCCTCAGGACAAGGAGGCGCTCACCGAGATCCTGCAGGAGGCGCGGGGCGCGAAGGTGGAGCTGTCGGTGCCCCAGCGCGGTGACAAGAAAAAGCTGGTGGACATGGCCGTGAAGAACGCCCAAGACATGGCGCAAAAGCGGGCGAAAAAGCTGGAGCGCAGCTACAGCCGCACCCAGGGCGCGCTGATCGAGTTGGCAGAGGTGTTGGGCCTTTCAGAGCCGCCGCGCCGCATTGAGGGCTACGACATCTCCAACACCGGTGGCGAGCAGTCTGTGGGCGCGATGGTGGTGCAGATCGACGGGCTGGCCGCGCCGAAGGAGTATCGGATTTTCAAGATCAAGACGGTGGTGGGTGCGGACGACTACGCGTCCCACTACGAGGTGATGACCCGGCGGCTCAGGCACGGTCGGGAAGAGGAGGAGGCCGGGCTTGGCCGGACCGGGAAGTTTTCGGATTTTCCGGATCTGATCCTGATCGACGGCGGCAAGGGCCAGCTGAGCGCGGCCATGCAGGCGCTGAGCGAGCAGGGGTTCGAAATCCCGATCTTCGCGCTGGCGGAGCGGATCGACGAGATTTTCGTGCCGGGCCGCGAGGAGAGCATCTATCTGGACCGGCACTCAGAGGCGCTGCACCTGGTGCAGCGGCTGCGCGACGAGGCGCACCGTTTCGGGATCACCCACCACAGAAAACTCAGGGCGAAGAAGTCCATCGCGTCGTCCCTGGACGGGATCGAGGGCATCGGCCCAGTGAAAAAAAAGGCGCTGCTGAAGGCGTTCAAGACGATCGAGATGCTGAAGAGCGCCACGGAGGAAGAGCTGGCGGCGGCGGACGGGATCGGGCCGGTGCTGGCGAGGACGGTGTACGGGTTTTTTCATCAGGAGGAGTAGGGGAACGTCGCTCACGCGGCGGCGGGGGCAAGCCCCTGCCCTACGGGGACGAATTAGCGCTGTGTAGGGCGAGGGCTTGCCCC
>JAVBUD010000034.1:0-10075 GCA_031555755.1 Eubacteriales bacterium | reverse complement strand
CGGGAGTGGGCCGTCATCTGTACCCCGTAGGGCGAGGGCTTGCCCCCGCCGCCGCGTGAGCGACGTTCTCGACCCAGCCTCCCTCTAGAGGGAGGGGGACCGCGTGAGCGGTGGAAGGAGTCCCGCGTGAGCGCCGTCCCCAATTGTGCATTGTCAAGTGTTAATTGTCAATCACTCCCCCCTATGCTATACTACCTCCATCACCCCCAAAGGAGGTACCCCCACCATGCCCGCACACACACTCTACATCTCCTGCTATACCCAGCACCGCTCAGAACTCGGCACCGCCCGGGGCATCTATGCTTGTTCACTCGACGCGGACACGGGGGCGCTCACCGCGTTTGCCAGCGAGGACGACGCCTACAATCCCTCCTACCTGTGCATCACCCACGACCGGCGCTTTCTGTATGCCGCTGACGAGGTCGAGGGCGAGGCGCTGATCGCGGCCTATGTCATCGATGCGGACGGGGCGCTCACTTTTTTGAACCGCGAATCCTATCCGGGCGGTGCGCTGTGCAGCATCAGCGTCGGGCCGAACCGACGCCAGCTGTTCGCGGCGAATTATCTGGGTGGGAATGTGCTCGCCGTCAAGGCGCTGGGGGACGGCACCGCCTCAGAATTGCTCACCAACATCCAGCACCGGGGCAGTTCCGCTGACCCCGCGCGCCAGAACAAGCCCTACGCCCACTGCGCCGTACCGGACCCGGACGCTCGGTTTCTGCTGTGCTGCGACCTGGGCACCGACCTGGTCTACACCTGCGCCATCGGCGCGGATGGGCAGCTTTCGCCCGTCAGCGAAGCCCGAATCGCGCCCGGCGAAGGGCCGCGCCACCTGGTTTTCGACCGGGCAGGGGAGCGCGCCTTCATCATGACCGAGCTGATGAGCCATGTCATCAGCTGCCGCTACGACAAAACCACCGGCGCGCTGACGCCGGTAGCGACGTTCGCGGCGCTGCCCGAGGGCGCTTTCAGCGCGTACAACGGCGCGGACCTGCAGCTTGCGCCGGATGAGAGCACGCTCTACGCCAGCGTGCGCGACATCAAAAGCCAGGGCGGCGACGTGGTCGCGGTGTTCAAGGTGGACGGCACGGACTTGATCGCGGACGGGCACATCCAGGTCAAGCACCTGCCCCGCTGCATCGCCGTGTCGCCGGACGGAAAATGGCTGGTGGTGACCTGCCAGGGCGGCGACGCGGTGCAGGTGATCGACCTGAGCACGAGAAAGCAGGCCAGTGAGCTGCGTCTGCCGCTGCCGGTGTGCGCGAAGTTCCTGGGGTAAAATGCGGCTCCGAAATCGACATTTTGACCCGGATAACCGCAACTTTAACCCCATTCCCCCCACTTTTTTCCTCATGGCATGCTATACTACATACATACCCCGCAAACGCGCATCCTACCTTCGTGGATGCGCGTCCGCATTTCCCCGGAAATGATGTCAAAACCATGGCAAGAGGAGGCCAAGACCCACGATGAATGCACACACGACCCCCATTGAGCAACTCACTGCCGACCCCAAGGCAGGACTGACGGACGCCCAGGCGCAGGCTGCACTGGCGGCGTCCGGCCCCAACGAACTGGAGGGTAAGCCCAAGAAGAAGTGGTATCAGCGGTTCTTTGAGCAGTTCAAGGACGCGATGATCATCATCCTGTTGGTGGCGGCGGCGATCTCCTTCTTCATCGCGCTGCGTGGGCACGACCCCATGGAGTTCTTTGAGCCGGGACTGATCCTGCTGATCGTGGTGCTGAACGCCGTGATGGGCGTGGTGCAGGAGGGCAAGGCTGAAAAGGCGCTGGACGCGCTGAAATCCATGTCCGCGCCTCATGCGCGGGTGCGGCGCAACGGCAAGGACGTCCAGATCGACGCCCGTGACGTGGTGCCCGGCGACATCATTCTGATCGAGGCCGGCGATTTTGTGCCCGCTGACGCGCGGCTGATCGAGTCGGCGAACCTGAAGAGCGAGGAATCGGCGCTCACCGGCGAGTCGGTGCCCGTGGAAAAGGACGCCCGCGCCGTCGTCAAAGACGACGCACCCCTGGGAGACCGGCTGAACATGGTCTATTCCGGCTGTTCCATCACCTACGGCCGCGCCTCCGCCGTGGTGACCGGCACGGGCATGAAGACCGAGATGGGCAAGATCGCCAAGCTGCTCTCCGGCGAGGGCGAAGGCCAGACGCCGCTGCAGAAAAAGCTGGCGGACCTGGGCAAGATGCTGGGCATCATGGCCATCGCCATCTGCGCCGTGATCTTCGTGCTGGGTCTGGTGAACAAGATTGACCTGCTGTCGATCTTCATGACATCCGTGTCGCTGGCCGTGTCCGCGATTCCGGAGGGACTGCCCGCCATCGTGACCATCGTGCTCAGCATCGGCGTGACCCGCATGGCGAAGCGCAACGCCATCATCCGCAATCTGCCCGCTGTGGAGACGCTGGGCAGCGCGTCCGTCATCTGCTCGGACAAGACCGGCACCTTGACCCAGAACCGCATGACGCTGGTGAAGGCCTACGATGCACAGGCGGACAATCTTTCCGACATCACCGGCCAGGACAGCGAGGCGGTCAAGCAACTGCTGACCTACGCCACGCTGTGCTGCGACGGCAACATCGTGATCAACCACGATGGTAGCGTGCAGCACCTGGGCGACCCCACGGAGACCTGCATCGTGCTGGCCGCCCACAACGACGGTCTGATCAAGGAGGACCTGCAGGAGGATTATCCGCGCCTTCAGGAACTGCCCTTTGACAGCGATCGAAAGCTGATGACCGTGGTGTGCGACATGCATGGAAGGCTCATGGTCATCACCAAGGGCGCGTTCGACTCCATCCTGACCCGCTGCAGTGCGGGCGACATGGACAAGGCGAAGCGGCTCGTGGATGAGTTGGGCGAGCAGGCGCTGCGCGTGCTGGCCGTGGGCGTCAAGCAGATCGACAGCCTGCCGGAAAAGCCGACGTTTGAGGCGCTCGAGTCTGACCTCACCTTCACGGGCCTGGTGTGCATGATCGACCCGCCGCGCCCGGAAGTGCGCGTGGCGGTGGCGGAATGCAAGCGGGCGGGCATCAAGCCCGTCATGATCACCGGCGACCATGTGGTGACCGCCAGCGCCATCGCCCGGGATCTGGGCATCCGGGGCGAGGGCGACGGCGCCATGACCGGCGCGGAGCTGGACCAGCTCACCGACGAGCAGCTGGACAAGGTGGTCAAGACCACGTCCGTGTATGCCCGGGTGTCGCCGGAAAACAAGATCCGCATCGTCAAGGCCTGGCAGCGCCAGGGCGCGGTGGTCTCTATGACCGGCGACGGCGTGAACGACGCGCCCGCCCTGAAGGCCAGCGACATCGGCTGCGCCATGGGCATCACCGGCACCGATGTGTCAAAGGGCGCGGCGGACATGATCCTCACCGACGACAATTTCTCCACCATCGTGCACGCGGTGGAGGAGGGGCGCGGCATCTATGAAAATATCCGCAGGGCCGTGGCGTACCTGCTGTCCACCAACATCGGCGAGGTGATCACGGTTTTCCTTGCGATGCTGATGTGGCACGAAGCGCCGCTGCTGTCCATGCAGCTGCTGTGGATCAACCTGGTTACCGACAGCTTCCCCGCCATCGCGCTGGGCATGGAAAAGGTGGACCCGGAGGTCATGAGCCAGCCGCCGAAGGCAAAGGACGAGAGCCTGTTCGCCCACGGCCTGGGCGTGCGCATCGGCCTGCAGGGCGTCATGTTCGGCGCGCTGACCTTGGCGGGCTACTACCTGGGCAAGCGCACCACCGGCCACATCGAGGGCGGCCGCACGATGGCGTTCATGGTGCTGGCGCTGTGCCAGCTGGTGCAGGCGTTCAACATGAGGAGCGACAAGTCGCTGTTCAAGATCGGCGCGTTTTCCAACAAGTACATGAACCTTGCCGTGCTCGGCAGCCTGGCGCTGACCTGCCTGGTGCTGTTCGTGCCGCCGATTGCGATGGTGTTTGAACTCACGATCCTGCCCGCGTGGCTGTACGCGGTGGGCCTGGGGCTGGCGCTGGTGCCGCTGCTGGTGATCGAGGTCTCGAAGGCCGTGGGGCTGATCTCGCACAAGCATTGATGGGTGAGGGTGCGTCCGCCCGCCCCGCGTGAGCGCATCGCCCATCCCGTCATCCTGAGCGCGTCCTCCCGTCATCCTGAGCGCAGCAAAGGACCTTCTTCAAACTTTACTTTTTTGAGTTTGAAGAAGGTCCTTCGCTGCGCTCAGGATGACGGGGCGTGGGGGTTGGACGACGATGAACGGTGCTTACACCGTCGCCCGCCCGCTCTCCACGCGCACCATCATGCCCACTTCGGCCCCGGCCAGATCGGCGGGGTCGGTGCAGGTGACCAGGGTTTGTACGCCATCTAAATGCGTAAACAAGTGGCGGCGGCGGGTGGGGTCCAGCTCGGACATGACGTCGTCCAGCATCAGGATGGGCCATTCGCCGGTCAGGTCGTGCATCACGTGCAGCTCTGACAGCTTCAGCGACAGGGCGACGGTGCGCTGCTGGCCCTGGGAGCCGTAGGCGCGGGCGTCGACGCCGTTGATGAGCAGGTTGAGGTCGTCGCGGTGGGGGCCGACGGTGGTGGTCTGGCGGCGCAGGTCTACCTGGCGCGCGGTGGCGAGGGCGCACTGAAAAGCCTCCGCCAGCGCGTCGCCTGTGGCGTCGGTCTGCAGTGATTGCTCGTAGCGGACCTGCAGCTGTTCGGCCTCGCCGGTGATGCCCGAATGGATGGCGGAGGCGGACTGATGAAGCTTATCGATGAACCGGCGGCGGTGCTCGATGATCTCCGCGCCGGCGCGGGCGAGCTGATGGTCCCATTCGTCCAAGGTGGCCAGGATGGACGGGCGAGCCGCCGCGTCGCGTAGCACCGCGCCGCGCTGCTGCAGCGCGCGGTGGTAGCGCTGCAAGGCATAATAATAGGCGGGTCGGATCTGGCTGAGCTCCATGTCGAGAAAGCGGCGGCGCTCTGCGGGGCCGTCCTTGACCATGCGCAGGTCCTCGGGGGAAAACAGCACGCCGTTGGCGTGGCCCATCAGCTCTCCGGTGCGGCTGGTGAGCGCGTTGTTGATGCGGACCTGCTTTTTGGCGATGGAGGACAGCACGATGTCGATCTGATGGGTGCCGTCTTGGCGCAGCACGTCCAATGTGATGCCGGATTTGGGCTCGTCCCAGCGCAGCAGTTCCCTGTCCCGGGACGTGCGGTGGGAGCGGCCCGTGCAGCAGAGGTAGATGGCCTCGAGCAGCGCGGTCTTCCCCTGGGCGTTCTGGCCGTGGAACACGGTGATGCCGGGGCAGGGGGAGACGTCCGCGCGTTGGTAGTTGCGGAAGTTGGTCAGTTGAAGGCGAGTGGCGCGCATGACGGACACCTCCGTGGGTTGTTGGGGTTTTCGCCCGCGCGTGAGCGCCGTCCCCTCTACTTCTTGCTGGCCGATTTCTTGCGCTTCTCTGCCACCAGTTCGCGCTTCCGCATCCTAAACGACTTCGGCGTGATCTCCAGCAGTTCGTCGTCGTCGATGAACTCCAGCGCCTCTTCCATGGTGGGGATGTGGTAGTTGGTGATCTTCAGCGCCTCCTCGGCGCCCGCGGAGTTGCGGATGGAGGTCAGGTGCTTTTTCTTGCACACGTTCACGTCCATGTCGCCTGGGCGGGCGTTGCGGCCCACGATCATGCCGGAATACACCTTCGTGCCCGGCAGGATGAACAGCTCGCCGCGGTCCTGCACGTTGAACATGGCGTAGGCGGTGGTGTCGCCGGTCTCGAACGCGACCAGCGAGCCGGAGATGCGGGTGGGGATGTCGCCCTTGTCGGGCTCATAACCCTCGAAGACGGCGCTCATCACGCCCTCGCCGCGGGTGTCGGTCATGAACTCGCTGCGGTAGCCGAACAGGCCGCGCGACGGCACGGAAAACTCCAGCCTGGTGCGGTCGCCGCCAACCATGGTGACCAGCGTGCCGCGCCTGCGCCCGATCTTCTCGATGACACTGCCCGCATACTGGCTGGGCACGTCGCAGACCAGCTTTTCAATCGGCTCGCATGTGGTGCCGTCCACCTCTTTGTACAGCACCGTGGGCTTCGTCACGGCGAACTCATACCCCTGGCGGCGCATGTTCTCGATCAGGATCGACAGGTGCAGCTCGCCGCGCCCGGAGACCTTGAATGCGTCGGTAGTGCCGGTGTCTTCTACGCGCAGCGACATGTCGGTCTGCATCTCCCGGAACAGCCGCGCGCGCAGGTGGCGCGAGGTGACGTACTGGCCCTCTGTGCCCGCGAACGGGCTGTCGTTGACGCAGAAGTTCATGCTGACGGTGGGGTCGGAGATTTTTACGAAGGCCAGTGGGTCCGCCAGACCCGGCTCGCAGATCGTGTCGCCGATGGACAGGTCCTCAAAGCCCGAGATGGCCACGATGTCGCCCATCTCACAGGCATCGGCGGGCACGCGCTTCAACCCGTCGAAGGTGAACAGCCCGCCCAGGCGCGTGGGCGCGCTGACGCCCGACTCGCCGTAGGTGCAGCGCACGGCCATCTGGCCCGCGCGGATGCGGCCCCGCTCGATGCGGCCGATGCCCACGCGGCCGATGTAGTCGTTGTAGTCGATGGTCGACACCAGCAGCTGCAGCGGCGCGTCCGCATCGCCGGACGGCGCGGGGATGTGGCTGACGATGGTGTCGAACAGCGGGCGCAGGTCCTGGGCGGGCTCGTCCAGCGACAGCGTCGCCTTACCGTCCCGGCCCGACGTGAACACCACCGGGCTGTCCAGCTGCTCGTTGGTGGCGTCTAGCTCCAAGAGCAGCTCCAGCGTCTCGTCCACGACCTCCAGGCAGCGTTGATCGGGCCGGTCCATCTTGTTGACGCAGATGATCACCGGCAGAGAACGCTCCAGCGCCTGTTCGTCACGAACCGGGTCTGGGGCATGGGCCCTTCAAAGGAGTCCACCAGCAGCACCACGCCGCTGACCATCTTCAGCACGCGCTCCACCTCGCCGCCAAAGTCGGCGTGGCCGGGGGTGTCGACGACGTTGATTTTGATGTCTCCGAAGTGAACGGCTGTGTTCTTGGCCAGGATCGTGATGCCGCGCTCTCGCTCCAGGTCGTTGCTGTCCATGACGCGGTCCTGGACCTGCTGGTTTTCGCGGAAAACGCCGCCCTGCTTGAGCATCTCGTCCACGAGGGTGGTCTTGCCGTGATCGACGTGGGCGATGATGGCGATGTTGCGTAGGTCGTTGCGGGCTTTCATCAAGTGAATTGCTCCTCTGTGTAGTTAGAATATGGGGTGGGGGAGACGTCCGCTGCGGCGGGGCGGAACGGCACAGAGGCCGTTCCCTACGGCGTATTCGTTTCCTACTGCCTCGATTGGGCTGTAGGGAACGCCCTCTGTGGCGTTCCGCTCCTGCCGCGCATATGGGTACACTGTGTCAGAACACCGCGATGCGATCTGCCGCGGCGCAGCCGCTTACATCATCTCGTCCGCTTCCAAGCGGTCCGCGGTCTCCTTCAGCACCAGGCCCTCGTTGTTCTCCATGGCGAGCCTGATGCTCCAGTCGTTTTCGAACAGCAGCACGGGCCGCTCGGCGCTGTCCTGGGCGATGGCCGTGGTGCTGGTCAGCCGCAGTTTTTCCAGCGGCTTGGGCGTCTCCGCCACCCAGCGCACATACCGGAACGGCAGGCCCTCACGGACCAGGTCCACGCCGTATTCCAGCTTCAGCCGATACTCCAGCACGTCCATCTGCAGCACGCCCACGACGCCCGCGATCATCTCCTCGCGGCCGATGTTGGGGCGCTTGAAGGTCTGGATCGCGCCCTCCTGAGACAGCTGGATGATGCCCTTCATGAACTGCTTGCGCTTCATGCTGTCCTCGGGGCTGACCCGGCAGAAAAACTCCGGCGCGAACAGTGGAATGCCGCCGTAGCGAACCGGCGCGCCGGTGCACAGCGTGTCGCCCAGCCGGAACATTCCCGGATCGAACAGCCCGATGATGTCGCCGGGATAGGCCAGCTCCACCGTCTCGTGCTCCTGGGCCATGAACTGCTGGGGCTGGGCCAACTTCACGGTCTTGCCGGTGGAGCTATGCCAGACCTCCATGCCCTTTTCGAACGTGCCGCTGCAGATCCGCATGAACGCCAGCCGGTCCCGGTGTGCGGGGTTCATGTTGGCCTGGATCTTGAACACGAAACCGGTGAACTTGTCGTCCGTGGGCTGGATGAGGCCGCAGTCCGCCTCCCGGGGCGTGGGGGATTTGGTGTAGGACAAAAACCGCGACAGGAACGGCTCCACGCCGAAGTTGTTGCTGGCCGAGCCGAAGAACATTGGCGTCAGCTGTCCGGACAGGATCTTGTCCAGCTCAAACGGGTCCCCCGCCACGTCCAGCAGCTCCACGTCCTCCAGTAGCTTGTCGTAGTAGGCCTTGCCGATGGCCGATTCCAGCTTCGGATCGTCCAGCGAGACCTCGGTGACCTGCACCTGGCTCTGGCCGTGGTTGCCGCCCTGATACAGTTCCACCATCTTGGTGTCGCGGTGGTACACGCCCTTGAAGTCGCCGTGGGTGCCGATGGGCCAGTTCACGGGGCAGCTGCGGATGCCCAGCACCTGCTCCAGCTCCTCCATCAGCTCAAACGGATCTTTGCCCGCGCGGTCCAGTTTGTTGACGAAGGTGAAGATCGGGATGTTCCGGAGCCGACAGACCTTGAACAGCTTCACGGTCTGCTCCTCCACGCCCTTGGCGCAGTCGATCAGCATCACGGCGCTGTCGGTGGCCACGAGGGTGCGGTAGGTGTCCTCGGAAAAGTCCTGATGGCCCGGCGTGTCCAGGATGTTGATCCGGTACCCGTCGAAGTCGAACACCATCGCCGACGAGGTGACCGAGATGCCGCGCTGCTTCTCGATCTCCATCCAGTCGGAGGTGGCATATTTCGCGGCCTTTCGCGCCTTGACGGAGCCCGCCTGGCGAATCGCGCCGCCGTACAGCAGCAGCTTTTCCGTGAGCGTGGTCTTGCCCGCGTCCGGGTGCGATATGATGGCGAAGGTGCGCCGGCGCGCGACCTCCTTTTGAAGCTCGGGGTGTTGCATGGGGAATAGCCCTCCTCAATGGTGGATTGGTTTTTGCCGTGTCTTCACGTCACATCGGAGTGCCTCCCAGTCAGGATTCGGGCAGAAGCCCAACGTTCATTGTATCCCGATTCGAGCATTTCTGTCAATCACGGTCGAAGTTTCGCAGCGGAAGTTTGCGTTAAATAGTGTAGGCTTTGGTCGGATATGGTATAATAAGAAGCAAAGCATCGAATGAGGAGGCGCAACCCCATGGAAAAGAGACTGACCATCGAAGGCATGAGCTGCGGCCACTGCACTGCCAGGGTCGAAAAAGCGCTAAACAAACTGGACGGCGTCATCGCGAAAGTGGACCTGGAAGGCGCCGATGTGAGCGCAAACCAGTCCATCACGAACGAGATGCTGACAAAACAGGTGGAGGACGCGGGGTATCGCGTTGTGAGGATTCAGGAGGCGTAAATGGACCAATACCCCTCGCGAAAACATGCGCACCTGCAGAGCTACGACTATGGTGCGAATGGGTATTACCACATCGTCATCTGCACCGAAAACCATGAACGCACGCTCGGGGTGATCCGCAGCGACCCTGTAGGGCGGGGGCTTGCCCCCGCCGCACCTCGCGTCGAACTTACCCCGCGAGGAGAAACCGCCGAACGCCAGCTATACGCCATCACCACACGTTTTCCCGGCGTTCGCGTGGATCAATACATCATCATGCCCAGCCACATCCATGCGGTGATCATCATCGAGTCGGCGGGTGCAAACCCGCGCCCGACGTTGATGGATGTGGTCGGGGCGTTTAAGTCGTTGTCCACGCGAGAATGCAATCAGCGCGACGGAACGCCTGGCCGGAAGATCTGGCAGACGTCGTTTTACGATGAGGTCATTCGCAATGAGAGAGCCTACCAGAGGATCTGGCAGTACATCGAGTTGAATGCGAAGAAGGCGCTGTTGCGGCCGAGCGAATGGTAGTGTAGAGCGCAACAAGGACGTCGCTCACGCGGCGGCGGGGGCAAGCCCCCGCCCT
>JAVBUD010000161.1:0-5431 GCA_031555755.1 Eubacteriales bacterium | reverse complement strand
AGCGCAGCGAAGGACCTTCCTCAAACTTTCCTAAGACAAAGTTTGAAGAAGGTCCTTCGCTGCGCTCAGGATGACGGGGGTTGGATGTGTTCCATGATTACACTACATCCCCACGACCGCCGGCCCGCAGGGCCTGACGCTCAGCACCGTGGTGGCGCCTTTTCCGAACACGCTGTCCATACGCGCCTTGTATGCGCTGAGCTTTGCCAGCGGCACAAACGTCAAGATCGTGCCCGCGAACCCGCCGCCGTGGATGCGCCACGCGCCGTCCTCCGAGAGCATCCGCCTGGACAGCTCCAGCGCCAGCACCATCTCTTGGTTGTCGCGGCCAGGCACATACAGATTCTGCAGCAGCGTCTGGCTGGACGCGCCGCTGGCGATGATCAGGCCCAAGAACGCCTTCAGGTCGTCGCCCTTGATGGCCCGTACCAGCTCCGGAATCCGCGCATCCTCGTCATAGAAGTGCAGCGCCCTGAGAATTGCGCGGTCCGAGACCTTGCCCTTCAGCGTCGGGATCTGCGCTTCCATCAGCGCCGGGTCCACCTCGCGCAGCACCGACTTGCCCAGCGCCTGCGCCACCTGGCGCATCTCCTGGGGGATGGCGGCGTACTCGTTCGTCAGGTTGCCATGGTCGCCGCCCGCAGACACCACGCACAGCGCGTAGCCCTTTTTCTGAAAGTCGTACTGCAGCGCCTCAATCTTGGCCTCCGCGTCCTTGAAGTCCATCGTCACCAGCCCGCCGACGCTGGATGCCATCTGGTCCAGCAGGCCGCAGGGCTTGCCGAAGTATTTGTTCTCCGCGAACTGGCTGATCTTCGCCCGGGTCTGAGCGTCGATGACGAATCCGTTGTACAGCGCGTCCAGCGCCGCCACCAGCATCACTTCGAGCGCCGCCGACGACGACAGCCCGCTGCCCTTAAACACCGTGCTGGTCGCCACGGCGTCGAATCCGCCCACCTTGTAGCCCAGCTCGGCCATCCGCGCTGCCACACCGCGAATCAGCGCCAGCGTGGTCTCCTGCTCGGCCGGCTGCACGGACAGGTCGCTGAGGTCCACCCGGAACGGCCGGTCGTAGCCCTCGGACCACAGCGTCGCCAGCATGTCGTCCCGAGGCGCGATGGCGCACACGGTGTCCAGGTCCACGGCGGCGGCCAGCACGCGCCCACTCTGATGGTCGGTGTGGTTGCCCGCGATCTCCGTGCGGCCCGGCGCCGAGCACAGCAGCAGCCCGTCCCGCTCCCCGAACCGCGCCACAAACGCGTCCACCAGCTTCTGATAGCGGGCCCGCTGGGCCTCCGCCTTGTCGCCATAGATCGCCGCCAGCGCGGTCAGCGCGGCCTCGGTGTTCAGATACGTTTTCATGGCCTCAGCATTCATGTCGATCGTCCCCCATCGCGTTGTTGTTATCGTTCATGTAGCATTATACGGGATTGCGGAGGTGGTGTCAATGCCGGGCATGCAGGCGTGGAGGTCGGAGGAGACGAGGCTGTACCGCCTTCCACCCCCCGTCATCCTGAGCGAGCGAAGGACCTTCCTCAATCCAAACCTCACGTGTCATCCTGAGCGAAGTCGAAGGATCTCCCCCGGTTGAGCGGACGGACCCACGGGAACGTCGCCTCACGGCGGGGAGCTCCTTCGACTTCGCTCAGGATGACACGGCGAGGTTTTTGCGTTTGAGGAAGGTCCGCAGCGCGGCACAGGCCCCTACGCCCGCTTCACCGTAAACATGAACGTCGACCCCTCGCCGACCTTGCTCATCACGGAGATCTCCTCGCCCATCAGCTTCAACAGCTCCCGCGCGATCGACAGGCCCAGCCCGCTCCCCAACCCCGAATGCGCCTTGTCCACCTTATAAAACCGGTCGAACACATACGGCAAATCCTTCTCGTCGATGCCGATCCCCGTGTCCGACACCGAGAGCCGCACCTGCGACCCGTCCCAGTCCGCGGACAGCCGCACCGTGCCGCCCTCATTCGTGTACTTGATCGCATTGTCGATCAGGATCACCAGTACCTGCTCCAGCCGGTCGGGATTCGACACCACGTCCGGGCACGACATCAGCCCCTCGTCCATCAAGAACACGATGTGGTTTTCCTCGGCGATGGGCTCATACTTGTCCTGCAGCTCCTCAAACACGCCCTGCAGCCGCACCCGCTCCGTGGACAGCGCCAGCGAGCCCGACTGCAGCCGCGACAGCTCCAGCAGGTCGTTGATCAGCCGCGACAGCCGCATGGTCTCGCGCAGCATGATCGCGTAGTACCGCTCCTTCGTCTCCTCGCTCTGAACCATGCCCTCGGACAGCGGCTCCAGCAGCGCCCGCATGGCCGTCAAGGGCGTGCGCATCTCGTGGGACACATTCGCCACATAATCCCGCCGCGTGCGCTCCAGCCGCTCGGATTCGGTGATGTCGGAGAACAGGCCCACCGCGCCCATGATCTCGGCCTGCTCGCTGTGGATGGGCGCGATGTGGATCATGATCATGCGGTCGCGCAGGCTCACAGGGCGCGAGATCGGCTCACCCTTTTCCACGACGCTCCGAAAATCGTCCCAGATCAAAACATCCGGCACCAGCTCCAGCCGCTCATCGGCGGTCAGCGCGGGCTTGGGGCCCGTGAACAACCGCTGCACGGCCGGGTTGTAGTGGGTGATCCGAATCAACCGGTCCACCGCCACAATGCCCTCCGACAGCCCGTTGATGGCCTGCTTCAGCCGGTTCCGCTCCAGGGTCAGCGACGTGATGTTCCGCGACAGTTCCCGGGAGAGGTAGTTCAGCGCCGAGCCCAGCTCGCCCACTTCGCCGCGCTGGCTGACGTCCGCGCGGCGCGAAAAGTCGCCGCCCGCCATGTGCGTGGCCACGAACGTCATCTGGCGCAGCGGGTTCACCACGCGCCCGATCACATAGAAAACGATCACGGCGGTCAGCGGCAGCGACAGGATCAGCGACACCACCAGCGCCCAGTTGAGGCTGCTCATGGCCAGCAGCGCCTCGTAGGCGGGCACCAACAGCAGCACCGCGCCCTTCGCCACACCGCCGACCGTCACCGGCACGCCCACGCCCACCATGGACGTGTGCTTCAGCACCGGAATCTGTGAGGTGCGCATCTCGCCCTGGGTCAGCACCGCCTTCGTGGCGCCCACCAAGTCCGGCAGCATCTTTTCCTTCAGCGATTCGCTCTGGAACATCACTTCGCCCGACGCGTCCACCAGCAGCATGTGCGCGCCCAACAGCGAATCCGAGGCCTCATCCAGCGTGAACATGCTGAGCAACTGCCTGAGGGCGGGCAACTCACCCTGGAACTCATCAATCACATTCGTCACCGACCGCGCCTTCCTGAGCAGCTCGTCCTCCTTGATCTGGGTGAACAGGCTGCGGGCGATGTAGGTGTAAATGCCCGTCGTAAACAGCGCGGTCATCAAGATCATCAAGACGACCACGCTGAACAGGCGCACGAACAGCACGCTGTGATGGCTCTTACTCTTCGACTTCAAACTTGTATCCAACCCCGTAAATGGTCTTCAGCCCCCACGGCACGCCCTCCTGGGGCAGCTTTTGGCGGATGCGCTTGATGTGGGTGTCCACGGTGCGCGTGTCTCCGAAATAGTCGTAGCCCCAGACGCGGGACAGGATCTGCTCCCGGGAGAAAACCTGCCCGGAACTCCCCGCCAGCATGTGCAGGATCTCCACTTCCTTGGGCGTAAACGGCACCACCTGGCCCATGGCCTTGACCTGGTAGTTTGCCAGGTTGATCTCCAACTGCGGATAACGGATGATGCCGTCGTCCTCCTGAGGCTGGGCATCGGAAAACCTCCGCAGCACCGCGCGGATGCGCGCCAGCACCTCACGGGGGCTGAACGGCTTGACGATGTAGTCGTCCGCACCCAACTCCAGCCCGAGGATGCGATCGATCTCCTCGCTCTTGGCGGTGAGCATGATGATCGGCAGCTTCGATGTCTTGCGGATCAGGCGGCAGACATCGGTGCCGCTCTGCTTGGGCATCATCAGGTCCAGGATCATCAGGTCCGGATGCTCGCTGCCCGCCAGCTCGATGGCCTGCTCGCCGTCGTAGGCAGAAATGTGCCCAAAGCCCTCGGAGTCCAGGTAAAGTCCCATGGACTCGTGCACGACCGGATCGTCGTCCGCGATCAGTATCAAAGGGCAGGTGCCGCTCGCCATAAGAAAACCACCTCATCTGTATCAGTGTGTCCATTATAGCGCGGCAACTTGCGCGAAGGCAAGTCCACGGCGGGAGATGTCACCACAAAGCCATGTTTGGGTCACATCGGTCATGCGAAGTGTGTGCAACCTGCCACACTCTGTTAAACCTCCCATCACCCATTGACATACTGGGTATCTGTCCTGTATGATTATGCACAATCACCGAATGCCGGAGGTCACACACCATGCAGCAGTTCCGCAAGCACCTGATTCTTAGCACCAGCGAGGGCCTGATTGGCCGCTCGCTGATTATTGTGCTCGGGATGGGGTCGCGCGGCGATGCAGGGGTGGACCAAGGGGCGTTCCGGTAGATTCAAGCCGGACGCAACGGGGCGCATTCACCGCAGTCGCGGTGGGTGCGCCCTTTGTTTCGGCAAATTTACTTCGCAGGAGGAATGGACCCATGCAACAGGAAACCAAGGTGGTCATGAAGGACTGGGCGAACCCGACCCCGGCGGGGCTGGTGGGGCTTGCAGTGGCGTGCGCGTGCTTTTTCGCGCTGCTGACAGGGCGCGTGGAGGCGAGCGCCATGCCGCTGGTGGGCTGCTGGCTACTGGGCGGGTTCGTGATTCAACTGGTCGTGGGCCTGTTGGACCTCAAGTCAGGCAACGCCGCAGGCGGCAACACATTCCTGTTCTTCTCGGCGTTCTTCATGCTGGTGGGCGGCATGGAGATGATGCTCAAGTTCCAGGCCATCCAGGCCGGTGCGCCCCTCGACGCCCGCATCGACGGCTACGCCTGGAGCATCCTCGCCGTCGTCGTGCTGCTCTGGACCCCGGCGTTCTTCGCCAAGTTCTCGCTGCTGTCCATCATTGTCGCCCTACTGGACGTCGCGCTCCCCTTCATCGCCCTGACCGACCTGGGCGTGCTCACCAAGACCTGGTCCGTCGTCCCCGCCTGGGCGCTGCTGGCCGCGGGCTGCGTGGCCGTATACCTGTGCTCCGCCCTGATCGTCAACGGCGCATACGGCAAAAAGGTGTACCCGCTGCCGTAAACAGGCGCCGCACCCTCAACCGTCATCCTGAGCGCAAGCGAAGGACCTTCTTCAACCTTGACTCCCCAGTCGTGTCATCCTGAGCGAAGTCGAAGGATCTACCCGCCCGAAGGCGACGTCCTGCGTTGGTTGGGGCACGTCCGCTCACGCGGGGGAGGTCCTTAGCCTTCGGGCAGGATGACAAGACGGGGGGGTGATGGGTGAAGGAGGTGCTTCGCGTG
>JAVBUD010000177.1:0-6099 GCA_031555755.1 Eubacteriales bacterium | reverse complement strand
GGGGCTTGCCCCCGCCGCACCGCGTGAGCGGCGCTGTGCTAGACCAGGTGGCACGCGGCGAAGTGGCCGGGGGCGACTTGCTTCATTTCGGGCGCGGCCTCGGCGCACTTGGCGGTGGCGTGGGGGCAGCGGGTGCGGAAGTAGCAGCCGCTGGGCGGGTTCAGCGGGTTTGGGACGTCGCCCTGCAGCAGAATCCGCTTGGACTGCCTGGAGACGTTCGGGTCCGGGATGGGGATGGCCGACAGCAGCGCCTGGGTGTACGGGTGCACGTGGTGCTCGTACAGCTCGTCGGACCCGGCCAGCTCCACCAGCCGCCCCAGGTACATCACGCCGATGCGGTCTGAGATGTACCGCACCACCGCCAGGTCGTGTGCGATAAATAAATACGTCAGCCCAATTTCGCCCTGCAGATCGACCCATTTGTTGATGACCTGCGCCTGGATGGACACGTCCAGCGCGGAGATCGGCTCATCGCAGATGATGAACTCCGGATGCAGCGCCAGGGCGCGGGCGATGGAGATGCGCTGGCGCTGGCCGCCGGAAAACTCGTGGGGGTAGCGGTTCATGTGCTCGGTGTTCAGGCCCACCAGCCGCAGCTGCTCCACGATCTTGTCGTAGCGCTCTTTTTTGCTGGAATAGGTCCGGTTGATGTCCAGCGGCTCGCCCACGATGTCGCCCACGGTCATGCGCGGGTTCAGGGACGAGTACGGGTCCTGCAGCACGATCTGCATGCGCTTTCGGTAGGGCTGCATGTGGGCGTGGGTGATGTCCACGCCGTCAAACTCGATCGTGCCGCTGGTCGGCTCATAGAGCCTGAGCACCGTGCGCCCGAAGGTGGATTTTCCGCAGCCGCTCTCCCCCACCAGGCCCATGGTCTCGCCCTTTTTGATCGTGAGGGACACGCCGTCCACGGCCTTGACATAGCTTTTCTGGGTGAACGGCGCGGATTTGACGGGGAAGTGCTGCTTCAGGTCCGTGACTTTCAGCATCGTGTCGCTCATGCCCGCGCCTCCTCTCCTGTTGCGTGCAGCCAGCACTTGGCCGTGTGGCCGTCCCCAAAATCGAACACCGGCGGCTCCTCGCGCAGGCAGACCTGCATGCACTGGTCGCAGCGGGTGGCGAACGCGCAGCCCTTGGGCATGTTCAGCAGGTCGATGGGCGTGCCCTCGATGGGGTACAGCTTTTCGCGCTTGCCCGCGTTGACCTTGGGCAGGCACGCCAGCAGGCCCTTCGTGTACGGGTGCTGAGGGCGGTAGTAGATGTCGTCGATGCCGCCCGCCTCGATGACCTTGCCGCCGTACATGACCAGCACGCGGTCGCAGATGTCGGACACGATCCCGAGGTCGTGGGTGATCAGGATGACGGCGGCGTCGATCTCCTTGCGCAGGGACTTCATCAGGTCCAGAATTTGGGCCTGGATGGTCACGTCCAGCGCGGTGGTCGGCTCGTCGGCGATCAGCAGCTTGGGGCGGCAGCTGAGCGCCATGGCGATCATCACCCGCTGGCGCATGCCGCCGGAGAACTCATGGGGGTACTGCTTCATGCGGCGCTCGGGGTTGTTGATGCCCACGAGGGTCAGGTTTTCGATGGCGATGCGCCGGGCCTCGCGCTTGCCGATGCGGTGATGGCACAATATCGTCTCGATGAGCTGGTTGCCGATGGTGTACACCGGGTTCAGCGAGGTCATGGGGTCCTGGAAAATCATGGCGATGTCCTTGCCCCGGATCTTGCGCATCTGGTCAGGGGTCTGGGCGAGGATGTCCAGGCCGTCGAACTGGATGCTGCCGCCGACCACGCGGCCTGGGTAGGTCAAAAGCTGCATCAGCGCGGACACAGAGACGGATTTGCCGGAGCCGGATTCGCCCACGATGCCCAGCACCTCGCCCTTTTCGAGGGCGTAGCTGACGCCGTTGACGGCCTTGACTTCGCCCGCGGGGGTGAAGAAGGAGATTTTGAGGTCGTTTATCTGGAGCAATTCTTGCATTGCAGGCAGCCTTCTTTCATGGGTGGTGGGGCGCTGATTGGGGAAGGTCCTTCGCTCGCGCTCAGGATGACGGCGAGGCGGGGGCGACGCCACTTGCGCGGCGATCGGTCACCGCGAAGCGAGCTGCCGCGGCGCAGCCGCTATCCCCTCAGCCTCGGGTCCAGGGCGTCGCGCAGGCCGTCGCCGAACTGGTTGAACGACAGGATGATCAGCGCGATCAGGCCCGCCGGGAACAGCATCAAATAGGGGTAGCTGGCCAGGCCGTCCAGGGCCTTGGACGCCAAGCTGCCCAACGACGCCATGGGGGCGGCCACGCCCAGGCCGATGAAGCTCAAAAATCTCTCGGTGAAGATGGCGCTGGGGATCTGGAACATGGCGGTGACCAAAATGGTGCCGATGGCGTTGGGGATCAGGTGCTTGCGGATGATGCGGGCGTTGGACGCGCCCAGCGCCTTGGCGGCCAGCACGTACTCCTGCTGCTTGATCTGCAGCACCTGCCCGCGCACCATGCGCGCCATGTTCACCCAGTATAAAAGCGCGAACGTGATGAAGATCGACACCATCGCCGTGCCCATGGCCAGGTCCGGGAACAGCAGGTCCAGCCTGGACTTGAGGCTGATCTGCAGGATGATGATGACCAGGATGTCGGGGATGGAATACAGGATCTCGCAGAAGCGCATGATGATGTTGTCCACCCAGCCGCCCATGTAGCCGGAAAACGCGCCCACGATGGTGCCGATCACGACCACGATCAGCGCGCAGAACAGGCCGATCTCGAGGGAAATCTGGGTGCCGACCATGGTGCGCACCAGCATGTCGCGGCCCAGGTTGTCCGTGCCGAAGGGGTGCTTGAAGCACGGGGCCATGCGCTCGTCGCCCCGGGTCTGCATGTCGTAGGTGTAGGGCGACAGGTAGGGTCCGACGAACGCGAACAGCGCGATCAGGATGATCATGATCAGCGACGCCACGGCCACTTTATTTTTCATGAACCGGCGGGCGGCGTCCTGCCAGTAGGTGGTGGACGCCCTGAGCACCACGCGCTGGGCCTTCTGGTCGTCGGTGGCGGGGGCCAGGTCCTGGATGTTGAGGTGGAACGTGCCCGGGCGGCTGTACTTGCCGACTGCGAGCTGGCCGTCCCCTCTCTTTTCGGCGTCCGAGATGGACATGCCGGTGACGGGTTTGCGCTTGTCCATGGGGCATGCCCTCCTTTAATATTTGATGCGCGGGTCGATGACGGTGTACAGCACGTCCACCACCAGGTTCATCGTGATCAGCAGGCCCGCCAGGAAGATCGTGGTGCCCATGATCATGGGATAGTCGCGGCCGTTGATGGAGTTGATGAAGTAGCTGCCCAATCCAGGCACCGAGAAGATGCGCTCCACGATGAAGCTGCCCGTCAATACCGCTGTGATCATCGGCCCGAGGTAGGTCACGACCGGCATCAGCGAGTTGCGCATGGCGTGCTTAAACAGCACCTTGAACTCCGACAGGCCCTTGGAGCGGGCGGTCTTGAGGTAGTCCTGGCCCATGACGTCCAGCATGGACGACCGCATCAGCCGCGTGATGTAGCAGGTGGGCGACAGCGACAGCGCGAACACGGGCATGATGTAGTTCTGCGGCGTCTTGAGTCCCACGGTGGGCAGCCATTTCAGGTTCATGCCGAAGGTGTATAATAAGGTGGTGGCAATGACGAAACTGGGCAGCGCGATGCCCAGCGTGCAGATGAACATGATGATCCGGTCGGCCAGCTTGTTGCGCTTGTAGGCCGCCAGCACGCCCAGCGGCACGCCCATCAGGATGCCGACCAGGATCGCCCACGCGCCGAGGCCGGCGGACACCGGGAATTTTTCGCCGATGATCTCCTGCACGGAATAGCCCTTGCGCTTGAAGGAGATGCCCATGTCGCCCTGAACGAGCCTGGACATGTAGGTGCCGTACTGCTCGATGAGCGGCTTGTCAAAGCCGTAGGTCTCCATCATGATTTTTTCCATCTGGGGCGAGATCTTCTCGCTCAGGAACGGCCCGCCGGGCACCAGGAACATGATGAAGAACGTCACGGTCGCGATGATGAACAGCGTGATGACCGACATCAAGATGCGCTTTGAGAGAAATTTTGCCATGGTTTTCGCCCCGATCGTGTGAAAATGATGAAAAGTGCATTCAATTCATTATAGGTGCATTTACCGCGCAAGTCAAGGCCAATCCCGAGTTATTTGCAGGCAACTGTGTGTCAGGGCGGCAGAACAGGCCCGCCCCCACGCCGGTGTTTACTTCGCCCCCCAACTCGTGTATAATAGAACGGAACAAAGCGGGCACAGCCCAAGGAGGAACATCAATGGCACGAGGCGGCGGCGGATTTCCGGGGATGATGGGCGGCGGGCAGATGCAGCAGCTGGCGCGGCAGGCGCAGAAGCTGCAGGCGCAGATGGCCGAGAAGCAGGAAGAGTTGGAGGCGCGCGAGTTCGAGGCGTCCGCGGGCGGCGGCGCGGTCTCCGCGAAGGTGAGCGGGAAAAAGCAGCTGCTGGCGCTTCAGATCAAGCCCGAAGTGGTGGACCCCGAGGACGTGGAGATGCTGCAGGACATGATCCTGGCGGCGGTGAACGAGGCGATCCGCATGGCGGATGAGACCACGGAGCGCGAGATGGGCAAGCTCACGGGCGGGCTGGGCATGCCTGGCCTGTTCTAGGTCATGGCGGGCATCGAACCCATCGCGAAGCTGGTCAACCAGCTGTCAAAGCTCCCCACCATCGGCCAGAAGAGCGCGCAGCGGCTGGCCTATTTCATCATCGGCATGCCCGAGGACCAGGTGCGCGAGCTGGCCACGGCGATCTGGAACGGCAAAAAACAGGTGCACTTCTGCCCGGTGTGCGGCAACTACACCGACACCGACCCCTGCGCACTGTGCGGCGACGCGGGGCGCGACAAAAAGGCGCTGTGCGTGGTCAAGGACCCGCGCGACGTGGCGGCGCTGGAGCGCATGCGGGAGTATCGCGGCCAGTATCACGTGCTGCACGGCGTCATCTCCCCCATGGACGGCATCGGCCCGGACGACATCCGCGTCAAGGAGCTGCTGGCGCGGCTCGGGTCGGAGCCCATCGAGGAGGTCATTCTGGCCACCAACCCCGACATCGAGGGCGAGGCCACGGCGGCGTACCTGTCGCGGCTGATCAAGCCCATGGGCGTCAAGGTGTCGAGGATCGCCCACGGCGTGCCCGTCGGCGGCGATTTGGAGTATACGGACGAGGTGACGCTGCTGAAGGCGTTTGAGGGGCGGAGGGAGTTGTAGTCAATTTAGGAGGGTTCACCATGTACGACGTCATCATCATCGGCGGCGGGCCCGCTGGGCTGTCCGCGGGGCTATATGCGGTGCGGGCGGGGCTGAGCGCGCTGCTGCTGGAGCGGGAGCTGATCGGCGGGCAGGCCTCGACCACGGACGCCATCGGCAATTATCCGGGTTTTCCCGGCGGGATCGGCGGGCCGGAGCTGATGATGCAGTTCGAGGCGCAGGCGACGGCGCTGGGGCTTGAGGTCAGCTACGAGGGGGCGCGGTCGGTGGCGCTGGACGGCCCGGTGAAGCGGGTGGAGCTGGGCGGGCGCGCCGTGGAGGCGAAAACCGTGATCCTGGCCATGGGCGCGTCCCGGCGGAAGCTGGGGCTTTCGAACGAGGCGCAGCTCACCGGGCGCGGGATCAGCTACTGCGCGACCTGCGACGGCGCGTTTTACGCGGGCAAGCGGGTGGCGGTGGTGGGCGGCGGCTACAGCGCCGTGGAGGACGCGCTGTACCTGGCCCAGCGGTCCGACGTGCTGCTGATCCACCGGCGGGGCGAACTGCGGGCCATGGGCGGCGGCGCGGCGGCGGTGCTGGCGCACCCGAGGATCGAGCTGGCGTGGCACAGCCGGGTCAGGTCGGTGGAGCCGGAGGACGGGCTGCTGTGCCTGACGCTGGAGGACGCGCGGGACCAGTCGCTGCGGCAGGAGACGGTGGCGGGGGTGTTCGTGGCCGTGGGGACGGTGCCGAATGCGGGGCTGGTTCAGGGGCTGGTGGAACTGGACGGGGAGGGGTATGTGGTCGCGGGGGAGGACACGGGGACGGGGGTTGCGGGGGTGTTTGTGGC
>JAVBUD010000073.1:0-4121 GCA_031555755.1 Eubacteriales bacterium | reverse complement strand
AGGGGACCGATCTTTCCCTCGACGTGAAAGGGAGGAACGAGGGTTGCGGGGGAACGGCCTCCGGCGGCCACGGGACGCTGTCCCTTGGATCCCTGCCACAGGGGCTAAGCCCCTCTGGACTCCCTTGTGTCGCTTCGCTGGGTGCTATCGGGGGGTTATTCCTCGCCGCCGTAGATTTCCGGGCGCAGCACGCCGATCACGGGCAACTCCCGATAATACTCATCATAATCCAGCCCATACCCCACCACAAACTCGTCCGGGATCTCAAACCCCCGATACCGCACGTCAATCTCCGTCCGCCTTCGCGACGGCTTGTCCAGCAGCACGCAAATGCTCAGCGTCTTCGCGCCGCGCGTCATCAGAATCTCGCTCAAAAACTGGAGGCTCATCCCGCTGTCAATGATGTCCTCCACGATGATCACGTTCATCCCCGTGATGTCCTTGTCCAAGTCCTTCAAGATGCGCACCACGCCCGTGGACTTCGTCGCGGAGCCGTAGCTGGAGATCGCCATGAAGTCCATCTTCACCTTCACGTCGATCTGGCGCACCAGGTCCGAGAAAAACACCACCGCGCCCTTCAAAATCCCGATCAGCATCACCTCTTCGCCCGCAAAGTCACGGCTGATCTGTGCGCCTAATTCTTTCACCCTCGCGGCGATTTGTTGCTCGTCATATAAAACCGTCTTCAGATCCGGATGCATGCTCTCCGTCCCCTCTCCTTCGTGTATAGTCCCATTATCGCTTCACCGGGACGCGTTGTCAATGCCGTTTTCGTAGCGGAGCCGGATCGCGAACCGCGTTTCGCGCGTGACCTTCGCGCACTCGCTCACGCCGATCCCCGGCGCCCACAGGATCTCGCCGTCCACCGCCACCAGCGGCCAGAAGTCGCGCAGCGGGTGGTCGATCTTTTTGTCGATCATCACGTCGGACAGCAGCCGGCCGCCGGTTGCGCCCAGCATGTGGAACCGGTCGCCGGGCCTGCGGCAGCGGAGCACCGCGCCTGCGAGGGCCGCCGCGTCCACGATCTGGGCGCTGGGACCGAGGTTTTTCGGGGCGGGTTCGCAGGGGGTCATGGTGATGGCGGCGGCGGTTTCGAGGGGGACGGGCGCGGGCGGCGTGATCGTCTCGTCGATCAGGTAGAGATGTGCGCCGGTGCGCTCGGCGGTCAGCGGGGGGGAGAGGGAGAGCTTACCCTTGTGGGCGCGGTAGAGGTCGACGAGGCGGTCGATGGTGGAGAAGTCCGAGGACAGCATCCGCGCCCAATCGCCCATCGACAGCACCCGGCGCAGGATCGCCGTGTGCGTGCCCTCCACGACCCGCACCCGCGCGCCGTTCGCAGTCTTTTCCCCGTGCGCCGCCCAAAACGCCGCCGCCAGCCCCGCCACCAGTTCGTCCTCCGCCCGTGCGATCTCTGAAAACCGCGCAAGCGCCGCCTCCGCGCCTGGATACGTCCGCTCCAGCGCAGGCAGCACCTGCAGTCGGACCGCGTTCCTGGGCGTGCCCGCGTCCGCGTTCGTGGCGTCCTCGCAGTGCGCCTGGCTCCGCTCCTCGAGGTAGGCAAGAATCTCCGCCTTGCTCAGCCGGATCAGCGGCCGCCAAATGTCGCCGTCCCACTCCGCCATCCCCGCCGCGCCCCTAAGGCCCGCACCCCGCGCGATGTGCATCAGCACTGTCTCCGCCTGGTCGCCCCGGTGGTGCGCTAGCGCGATGGCGTCCGCGCCGCAGCGGGCCTTCGCATCGGACAAAAAGGCGCGTCGCGCGTCCCGTGCGGCCTGCTCGATGCCGACCCTGCGCGCCCTGGCCAGCGCGGGCACGTCCGCTGAGCTCTCGATCAGCGGCACGCCCAGTTCCTTGCACAGCGCGCGCACGAACGCGGCATCCCGCAGCGAGTCCGCGCCGCGAATGCCGTGCTCAAAGTGCGCGGCGGTCAATCGCAGATCGCCCCGCTCCCTCAGCATCAGCAGCAGTGCCACCGAGTCCGCCCCGCCGGACACGCCCACCAGCACATGCATAGAAAAATCCCCCTATCGCTATGGACATTGTACCCGGTGGGGTGGGGGTTGTCAAATGGGCCTTCATTTCGCCGTCATCCCCACCACGCCGTCCACCCACCACGCCGTCATCTTTCGCTGGCGCTCAGGATGTCGGCGCGGTGAGGGAGACGGTAAACACCCTGCTACTTCTCCGCCATCTCGCACACATCAAACGCTGGGTTGTAGGCGTATACCCCTTGCTCTGCAAGCGCCGCCTTCACCTCGCTCAGCAGTTCGCACAGCTTCGCGGCTGTGTCCAGCTGCCGCTCCCGCACGTACAGCACCGCGCCGATGGATGCGGGGTCGTCGATCACGCGCAGCAGGTTGTCGCACAGCGTGCGCGCGGCCTGGGCGCGGGCGATGGCGGAATGGATGTCGGTGACGGGGTCGCCGCACACCGGCAGCGGGCGCGCACAGCACGGCTCGATGCCCGCCGTGTGGCGGATGTAGTGGTCGCTGAGTCCGCTGTCCACCAGGTCTTGGGCGCACAGGTTGCTCACCAGCGCCTCGAACAGATCGCACATCAGCTCGAACTGACTCAGCGCCTCGGTGCCGGATGTGGACAGCAGTTCGCGCCCGTCGCGCCAGGGCATGGAGTGGCGCAGGCAGACGAGGCCCATGGCCGTGCCCAGCAGATGGTCGATCAGCGGCAGCAGCCATTTCGCCGCGCGTGGGTCTGGCACCGCCCTGCCCAGGGGATAGACCGGCTTGTCGTCATGGTAAAACATCGCTCGAACCTCCTAAGGATCGGTCAGGTTTGCGAATATGGAATCGCGCGCGGTGGCGCGGAATGTCGGTATCAGGGCCGTGAGGGCCCAGTTCATGGTATTCCAATCGCAACCATTTTGCGCCAAGGACTGTCTAAGGAATCACAACGGACTTGGAGGTGCGTGATGAAAAAGCTACTATGCATGCTTTTGATGCTGGTGATGATCGCCCCGGCGGTGGGCGCGGAGGTGGAGCAGGTGGACATGGGCTACAGGATGCTGAAGCCGCTGCACGATGCGCAGGGTCAGTTCGTGTGCTCGCCGGAGAGCCTGCGTCTGGCGCTGGGCATGGCGGCGCGTGGCGCGGCGGGGGAGACGAAGGCGCAGCTGGACGCGCTGGTGGGAGATGTGGGTGCGCTGGACGATCCCGAAGTGCGGTCCGCGAACGCGTTTGTGCTCGCGCCGGATGTCCGGCTAAACGCGGATTATCAGGCCGCGCTGTCGGACGAGTTCGACGCCGAGCCGATGCCGCTGGATGATCAGGTGGTGGACAAGCTCAACGCCTGGGCCGCCGAAAAAACCGGCGGGATGATCCCGCAGTTGCTGACCGAGCGGCCCGCGCCGGATGTAAAGCTGATGCTGGTGAACGCGCTGACGCTGGACGCCAAGTGGGAGCGCCCGTTCTTCGACACCCGCGACCGCACATTCCACGGCGCGTCGGGCGATGCGGAGGTGCCGTTCATGCTGGACGACGGGGCGTTTTTGGCCTACGCGGAGGCGGACGGCGTGCAGGCCGTGAAGCTACCCTACGAGGGCGGCACGCTGGAGATGATCGTGGCGCTGCCCGAGGCGGGCGGGCTGGGTGCGCTGCTGAGCAAGCTGGGCGAGCAGGGCATCGCGGCGCTGGGCGCGTTTTCCGAGGGCAGCAAGCTGGACCTGTCGATGCCCAAGTTTTCGCTCTCGAGCGAGCTGGACATGAAGCCGCTGATCCAGGGCCTGGGCGTCACGGACGCGTTCGGCCTGGCGGCAGACTTCTCCGCGATGACCAACAGCGCAGAGCTGTTCATCAGCGACGTGCTGCAGAATGCCCGCATCGACGTGGACGAGCAGGGCACCCGGGCCGCCGCGGTGACCATGGCCGTGGCGAGCGCCAAGGGCCTGAGCTTCGACCTCATCGAGATGACCGTGGACCGCCCGTTCCTGGCGCTGGTCCGGGCTGTGGACAGCGGCAAGCTGCTGTTCGCGGCGGTGGTGGAGGATTTGTAGTGATACACGACGACGGCATCCTCCCAACGCCGTCATCCTGAGCGCAGCGAAGGACCTTCTTCAAACTTACCTAGCATGAAGTTTGAGGAAGGTCCTTCGCTGCGCTCAGGATGAC
>JAVBUD010000019.1:0-3212 GCA_031555755.1 Eubacteriales bacterium | reverse complement strand
GGGGGCAAGCCCCCGCCCTACGGGGGATGCGAACGCTGGACCTGTAGGGCGGGGGCTTGCCCCCGCCGCCGCGTGAGCGACGTCACCCCCTACAAGTGTTTCCGAATAAATCCCAAACTCTCCTCCAGACACGCAAACGGGTCCTCACCGTAGCAGTCGTCCTGCTCCACCAGCACGAACTCCGTGCCGCCCTGCTCCATCAGCAGCGCCAAAATCCCCTCAAACCCCATGTTCCCGCGCCCGACCGGCGCCATCCGGTTCTCAAAGCCCCGGACCGTCATGTCCTTCAGGTGCACGCAGGGAATCCGCCCCGCGAGGCGCTTGATCCACTCGCGCACGTTCCCGCCCGCGAACTGCACCCAGTAGGTGTCCAGCGTGAACCCGATCAAATCGCTCGGGATCTCCAGCAACAGCTCCATCAGCCGCCGCCCGTCCGCCATGCGCTCAAACTCAAACGCGTGGTTGTGGTACATGAACAGCTGGCCCGCGTCCCGCAGCTTGGTCATGGCGGGCAGAAAATCCGCCGCGAACCGGTCCGCCCAGGCTGCGCTTCGGTATTTTTCGCCCATGGCCCCAAGCCCGACGTACCGGCAGTCATACCCGCGATGCTCCTCGATGACCTGCTCGGTGTCCGACAAAATCCGCGCCTCCGGCGTGTGCGTCAGCGCCACGGTCAGCCCAAACTCCCCGCACAGCCGCGCCACCGTCTCCGGCGCGACCGGCCCCACCGCCGAAAGCTGCACCGCGTCATAGCCCATCCCGGCCACCCGCCGCAGCGTCTCCCTGAGATCGCGCTCGGTCTGGGTGTACGCCCGCACCGTATAAAGCTGCGCCCCGACAGCAATCCCCATCCCCATGCCCTCCTCCACCGCAACCCTGCGGAAAATTACGTACAGGTTGATTATAAAGCATTTTCTGGAAAAACACAATCCGCAAATCGCAACCTTGACGTTTACCCCAAATATCCTTATAATATACCTGATGAATACACACCGCGCCGCGAGCCGCCGGGCCGACCGCCCCGCAGCTCGCTTGCTATGGCGCGTTGGGAGGTTTGCCCATGAGACGGATGGCGCTGCTGCTGGCCCTGCTCCTCATCCTGCCCTGCGCGGCGCGAGCAGGCGACGGCCCCATCAAAATCGGCATCGTGTATCCCGAGGCCGCCATCGACGAGGACACGTTCTACCGCGAGGGCCTGATGATGGCGCTCGAGGCCATCAACGCCTCGGGCGGCGCGCTGGGGCGGCAGCTCGTGCCCGTGTTCAAGGACGACGGCAACGACATCACCAACGGCCTGATCATCGGCCAGTCCATGATCGACGAGGGCGTCGCCGCCGTCATCGGCCACTGGTCCAGCAATGTATGCTTCGTCGCCCGCGACCTGTACGAGGCGGCCCACCTGCCCATGATCTCGCCCGCCGCCACCGCCGGTCGGCTGATGGACGGCGACGTGCAGTTCACCTTCCGCACCATCCCCGGCTGCCAGGCCTATGCCAACGCGCTGGCCCGGGACATGGCCGCCCGGGGCCTGCGCCGGATCGCGATCTACTACACCGACGATGTGTACGGGTTTGCGTACGCCAATTATCTGGAAAAGAGCCTGTCCGACCTGGGCGTCGCGGTGGCCGACCGGGTCACCAGCGTGTCGCCCCAGAGCGCCCAGCGCGTGGCGGACCGCTGGACCGCGTTCGGCGTGGACGGCGTGTTCATCGCAGCCACCATGCCCGACGCCGCCGACGCCATCCACCTCATCCGGTCCATGCACCCCACGTTCCCCGTCTACGGCGCGGAAAACTTCGACCGCATGTCGTTCCGGGCGGAGCTGGACGGCGACGCCAGCCGCACCTACGCGGCGGGCTTTGACCTCGCCGAGATCGACCAGGCGTTCCTCAGGGCCTACAGAGAAAAATTCGGCCACGACCCGCACGTGTTCACCATCACCGGCTACATGGCCGTCATGATGCTCAAGGACGCCTTTGAGGCGGTCGGCGGCACGGACGGCGACGCCGTGGCGGCCTACTTGAGGTCGCTCAAGGACTACCCGTCCATCGGCGGCGCCCTGAGCTATGACCCCGCCACAAAGGAGTTCACCGGCCACGCGCTGACCGTGCGCGGGATGGACTTGCAGTAGCAGACCCCCCGTGCCCACCCACCATTCAACCGAAAGGGGCGAACCACCCCATGATGACCCCCGAACCGAAAAGGGACACCGCGCCGCAGCCCGCAGCGCAAAATCGCATCCCCGACCAGCTGAACCAGGCCATGGTCGTCATCGACATGAAGACCTGGTTCGCGCTGGGCACCGTGCTGCTGGTGCTGCTGGCGGTGCTGGTGTGGGCGTTTTTCGGCACCATGGCGCTGAAACAGGCCGCCCAGGGCGTGCTGATCAAGGCGGGCCGCACGATCACGCTGTACGCGCCGGAGGACAAGGTGCTGCTGGACCTGGCCATCCAGCGCGACCAGATGGTCGCCAAGGACCAGGTCGTCGCCCGGCTGGACCAGCCGGAACTGGTGGAGCACATCACCCAGCTCATCGCGTCCGGCGCGGGTGAGGCGGAGCTGGAGGCCGCGCGCCAAGAGCTGCTGCGGCGCAGCCAGGTGATCAGCTTTGAAGGCGGCCGCGTCAAGGACATCTACGTCCATGCGGGCGATTACCTCGCCAAGGGCCAGCGCATCGCCACGCTGCTGCAGAGCCCGCCCAAGGGCCAGAACATCACCTGCAGGCTGTACGTCCCCATGGACCAGGCCCACGGTATCAAGAAGGGCATGACCGTCAACGTCTATCCCGACTTCGCCGACAAGAACACCTACGGCAACATGGTGGGCACCGTGGCGGACATCAGCGAGTATCCGGTGTCCGACAACTACCTGCTGGACGCGCTCGGCAGCGCCGAGCTGGCCATGGGCCTGACGGGCGGCATGAGCTGCTTTGAGCTGACCATCAGCCTCAAGACCTCGGCGGACACGCCAACGGGCTATTACTGGACCACCAGCAAGGGCCCGTCCATCCAGATGTCGGACCTGTCGATGGTCACCGCCGATGTGGTGCTCAGCACCCAGCGCCCCATCGACGTGTTTTTCCTGAACAAGTAGGCTGCGGCGCTCACGCGCAGGCGGCGGGGGCAAGCCCCCGCCCTACAAGGAACGGCCTGCCCGCCCCCGCCCGCAGGCGACGCCCCCCCGCACCCGTAGGGCGGGGGCTTGCCCCCGCC
>JAVBUD010000081.1:0-5219 GCA_031555755.1 Eubacteriales bacterium | reverse complement strand
CTGACTGGTTGCATGTGTTTTCAGTCCTCCTTTTGTGGGGTGGTGTCACCGCCCTGTTGGGCGGGGGCTTGCCCCCCGCCGCACCCCTCGCGGGGCGTTCACACGGCGGCGGGAGCAAGCCCCCGCCCTACGGAAGGGCCGGAGGGGTTTGATCCTCTCCGGCCTTTGCATCTGTGGCTATGGTCCCTTAGAAAATGTCCGCCTCGATGGCTTCCTGGGCGGTCTTCAGCTCTTCGGCCGCGTCCAGCTTATCGATGTACAGATTGTTGAACAGGGTGGAGCTGAAGTAGGTGTTGATGGTCGGGCTGATGGAGGTGGACGGGATGAACTTGATTTCGTCCTTGATCTCGTTCAGCACGTCGAACACGCAGTTCCTAAAGTACTTGTTGAACTTGTTTTCCGGGTTGTGGGTCAGCTCGGTGTCGGACCAGACGGCGGTGTTGACCGGGTCAAAGCCCATCACGTTCCAGATCATGGACTCGCCGAAATCGGACAGCTTCGCGAAGGTGATGTAGTCCGCGGCCAGCTGCGCGTCCGGGCAGGTCAGCGTGACGACGGTGCCGGTGCCGCCCAGGCCGATGGAGCGGGGCTGGCCCGCCTCAAACACCGGGATCGGGGCGATGGCGTACTTGCCCGCCATGGCCGGAATCTCATCCACGAAGCGGCTCATGTACCACTCGGCCATGAACACGCTGGCGCAGTTGCCCTCGCCGATCCAGGCCTTGCCCTCTTCGGTGTCCGGCTGTCCGCCGGGGCAGGTCATCGCGATACCGTCCTCCAGCCACTTCTGCTGGGTGGTGACGGCCTTCAGCATTTCGGGGGTGTCCACGGTGGGCTTAGGGTCGTCGGGGTTGGAATTGTCGATGGTGGAGCTGCCCTGAGAGGTCAGCATCTGGGAGGTCAGCCACTGGGTGGTGGTCTCGACGCAGCCCATGTAGGCGCTGGGGTTGGCTTCCTTCAGCTTCGCGCCGGCGGCGGCCCAGTCGTCCCAGGTCACGATGGTCTTGTAGTCGATGCCTGCGGCCTCGAGCAGCTCGACATTGTAGAACGCGACCGCGGCGCCAACGTGGGTCGGCACACCGTAGTGGTCGTCGCCCTTGGAGTAGATGGAGAGGCGGCTGGGCACGATGGTCTCGATGTAGGGCGCCAGGGCGTCGTTCAGCTTCACCAGCTGCGGCTCACCCAGCAGCACGTTGGGGAACTGGCCCAGCTCCACGTCGCACAGGTCGGGCGCGCCCACGCCGGACTGCAGCGCGACCTTCAGCTTGTTGTGCATGTCGTCGTAGCCGAGCACGGTGGCTTCCAGCTCGATCTGGCGGTCGGGGTTGGCCTTGTTCCATTCGCCGGCCATGGTGGTGTAGAACTCGCCATGCTGGGGAATGAAGGTCCACAGGGTGAATTTTTGCGCGGCGCCCTCGGCCATGGCCATCGAGCACAGTCCGAGCACCAGAACCAGGGCAAGAAGCAGGGATACGACTTTTTTCATGGGGTTAGCCTCCTGTTCTTTCTCTCGCGCCACCCGGCGCGGCCTCCGGGACATTGCTTTAGGTTTATCAAAACCATTGAACAAATCCCTCAAGTGATTTGAGTATAGCGCAGTTTCTCCATAAAGTCAACAGATTATTTCACTTTTTCATGGGCATTTTCTTTGCTTCAAACGGTTTAGATGTAAATGCTTCGCGTCCATCTCTTTTATTTTTGCAAATCATAAAGTATACCTTCCCAAACCGCGCCGCTTGTGCTATACTCACTGGTAGACAAATCCGACATTGACCGGGAGGGCCGGGTATGATTCATGTTCACGACCTGCAAAAGGGGCTGCCTGTGTTCAAGTGCCTCAGCTCCGAGGTGCGGATCTCCATCATTCAGATGCTGCAGGATCAGGGCCCGCTGTCCATGACCGACATCGCGGACCGGCTCGGGATCACCGGCGGCGCGCTGACGCCCCACATCAAGCAGCTCAGCGAGTGCGGGCTGATCTCCATCGCCCTGGAGACCGGCAGGCACGGCCTGCAGCGCATCTGCAGCGCCAACGACTGCCACATTTTGGTGGACCCCATGTCGTCAGCCCGCAGCGCGAATGTGTACGAGACGGAGATCAGCGTCGGGCAGTACACCGGCTATAAGGCCTATCCAACCTGCGGCCTGGCCACGGCGGACCACCTGATCGGCGTGGAGGACGACCCGCGCTATTTCGCGTCCCCCGAGCGGGCGAACGCGGCCATCATCTGGATCGGCAAGGGTCATTTCGAGTACCTGCTGCCGAACTTTTTGCAGGCGGACCAGCAACTGATGGAACTGCAGATCTCGTTGGAGCTGTCCAGTGAGGCCCCGGGCGTACAAGAGGACTGGCCCAGCGACATCTACTTCCACCTGAACGGCATGGAGCTGTGCCACTGGACCTGCCCCGGGGACTTCGGTGCCATGCGCGGCATCTACACGCCCGCATGGTGGCAGGTGAACTGGAACCAGTACGGCCTGTTCAAGCTGCTGAGCATCGACCACAGCGGCACGTACATCGACGGCCTGAAGCGCTCAGACACGACGCTGGGCGACCTCGCGATCAACCACAACTCAGCGCTGGTGCTGCGCATCGGCGTGCCCGAGACCGCCGAGCACATCGGCGGCATGACGATCTTCGGCCGCGGCTTTGGCAATTACGACCAGGGCATCAAGATGCGGATGCACTATCGGATGCGGGAGTGACACACTACTGTGCCCAACCTCCCACGCGCCCCCACCGTCCAGCGCTCCTCCGCCGCCCTAGCGCTCCCCCGCCTTCCTTGCGCACTCCCGCCGTATCCGCCCTCGTCATCCTGAGCGCAGCGAAGGACCTTCCTCTAGACAATTCTTGAGGAAGGTCCGTCGCTGTGCTCAGGATGACGGGGTAAGGGGCGCGGATGACGGGCGGGATGGTGGCACTGCAAGCAAAGGCGTCGCGCCTAGCCCGCCTCCTCCAACTGCGCCGTGTACAGCTGATAGTACGCGCCCTTTTTTTTCATCAGCTCGTCGTGGCTGCCCATCTCCTTGATGCCCCTGTCCGCGATGTACAGGATGCGGTCGCACGTCTGTATGGTCGACAGCCGGTGTGCGATGATGAAGCTGGTTCTGCCGGAGAGTAGCGCCTCGATGCCCTCCTGAAGCAGCCGCTCGGTCTGGGTGTCGATGGACGACGTGGCCTCGTCCAGGATCAGGATCTTCGGATCGGACAGCAGCGTGCGCGCGAAGGCGATCAGTTGTTTTTGACCCTGGGACAGGCCTGCGCCGCGCTCCGACACCTGGGTGTTGTAGCCTGCGCGCATCTGGCTGATGAAGTCGTGGGCGCGCACGGCCTTGGCGGCGGCGACGACCTCCTCGTCCGTGGCGTCCAGCCTGCCGTAGCGGATGTTGTCCAGGATGGTGCCGCCGAAAATAAAGCTGTCCTGGAGCATGATGCCCAGCTGTTTTCGCAGGGAGCGCTGCGTCACCTTCGCGATGTCCCGATCCATGCCGTCCTGGTCCTGCAGGAAGATCGCGCCGCCGTCCAGGTTGTAAAACCGGCACAGCAGGTTCACCACCGTGCTCTTCCCCGCGCCCGTCGGGCCCACCAGCGCGATGCGCTCGCCCCGCTTGACCCTGAGGTCCAGGTCCTCCAGCACGTGCTGGCCCGGCTCGTAGCCGAACGTCACGTCCTCATACCGCACCGCGCCGCTGATGGGCGGCAGCTTCAGCGCGCCCTCGGCGTCGTCCACGGTGACCGGCTCGTCCATGGTCTCGAAGATGCGCTCCAGGTAGGCGATGTTGTTGACGAACTGGTTGTAGATGTTCGCCAGGTTCGTGATGGGCTGCCAGAACCTGCCCACATACTGGCCCATCGCCAGAATCACGCCGAAGGAGACCATCGCCTTGCCCATCCCCAGCACGCCCACCAGGTACAGCGCCGTGAACACGAGCTGGGTGATGATCTCGCTACTGAGCCACACGCAGTTGCTGATGATCATCGCCCGCATCCAGGTCTGCCTGCAGGCCACCGCCAGCTTTTCCATGATCGAGCGGTTCACGTCCTGCCGCGTGAACAGCTGGCTCACGCGCACGCCGTCGATGCTCTCCGCCAGGTACGCGGTGTAGTTGGAGTTCTTGTTGGACTGCTGCTGCCAGGCCTTGCGCTGGCGCGGCTTCAGATAGAAGATCACGCCCAGGAAAACCGGCAGCCCCGCCACGATGATCGTCGCCAAGGTCGCGTCGATGGAGTACATGAACGCCACGATGAACACGATGTTCAGCAGCTCCAGCACCGAGTTGATGATGCCGTTTGACAGCATGTCCGACACGCTGTTCACATAGTTGATCACGCGCACCAAGATCTTGCCCGCCGGGCGGCTGTCGTAGTAGCTGAACGGCAGCTTTTGCAGGTGCGCGAACAGGTCCTGGCGGATGTCGTAGATGATCTCCTGGCCGACCTTCGCCATGATCCGGGTGCGGATGGTGGTCAGCAGGATCGACACCGCGGTCAGCACCGCGAACAGCGCCGCCAGCCTGCCCATCTGGGCCACGTCCTTGTTCGGCACCGCGTCGTCCAGCACCCACTGCATGATCTTCGGCACGAACAGCGCCGACGCGCTGGCGAGCGCGCTGAGGCAAATCGCGAGGATCATGCGGCCCCTGTGGCGGCCGATGTAGGTCATGGCGCGCCTCAGGTGACTCCATTGAAACGGGGACTCTAGGTTCTCGTCAACGTCGAATTTGTTGCGGGCCATCTCCGGTCACGCCCCCTTTTCCGCGTCAGTGATGTTGTTCTGCAGCGCGTAGGTCTCCCAGTAGTAGCCCTTTTTTGCCAGCAGTTCGCGGTGCGTGCCGCGCTCCTGGATGCCGCCATCCTTGAGGACCAGGATCTGGTCCGCATCTTTGAGGGACGAGATGCGCTGGGCGATGATGATCTTTGTGCAGGGGTATGGGAGCGTCAGGAGTTGCTGCTGAATGTACTTTTCGGTCTCCATGTCCACGGCGCTGGTGGTGTCGTCCATGACCAGGATCGCAGGCTTCATCGCCAGCGCGCGCGCCAGCGCGAGCCGCTGCCGCTGCCCGCCCGACAGGCCCACGCCGCGCTCGCCGACGATCGTATCGTAGCCCGCGGGCATGGCCTCCACGAACGCGTCCGCATCGGCGCGGCGCGCAAAATCGCGGGCCTCTTCCTCGGTGAGCGACTGGTCGCCAAAGGCGATGTTGCCTTCGACGGTATC
>JAVBUD010000142.1:0-7479 GCA_031555755.1 Eubacteriales bacterium | reverse complement strand
TCCAGCGGCGGCGCTAGCCCTACCGTCATCCTGAGCGCAGCGACGGACCTTCCTCAAACCTTGTACACACGCAGTTTGAGGAAGGTCCTTCGCTGCGCTCAGCATGACGAGGCGTGGACGCGGTGGACCGGTAGTTAACATATACGTCAATTGCTTTTTCCACACAGACGCGCTATAATGTAGGGAACACATGCTCCCGAGGAGGCTCCATACCGTGAACTATCGATACAACAGGCGGCCGCCGAAGCGGCGGATTACGGGGCGGTTCTATGCGTTTTTGACGGTCGTGCTGATGCTGGTGGTGGCGCTGTGCGTGTTCATCAATGTGCGCTCGAATCCGCCGCTGAAGACCTACAACAACCCGGTCTATGACCCGCAGGCGGCCACGGTGGTGACCGCGCCGCCGGTGAGCGAGGCGCCCGTCGTGCTCTCCGATCCGGCCACAGGCGGCACGGTGCGGGCCGAGACGCCCACAGAGCCGCAGGACATCGCCGCCGAGGACACCTCCGCCGAGACCGCGGGCGACGAGGCCGCCGCCCTCAGCGTGGAGGACGACATTGAGTTGGAGCCGCTGCCCGCGGAGGACTTCACCTTCGTGGAAAACGTGCAGGCGCGCACCGACCTGCCCGCCGAGTGGACCAACATCCTGCTGCTCGGCAGCGACTCGCGCAACATGGATAAGATCACCAAGACCCGCTGTGACACGATCATGATCGTGTCCATCAACGGCTCCACCGGCCAGCTCAAGATGACATCCATCATGCGCGACATGATCATCGAGATCCCCGGCCACGGCATGCAGAAGATCAACGCGGCCACCTACTACGGCGGCCCCGAGATGATGATGCAGGTGCTGAACACCAACCTGGGGCTGAACATCACCCAGTACGCGGTGGTCAACTTCGGCAACATGGCGAAGATCATCGACATCGTGGGCGGCGTGTATGTGGACATCACCGAGCCGGAGATGAACCAGATCAACACCTACATGGGCGACATCGCCCAGTACACCGACATCACCAAGGCGGAATTCCTGGCCCACAAGGATGAATGGAAGCTCAAGTCCTTCGGCAAGAAGAAGCTGCTGACTGGCATCCAGGCCGTGACCTACGCCCGCATCCGCCACATCGACAGCGACTATCAGCGCACCCAGCGCCAGCGCAATGTCATCAACGGCATCATGGCCCAGGTGAGAAACGCCAACCTGGTGCAGCTGATGCAGGTGGGCACCGAGGCCATCAAGCTGGTCAAGACGAATGTAAGCATCACCACGGCGGTGGGCTACGCCTGGTCGGTGCTGGGCTGCAAGCTGGAGAAGGACAAGGTCAAGGAGTGGCGCATCCCCAGCGGCGAGCTGGGCAAGAGCAAGAACGGCCCTCAGGGCCAGGGCATTTACGACATGGACTATGTGGAGCAGGCCGCACGGGTGCACAAGTACATCTACGAAGCCTGAGTTTATGTACGGGCGCCCTGCGAGGTGGCGCCCGTTTGGTTTGTTTGGGGAATGTGGTTTACAATGTTTGCATGGACAGTCATCTTGCCGATCACCCCCGTTGTCATCCTGAGCGAAGCGCTAGCGGAGTCGAAGGATCTCCCCCGCCGCAGCGGATGTCGCCCAACCGGGAGGAACGTTGCCTCACGGCGGGGAGATCCTTCGACTCCGCTGCGCTCCGCTCAGGATGACAGTGTTGGTACACGGTGGGTGTCTATGATTTTTCTACCCAGGAGGCCCCATGAACGCCTACGACTTTGACAAAACCATCTACGACGGCGACTGCACGTTCGACTTTTTCTTACACTGCTTCCTGCGTTTTTCCGGCGTGCGGCGATACAGCCTGTCGCTGATCGGCCCAGGCATCCTGTTCCTTGCACATCGCCTGGACAAGACGCTGTGGAAGCAAGTCTTCTTCGGGTTCCTCGCCCGCGTGCCGGAGGTGGAGCTGGAGGTGCTGCTGTTCTGGGACCGAAACGAGCGGTTCATCAAGCCGCTGTACCACCGCCGAAAGCGCCCCGACGACATGATCCTCTCCGCATCGCCGGAGTTCCTGCTGTGGCCCATCGTGAGCCGGTTGGGCCTCACCGCTCTGATCGCATCGCGGGTGGACCCGCACACGGGCAAGTATGCCGGCCTGAACTGCCACGGCGAGGAAAAGCTGAAGCGCCTTCGCGCCGAGATGCCGGGTGCGCGGATCGACCAGTTCTATTCCGACAGCAAGTCCGACGCGCCGCTTGCCAAGACCGCGAAGCGGGCGTACCTGGTCAAGGGCGCGAAGATTCACGAATGGAGGGCCTAGCATGGACATCGCTGTGCTTCATTGGATCGAGACCTGGCGCACGCCCGCGCTGGACCTGTTCATGCAGTTCATCACCTATTTCGGCGAGGAAGTGCTGCTGATCGCGGCGGTGTGCTTCGTGTACTGGTGCCTGGACAAGCGGTTGGCGCAGTACATCCTGTTCAACTTTTTCCTGGGCGGCCTGATGAACGCGGCGCTGAAGATCACGTTCTGCGTGCCGAGACCTTGGGTGCGCGATCCGTCGCTGATCCCCGTGGAGTCCGCGCGGCATGGCGCCAGCGGGTTTTCCTTCCCCAGCGGCCACACGGCCAGCGCCACGGCCATGTACGGCTCGCTGGCGATGTACCTGAAAAAGCGCTGGGTGACGGTCTGCTGCTGTGCCATGATCCTGCTGGTGGGCGGCTCGAGGCTGTATCTGGGCGTGCACGCGCCTCAGGATGTGCTGGTCTCGCTGGCGGTGGGCTGTGTGATGCTGGTGGTCATGCGCAGGCTGTTTGTCTGGATCGACACCGACCCGAAGGCCGAGTCGATTGTGTTCTGGGTTGGGCTATTGCTGGGCGCGGCGCTGCTGGTGTACGCGCAGTGCAAGCCGTACCCGGACATGGAGGGCGTCGGAAAGCTGGTGTTGGACACGTTCAAGGTGGGCGGTGCGGCGCTGGGGCTTTTCCTGGGCTGGCGGTTCGAGCGGCGGTATGTGGGGTTTGTGCCGAAGGCCACAGCCCTACGGCAGCTGTTGAAGTACCTGTTGGGCATGGCGCTGGTGGGCGGGATCTTGGTCTTTAAGGCCCCGGCGGCGCTGGTGGGCGACCGCATTTGGGCCATGTGCCAGTACGGATTGCTGGCGTTCGCGGCGCTGGGGGCGTGGCCCTGGGCGTTCAGCAAGTACTTGGCGAGGCGCGGGGGTTGATCCGAGGGGCCACGCGTGGTATGATGGAGGTGACGAAGGAGACTCCGTCCGGCCATGACGCAACACAAATGACGACACATGGAGGCAAACATGCCCGATCTATCCCAACGCTTCGCCTCCCGCCGCGCCCAGTTTGAGCGCGACGTGGCGGCCTCCCCGGACACCCGCGCCGCCTTCGACGCGTGCATGCGCGCCCTGGGCGATGTGCGGCGCGATTATCTGTCCGATTCGCCGGGCGCGCAGGCCCGCGTGCGGCTCAACGAGCTCACCGCCGCCGCCGAATCCGGCGTGCAGCTGATGGTGGCCGTGTCTCAGGTGGACATCCGGCTGTCGCTGCAAAACCGGCTGGACGCGCCCCGAAAGCGACGCGCCGGAGCCGCGTTCCGCACCGCCCTCGCCTACGTCCCCGCGTGCATGTGCGCGCTGCTGGCCGCCTATCTTTTCCTGGACGGCGCGCTGCCCGCGTCCGTGTTCGCGCTGGCGTCCGGCGGAATCAGCCTGGTCACGCTGCAGCGGCTGCGCCCGCCCAAGCGGCAGGCGCTGCCGGATGTGACCGGCGAGACCCGGGTGGACCCCGTGGAGCTCAGCCGCCGCATGGACGCGCTGTTTTCACGGATGGACGAGCTGCTGTCCGTGGAGCAGGCCCAGGGTGACAGCCCGCTTCAGCTCACAACCGGCCTGATGGAGTCGGTGCAGATGCTGATGGAGGCCAAGCTCCAGGAGGACGACCAGTTCGCGCTGAAGGCGCTGCCGCAGATGCTGGACGCGCTGACGGGCCAGGGCATCGAGGTGGAGATGTTCACCGCCGAACACCGGTCCGATTTCGATCTGCTGCCGGCCTATGTGGGCGGCGAGACGATCCGGCCCGCCATGAAAAAGGACGGCCGGCTGCTGCTGCGCGGCCAAGCCACGATAAAGGGATAACATATGACACAACAAATGACGATCACCGACTACTTCGGATTCGACCTGGGCGACGGCGAGAGCGCCGTGGCCTGGGCCTGTGCCGGCACAAAGGCGGAGCCGCAGCTCATCGAGCTGGCGGGCAGAAAGAGCTGCCTCACGGCGCTGGGTGAGCACAGCGAGATGGGCACGCTGCTCGGCGAGCAGGCCTATCTGGCCGACGCGGACAAGCTGTATCTCAGGTTCAAGTCGAAATTTCTCACCGACCGCGCGTACACGGAGCCGCTGATCCGGCGGTTCGCTCAGGCGGTGCTTGCCGAGCTGATGAAGTCGGGTAAACTGCAGGATGCGGACCGCGCGGCGTTCTTCGTGGGCTGCCCGTCGGGCTGGACGAACCGCGACCGGGACGACTATAAACGCCTGTTTGAGCAGGCCGGATTCCGCAATGTGACGATCATCAGCGAGTCCCGCGCCGCGTTCATGTTCGTGCGCGAGTCCGGCGAGCTGAACCTGCCGGACAGCACGTTGGCGCGGCCCACGCTGATCATCGACAGCGGGTCCAGCACCACGGACCTCACATTCATCAACGAGCTGCGTACGGTGCGCGCGTTCGACTTTGGCGAGACCCACCTGGGCGGCGGGCTGATCGATCAACTGCTGCTGGATGTGAACCTTTGCCGCAGCCCGAGCCGGTACCGGCTGCAGGAGATCTTCGAGCAATGCCCGCAGTATCGCGCTCGCTGCGAACTGGAAGCGCGCAAGGTCAAGGAGATGTACTTCACCCGCCGCGCCCAGGGCAACGGCGCACACTTTTCCGTGCCCTGCGAGTCGTCCGTGAAGATCTATTATCAGCGCCCGCCGCTGACGTTGGACATCAGCTGCGACGACAGCGACATGGAGCAGGCGCTGTCATCGCCCATCGCGCTGAACGCGGGCAAGAGCTATCTGGAGACCTACAGGGCCTGCCTCATCGGCGCGAAGGAACAGCTCAAAGCCGCGCCGCCCGAGCAGATCCTGATGACCGGCGGCGCGTCGCGGATGGACTTCATCGCCAAGATGGCCCAGGAGATCTTCCCGAACGCGCGCATCCTGTTCGGCGCGGAGCCGGAGTTTTCCATCGCGCGGGGTCTGTGCTATTCGCTGCGGGTGGACCAAAAGACCGAGGCGTTCGAGCGGGACATTAAGGCGCTGATCGACGGCGACGGCGTGGAGGACATCATCCTGCGGGGGTTGCCGGGGCTTTTCTATGCCGCGTCGCCCGCCATCGCGGACGGGCTGATCGAGGACTGTGCCGTGCCCGCGTTCAAGCGCTGGAAGTCCGGCGAGCTGAAGACAATGGCCGAGATGTCGGACGAGGTGCGAGACCTGCTGGAGCAAAGCCTCAAGGACGGCGCGATCAAGGAAGCCATGGCCCCGGCCATCGCCAAATGGTTGGAGAGCATCCGGCCCGAGATCGAGGCGCTGACCGACCCCATCTGCGCCAGGTACGACCTGCCGCTCACGTCGCTCAGGCTTCCGTCGGCGCTCGGGATGGACGGCGTCAAGATCGACGTGGCCACGGACGACCTGATGAATTTTTCGGTGCTGCAGACCATCGTGGACGTGGCCGTGGGCGCGATTGTGGGCGGCCTGCTGGGCGGCGGCGGTGTGGCGCTGCTGATGGCCGGGCCGATCGGGTTCGTGCTCAGCTTCGCGATTGGGTTCGTGGCGTCCAGGCTCGGGACCAGCTACGCAAAAAAGCACCTGGACAACGTGGAGGTCCCGCAGTGGATGCGGATGATGTTCACAACGGGCGCGTTCCGTCGGCAGCTGGACGGGAAGAGGTCGCACCTGGAGCACCAGTTCGCTGATCAGCTGATCACCACCATCGACCCGCCAACCGAGCAGATTCAGGCACTGCAGCGGACGATTACGGGGGCCATCGAAGGCCAGTTGGGGCAGATGGCGGACCGGGCCAGACTGTTGATTCACTAGGTCTGGAGAGGGACGTCGCTCACGCGGCGGCAGGGGCAAGCCCCCGCCCTACACGACTTTTTTCGTGCCTGTAGGGCGAGGGCTTGCCCTCGCCGCCGCGTGAGCGACGCTCTCCCAATTGTTCATTGTCAATTTAATTCCACAAGGAGGTACCCCACCATGACCAATCTCCCCCTCACCAAATCCCCTGCGCCTCTCGGCTTCGGCCTGATGCGCCTGCCCATGGATGGCGACAAAGTGGACCTCGCCCGCGTGTGCGCCATGGTCGATGACTTCATGACCGCCGGATTTTCCTACTTCGACACCGCCTGGGGTTATCATGATGGCAAGAGCGAGGAGACCCTGCGCAAGACCGTCGTGGAGCGCTATCCCCGCGAACAGTTCACCGTCGCCACCAAGTTCCCCATCTGGGCCGCCAACGAGGCCGCGGACGTGCCGAAAATCTTCGCCACCCAGCTGGAGCGCACCGGCGCGGGCTACTTCGACTACTACCTGATCCATGCCATCGACGCCGCCAAGCTGGACAAGCTGGCCGACTTCGGCGTGTGGGAGTTCATCGCCCAGAAGAAGGCCGAGGGCCTGATCAGGCACATCGGGTTCTCGTTCCACGACACCGCCGAGGTGCTGGAGCGGGTGCTCTCCGCCCATCCGGAGACGGAGCTGGTACAGCTCCAGCTGAACTACGCCGATTGGGACGACGACAAGGTCCAGGCAGGCGCATGCTATGACGTGTGCATGAAGCACGGCGTGCCGGTGGTGCTCATGGAGCCGGTCAAGGGCGGCTCGCTGGCGTTCCTGCCGCCGGACGTGCAGCAGGTTTTCCGCGCCGTGCGCCCCGACGCGTCCATGGCATCCTGGGCCATGCGGTTCTGTGGCTCGCTGGACGGCATCATCTGCGTGCTGTCGGGCATGTCCACTGAGGAACAGATGCAGGACAACATCGAGACCATGAAGGACTTTGAAGCGCTGACGGAGGCCGACCGCACCGCGATCAAGGCGGTGCTGGCCCAGCTGGCAGCCGTGCCGACCGTGCCGTGCACAGCCTGCAAATACTGCATCGAGGACTGCCCGCAGCAGATCAAGATCCCGGAGATCCTGAGGGACTACAATCAGTTGCTGACCTACGGCGACGAGAAGGGTATGAGGCGGCACTACGCGAACTTCACCGGCAACCCGGTCAAGGCCAGCGCCTGCATCGAGTGCGGCGTCTGCGAAGGCCGCTGCCCGCAGCACATTGAGATCATCCAGGCGCTGAAGGACTGCGTGGCGGCGCTGGAGGCGTAGCGCGCGGCGCACGAACCGCCGACCGCTCCCCCCACACGCCGTCATCCTGAGCGCAGCGAAGGACCTTCCTCAAACTTAACTGGTGTTTAGCTTGAGGAAGGTCCTTCGCTGCGCTCA
>JAVBUD010000060.1:0-15424 GCA_031555755.1 Eubacteriales bacterium | reverse complement strand
CGACCGCCCCTACCAACATACACAAACATTTCCAACAAATATGTTTCAATTTGGCCGTGCGCGGCGCACCGGATGACCGGGGATGGGGGGGATGACCCTCCCAAACCTGCTGACCGCCTACAAACCAGCTTCCCCTATATGCCGATGATCGTGCACCCAGCCTCCCCGACGCCGTCCACGAACACCTTTACCCCTATCTCCCCCACTCCTTGCGCCTTCACAACGCACAGCGCTCTCCCCTGATAGCTGGTGCAGGCCCCGCTCCCCCACTGGTCCTCCGACTTCGGATCGCCGCTGCCCAGGCCTGCCAATTCGCCGGGGCCGGTCAGCGCCACCCGCACCGCGCACTCCGCGTCCGGCACGCGCCGCCCGTCCCGATCCAGAATCTCCACCGTCACAAAGCTCAGGTCCCGCGCGTCGGCTGTGATCCGGTCCCGATCCACGCTCAGCCGCACCTGCGCAGGCGCACCGGTGGTCTCCAACCTGCACCGGCCGGTCTCCGCGCCGCCGCGATACGCCACGGCCTCCAGTGTGCCCGTCTCATAGGGCACGTCCAGGCTCGCGATCAACTTTTCTACCTTCGCGCGGCCCATTGACCGCCCGTTTAGCACAAACTCCACATCGTCCGCGTCGGCATAGGCCTGCACAGGCACCATTTTCCCGGTCCATTCCGGCGCGAATCCCCAGCGCTCCTGCACGTCATGCCAGTGCCAGCCGGTGCCATGGAATGTGTCGCCGTGCCGCTTCGGGTGTGTGGTGAACAGGAACGGCCCCGGCGAGACGCCCCACAGCACGCGCCGGTAGGCGCCCTGGGGCTGGATGAAGCAGCACAGGTCGTGGTCCGACTGGAAGTTCGCGCGCCAGGGGTACGGCGCGAGGAAGTTGAACGGCTCCTGATCCTTCGCCCAGTACACCTTGCCCACGCCGGCCTCGCCCAGGTTGTCCACGGCGGTCCAAATGAAATCGCCCACCACATGCGCGTTGTCCAGTGTGGCCTGCCAGTAGTCGTAGATGTTAAACGAGTGCGTCTCGGTGCCGATGATGACGCGGTTTGGATAGGTCTTGCCGTCGCCCGCATAGCGCCGGTACAGATAGTTGTAGCCCACGATGTCCAGCGGCGCGGCATAGCCTTCTGTCTTCTCGCCCCAGAAGTCGTTGCCCAGCATGTTCATCTCGGTCAGGTTCGCCTCGAAGTTCGTGCCCTCGATCTCGTCGGGGAACACGCCGCAGACGGCCGAGGTCACAAACCGCGTATTGTCCAGGGACCGCACCTTGTCAGCCAGCTTTTTCGACCAGGTCGCCCCGTCTGAACCGCCGTCGCGCTCGCCGATCTCATTGCCGATGGAGTAGGTGATTACGCAGGGATGGTTGCGGTCGCGCAGCACCATGGACTCAATGTCCCGCTCCCACCAGTCCTCAAAGTACAGGTGATAGTCCAGCGGCTTTTTCGACTCGCGCCACACGTCAAAGGCCTCGTCCATCAGCAACATCCCCAACTCATCGCAGGCCTCCAGCATCGCCAGACTCGGCGGATAGTGGCTGATGCGCACGGCCTCATAGCCCGCATCTTTCAGTATTCTGATCTTGCGCCGGTCGGCGGCGGGATAGGCGCAGCCGCCCAGAATGCCGTTGTCGTGATGGATGCAGCCGCCCTTGATCTTCATGGGCCGCCCGTTCAGCCGGAACCCGTTCACCGCGTCCGCCTGGAGGGTGCGGATGCCGAATTTCATCTCGAAGGTGTCCAGCACAGCGTCGTTGTCCCGGACCTCCAGCCGGATGCTGTACAGATTCGGGGCGTCCAGATCCCACAGTTTCGGCGATGCTACGGCCATGGACAGCGAAACGTCCGCAACGCCCGTACCGGCCAGCGTCACACTGGCCGCGCCCTCGGCCACCGTTTTCCCGTCGGGGTCCAGCACCGCTGCGGTGAGCTTCACGGCCCGCGCCGCGCCCAGATTGGAGATCGTCACTTTCGCGTCCACAGTCGCGCGATCCGCAGTCACTTCAGGCGTGGTCACGAACACATCCCAGGGCTTTATGGCCACATCTCCGCCCACCCACAGCGCGCACTCCCGGTACAGCCCGCCGCCGCAGTACCAGCGCGTGGAGGGCTGGCGGCTCTGGGTGATGATCTTCAGCTTGTTCGGCCCGTCCCACCGGATGGCGGGCGTCAGGTCCACCAGAAACGCCGTGTAGCCGTAGGGATGCAGCGCCAGCAGCTCGCCGTTCAGCGCCACCTCGGCGTTCATGTACGCGCCGTCGATGTCCAGCAGCACCCGCTGTCCGCGCCACGCCTCGGGGATGTCCAGCTCCCGGTCGTACACGCCCTGCCCCTCGCCGAAAAATCCGTTGGAAGGCCCGCCCATGGCGTCCGCGCTGCGCGGCTTGGTCACGATAAAGTCGTGCGGCAGGTCCACCGCCCTGCGCACCGGCTTGGCAAATGAAAACCCAAACCCGTCGTTGTGCTCCGAAAATAGCCAGCCTCGATTCAAAGGGAACCGCTTCATCCGTGCGCCTCCTTGCGTTGATTTGATCAACCGGCTCTATTGTATCACAATGGCACGGACAATGCAAAATCTGCCTGACCAGCCCCGGCGCGCCCGTCAAAAGCACCATCGCAACTGTGCAACCTGCCCAAATCTCAACGAAAACGTTTTCCGCAATACCCGCTTACGTTTTTGAACAAACCGCTTGATTATCACGGCGAACAAGTATATAATACATACATAACTGGTCATCGGCATGATTAAGATACGGCGTGAGGCAGGGCGATCGAGCACATAATCGCCACATAACCGCGACAAAGCCGACCCGAAGGCCGAACCAGTGCGAAGAAAGGGAGGAAAACGTATGAGGAAAGTACTGTCTCTCGTCTTGGCAATCGCAATGATCCTGTCCATGGCATCGGTTTCGTTCGCGGAGGGCGCGACCGAGATCCCGCGCAACGAGTCGCTCGTTTTCAACGGCCAGCAGTGGGGCACGCCCGCAAACTACAACCCCTTCGCCCTGTCCAACACCGCGTTCCCCATGGGCGACAACAACCGCAACGTCATCTATGAGTCCCTCTACATGTACAACATGCTGACCAACGAGAATGAGCCGCTGCTGGCGGACGGCCCGATGAACTGGGAAGACGACCTGAACTTCACCGTGAAGATCAAGGAAGCGGCCCACTTCAATGACGGCGAAAAGCTGAACGCGGACGACGTCGTGTTCACCTACAACATCGCCAACGATAAGGCCGAGGGCGGCTTCTACACCAACTGGTCCACGATCTGGAGCTACCTGGAGAAGGTGGAAAAGGTCGACGATCAGACCGTGCGGTTCACCATGGTCAAAGAGCCCTACAACGTGCACTATGCGCCGTCGCTGCTGGCGACCACCCGCATCCTGCCCGAGCACATCTGGACGCCCATCCTGAACGAGCAGTTCAAGGGCGACGTGGAGGGCCTGCGCCAGTGGTTTGGCGAAAAAGTGCCGGTCGGCTCCGGCGCGTTCAAGCTCCTGTTCTTTGACGAGACCCGCGTGGTCTGCCAGCGCGACGACAACTACTGGGGCCAGGATGCCAGCATGTTCGGCAAGCTGACCGAGGTCAAGTACATCGTGCACCCCATCTTCCAGGACAACGCCGCGGGCAACCTGGCGTTCTCCGAGGGCCAGGTGGACGTTTCCCAGCAGTTCCTGCCCAGCGTGTGGGAGCTGCAGGAGTCCATGGACGCCCCTGTGACCACCTACCTGCCCGAGGCCCCCTATCACATGGGCGCGGGCATCCCGTCCCTGATCTTCAACCTGACCGCCCCCGGCCTCAGCGATCCGGTGGTCCGCAAGGCCATCGCCCACGCGCTGGACTATGAGGCGATCAACGTCAACGCCATGTCCAAGTACAGCCAGCCGCTGGTGTACTGCTTCTTCAACCCCTACCTGTTCGGCGACTACGTCGACATGGAGGACGAAGAGGTCCAGGCCCTGATGTGGGACACCACGAAGCTGGACGAGAACCTGGCCACCGCCAACCAGATGCTGGACGAAGCCGGCTACAAGGACGTGGACGGCGACGGCATCCGCGAGCTGCCGGACGGCTCCAAGTACGAGTGGAAGGCCGAGTGCCCCCAGGGCTGGTCTGACTGGAACATGAGCCTTGAGATCCTGGTCGAGTCCGCGAAGAAAATCGGCCTGAACATCACCACATACTTCCCGGAGAGCACCATCTACTTCAACGACCTGTACGCGGGCCAGTTCGACATCGCGATGAACAGCCCCTATCCGTCCCTCAGCACCGCAATGCCGTGGCAGGCCGCGTTCAACGTACTGTACTCCAAGGGCGTGCCGCCCGTCGGCGAGAGCACCAGCCGCAACTACAACCGCTACACCAACGAGCGCGTGGACGAACTGATTGACCAGGCCGCCGGCGTCGCCGACAAGGACGAACTGCGCGACTACCTGACCGAGATCAACAAGATCTGGCTGGAAGAGCTGCCCACCGTGCTGCTGATGTACCGCCCGCAGGTGTTCCACACCACGTACGAAGGCTACTGGACCGGCTTTGCCAAGAAGGACGACGGCACCAACACCCCGCCGATGGATTGCACCGATGCAGCCGGCATCAAGGACCTGTACAACCTGAAGCCCACCGGCAAGAAATAAGAAAATCACAGGGTCATTGCGGATGGGATGGTACCATTGGGACCATCCCATCCCGGCGTATCCGGGCACCGATGGGAGTGTGATCCAACCGTGAAAGGTCTTGGCAAGTACATCTATAAAAAGCTGTTCTGGTATCTGTTGACGCTGGTCGTTGCGCTGATGCTGAACTTCTTTCTGCCGCGGCTCATCCCCGGCAATCCCGTGGACATCATCCTCAACGAGATGACCGCTGGCATGTCGGACACCGCGCGCGCCCGGGAAATCAAGGAAGAGTTTTCGCGCCAACTGGGGCTGGACCAGCCGTTGCCGGTGCAGTTCTTCAATTATGTCAGGGGCATTTTCCAGGGCGACCTGGGCCGGTCGTTCAACCAATACCCCAAGCCCGTGACGGAGCTGTTGGCCGCTTCGCTGCCCTACACCATCGCGCTGCAACTGCCTGCGATCCTGCTGGGGTGGCTGCTCGGCAACTTATTGGGCGCGAAGGCCGCGTACAACAAGGGCATGTTTGACAGGACGGTGTTCCCGGTGTCGCTGTTTCTGAGCAGCATCCCCGCGTTCATCTTCTCGCTGGTGATGCTGTACACGTTCGCGGTGGTGCTGAAGTGGTTCCCCATCGGCGGCGCGTACGCCAAGGACATCCTGCCCTCGTTGAGCTTCACATTCATTTTCTCGCTGATCCGGCACTGGTTCCTGCCGTTCGCGTCGCTGACGCTGATCGCCATCGGCGGGCAGGCCATCGGCATGCGGTCCATGTCGCTGTACGAGCTGAACGCGGACTACGTGCTATACGCAAAGCTGCTGGGCGTGCCGGACAGAAAGGTCACCAAATACGTGTTCAAGAATGCCGTGCTGCCCCAGATCACGGGTCTGGCGCTGTCCTTGGGCACCATGATCGGCGGCGCACTGATCACCGAGATCGTGTTCAGCTATCCCGGCGTCGGCCAGAAAATGATGCTGGCGATCCGCAATGTGGACTATCCGATGATCTCCGGCTGCACGCTGATCATCTCCATGACGGTGCTGGTGGCGAATTTCCTGATCGAGATCGTCTATGGCCTGATCGACCCGCGCGTGCGCGCCGCGCAGTTAGAGGAGGGTTGAGCATATGCAGATGATCAAGACCATGTTCCGCTCACCCCGGTTCATCGCGGGGCTGCTGCTGGTGATGATCGTGGTGGGCTACGCCGTGGCGCTGCCCATGGTCAACACCGACGATCCCAAGGCCGACCGCGCCACGAACCCGCTGTATGACACCGTCACCCCGCTGCGCGAGGCGCTGGCCGCCAAGGACGACGCGGCCATCACCGCCCAGCTGGACGCCCTGATGGCCCAGGAAAACCCGGACCTGGCCCCCACGCTCCAGGGCGTGAAGGACGCCATGGACGCGGGCGGCCTCTCCAAGGCCCAGTCGGGCGCCAAGCAGGTCAAAAAAACCAACCCGCTGTATGCTGAGTTCGCCGCCCTCCGCACCGCACTGGGCCTGGACGGCGCGGCGGACGTGGATGCCGCGAAGGCCGAGCTACAGCGGCTCGACGCCCACCACACGGCTGTGCTGGCCGCCGCGGAAGCGGTGAGGGCCGGCGGCCTCGAAGCCGTCGCCGCCATCGCCGATGCGGACGTCATGGCTGAATTTGAGGTGCTGACCGACCCGGCGCAGGTGGATAAGCTCGTCAAGAACCATGAGGCCACCAAAAAATGGGTGGACGAGATCGGCGTGCGCATGGACGCGGGCGGCTATGAGGAGGCGTCCAAGGCGCTCTCTGACATCCAGAAAACCACGCTGATCAAGAAGGACAGCCCGCCCAGCCCCGGCTTCCCGTTCGGCACGGACAGCCTCAGCCGGAACATCTGGCTGGAGATGGCCTACGGCGCGCGGCTGTCGCTGCAGGTCGGCCTGATGGCGGGCATCATCGCCACGATCATCGGCTTGGCGCTGGGTCTTTTCGCGGGCTATATGGGCGGCATGGTGGACAACATCATCACCACGATCACCAACATCTTCATCGTGATCCCGTCGATGATGGTGCTGATCCTGATCGCGGTGGCGCTGGGCCAGATCAAGGAGGCCTGGGTCACGGGCCTGGTCATCGGCCTGACCGCCTGGCCTTGGACGGCCCGCGCGGTGCGGGCACAGACCACGTCGCTTCGGTATCGCGACCATGTGAACATGGCGCGGATCACCGGCTATGGCACGCCCCACATCATCGTCACGGAGATCCTTCCGTACATCGCCAGCTATGTGGTCATGGCGTTTATCCTGCAGGTGGCCAGCGGCATCATGATGGAGGCGACGCTCTCCATCCTGGGCCTGGGCGATCCGACGGCCATCTCGCTGGGCCGCATGATCAACTGGGCGATGCAGTATGAGGCGGTCCGCAGCGGCCGCTGGTGGCAGTTCATCCCGGTGGCCGGCTGCATCGCCATGGTCACGTTCGGGCTGTACATGATGAACTCGGGCCTGGACGAAGTGTTCAACCCGAAGATCAGGAGGTGACGGCGGATGGCACAGACGACATTGAAGGTGCGCGATCTGAAGACGTACTACAAGACCCGGCTCGGCGAAAAGGTGTTCGCCGTCGACGGCGTGGACCTGGACCTCTCGGAGGGTCGCGTGCTGGGCATCGCGGGCGAGAGCGGCTGCGGCAAATCCACGCTCAGCCTGTCCCTGATGGGCTACTACTTCCCGCCGCTCCATTTCGGCGGCGGCGAGATCGTCATCGGCGGCACGGACATCATGAAGCTGCCCTACGACGAACTGCGCACCAAGTGCCTCGGCAGCGAGATCGCCTACATCCCCCAGGCCGCCATGAACGCGCTGAACCCCACGATGCGGCTGTCGAGCTTCATCTACGACATCTTGGAAGAAAAGCGCCCGGACCTCAGCAAGGCGCAGATGAAGAACCTGGCGCTGAACAAGTTTGAGCTGCTGAACCTGCCCGCCCGCGTGTTCGACGCCTACCCCAGCGAGCTCTCCGGCGGCATGAAGCAGCGCGCGGTCATCGCCATCTCCACGCTGCTGAACCCGAAAGTGCTGATCGCGGACGAGCCGACCAGCGCCCTGGACGTCTCCAGCCAGAAGGCGGTCATCGCCATGCTGCGCAAGATGCTGGACAACCGCTATGTGCACTCCATGATCTTCATCACCCACGAACTGCCGCTGCTGCGGCATGTGGCGGACGACATCGTGATCATGTACGCGGGCGAGCTGGTGGAAAAGGGCACCAGCGAGCAGATCATCTTCGACGCGGTGCACCCCTACGCCCACGCGCTGATGGGCTCCATCATCGTGCCGGAGGAGGGCATGAAGGCCCAGAAATTGGACGCCATCCCCGGCGCGCCGCCGAACCTGAAGAATGTGCCCAAGGGCTGCCGATTCCACGAGCGTTGCCGGTACTGCACCGACGCGTGCAAGACCGGCAAGGTGGGCATCACAAACCTTGACGGCGGCAGGTTTTTCCGCTGCATCTTCTCAGAAGCCGAGCTGCGCGAGAAGTACGAGAGGGAGGTGCACGCCCATGGCTGAGCCGAGAAAGCTGGGCCCGCCGCTGCTGGAGGGCAGAAAGGTCAACAAAATTTTCGGCGGCAAAAAGGGCGTCCGCGCCGTCAAGGACGTGGACTTCGTCATCCACCAGGGCGAGATCATCTCCATCGTCGGCGAATCCGGCTCCGGCAAGACCACCTTCGCCAAGATCCTGCTGGGCCTGCTGTCGCAGACCGGCGGCGAGATCCTCTACAAGGGCCAGCCGCGCATCCTCAAAACCCACCAGCAGCGCCGCGCATACTGGAAGGACATCCAGTCCATCTTCCAGGACCCGTTCTCCACGTTCAACCAGTTCTACCGGGTGGAAAAGGTGCTGAACGACTGCCTCAAGCTGATGGGCCACGACCACCTGTCGGCAGAGGAAAAAAAGCGCATGATGATCGAGGCCTGCCAGTTCGTCAACTTGAAGTACGAGGAGCTGTACAACAAGTACCCCTTCGAGCTGTCCGGCGGCCAGATGCAGCGGCTGATGATCGCGCGCATCTTTATCATGCAGCCCAACGTGCTGATCGCCGACGAGCCGACCAGCATGATCGACGCCTGCAGCCGGTCGACGATCCTGGAGATGCTGCTCAAACTGCGCGATGAGCGGGGCATGACGATACTGTTCATCACCCACGACCTGGGCCTCGCGTACTACGTGAGCGACACCCTGTACATCATGGAGCACGGCGAAATGGTGGAGCGCGGCACCGCCGACGAGGTTATCGGCGGCGCGAAGCATCCCTACACCAAGCGCCTCGTCAAGGACGTGCCCAAGCTCAACGAGCCCTGGGACCTGGAAATCGACGAGCTGTCCGCGGGCAACTGACAGCCACAACCAAAAGGAGCGGGCACACCTGCCCGCCCCTTTTTTGATGCCCTCCATCCCCTACTTCTCCCGGATCACCTGCACGCCCACCCCGTTCGGGTCGCGCACGAAAAAGCACTCCACATTCGGCCCGAACATGGCCGGTTCCCCGATCAGCAGGCCGCGCGCCCTGGCCTCCGCCAGCAGCGCGTCATAGTTCGCCCGCCGGATGCCGATGGACATCCCTGCATTGGCCGCCTGCGGCAACTGTGCGCCCGCCTCGGCGATCAACTCGATCTCCATGCCCTTCTCATCCGCGAAAAACGCGATGGACATCCCGGGCCCAGGCGAAAACTCGCGCGCCGCCGCCAGCCCCAGATACCCACCATAGAACGCCTTCGACGCCTCATACTCGGAGACGTTGATCGTGACCCATGTGATCGCCATGTCTTGTGCCCTCCATTCGCTCTCGCTGGTTCACAATTGACAACCTCGCCGCATCCCTGTATCATAGACTACGGAATCCTTCAACGCAAGGAGCACGCGCCATGACACCACCCGCCGCCCGACGCCCCATCTCCGCCCGCGAGATCTCCACCATCGCCATCTTTATCGCGCTCACCGCCGTGCTGGCCCAGGTCTCTGTGCCGCTGCCGTTCACGCCCATCCCCTTCTCGCTGGGGATCATCGCGGTGTACATGACGGGCATGCTGCTCCGCCCACGGGCCGCGGCGCTAGCGCAGCTGGGGTATCTGCTGCTGGGCGCGGTGGGCGTCCCCGTGTTCGGCGGTTTTCGGGGCGGGCTGATGGCGCTGATCGGCCCCACGGGCGGCTACCTCGCCGTGTATCCGTTGATGGCCTGGATCGTGTCCGTGGCCGTGAATGGGAAGGCCCGGCGCGGCCCGGCGCGGCTGTACCTCCGCGCCGCCACGTCCATCTGCCTCGCCCACCTGTGCCTGTACGTGGGCGGCACCGCTTGGCTGAGCGCATCGACGGGCACCTCATTTGGCGCGTCTCTGGCGCTGGCGGTTTATCCGTTCGTGCTGATCGACCTGGTGAAGATCGCGTTCTGCGTGGTGGCCGTGGTGCCGTTCAGGGGGCGTCTGATCAGGATGCGGCTGCTGCAGGTTCAATGACCCCTACTCGTACCGCCCCAGCGCCAGCCCCTTCTCCAGAAAGTGCGTGAAGCTGTCGTAGTTCACCGTCTTCGGGATCGAGTGGTCGCTGTGCAGCACGTATCCATACCCCTGCTTCACCACCGGAATCTTTGCCTCCAGCTCCGCATCGATCACGGCATAATCATTGGAGTACAGCGTGCGCACGTCGATGCCGCCCATCAGCGCGATTTTGTTGCCCCACTGCTCATGGATGCGCAGCAGGTCCATGCCCGCCTTGATCTCGATGACCTGCAGGCAGTCGATGCCCGCGTCGATCATGTGCGGCAGCAGCGGCTCCACGAACCCGCAGGAGTGCATGATCACCGGTATGCCGCGCCTGTGGGCGTACTCGCAGGTCAGCCTGTGGGCGGGCTGGATCAACTCGCAGTACATTTTCGGCGACATGAACGGGCTGAGCTTGTAGCCCATATCCTCGTAGAACCAGATGCCGTCCGGCTGACCCTCCTCCTCGAACAGGATCTCCATCAGCTCGATGGTGAGCTGGGCGTAGGTGTCGGCCATCTCCTTGACCCATTCGGGGTCCAGCACCATGCCCGCCAGCATGTGCTCGTGACCGCACACAGGGTGGATCGCCTCGAACACGTTCACGCCGCTCCAGGTGAAAAACCTGCCCGCCTCTGCGGCCTGCCGCTTCGCCTCTCGGTATTCCTCGAAACGGATCCGCCGCCGGTCGGCGGTCAGCCTGTCCTTGATGCGCTCGTCCCAGTCCTCGCGCTCCTGCACCATAAAATCCACATGCTCCGGCGTGGTGTCGTGGCGCTTGTGCCGGCGCAGCGTGGCGCCGTTGCCGTCCAGATAGGTGATGGTGTCCTCCGTCTCGGCCACGACCTGCCGCTGAAAATCCAGGTCCGCCACCAGGTTGAACGCCCAACACTCCTGCATGTCGAACCCAAAATGGTCCTCGATGGTCTCGCCCGGCTTCAGGTGGCCTTGGTCCAGCCAGGTCTGGTGGGTGTCGTCCCAAAAATGCTCATACAGGCCGATCCGGTCCACGGGCTGGTGTTTCAGTATCGCCGAGATGCGCTCCTTGCCGGTCATGCTCATGCCCTCCCCCGTCGCTCGCTGATGGTGGGTCCATTATAACACGCAGGAGGGCATTCGACAACACAAAATGGCGCGCTCCATGGCTCGAACACCTTATCCTTCGCGACCTCATACGCCGTCATCCTGAGCACAGCGAAGGACCTTACTCAAACTATCTGCCAGCTGAGTTTGAGGAAGGTCCTTCGCTGCGCTCAGGATGACGGCGTCTGTCTACCATTTCATCATTTCCGTTCGCGATGGGCCGACGCATCTCCCCACGGCCCACACTGCCGCCCCATCCCTCACACCAAGAAGCAAGCCACTGAATGCTCCCCGTCCACGGGCTTTAACTCCGGCCGATGATCCTTACACTTGGGCATCGCGTTCGGGCAGCGCGAGCAGAACGCGCAGCCGGGCATGTGCGCGGACGGGCTGGGCGGGTCGCCCGGCAGCGTCACGCGCTGGTTTTTCCGGGCGAACACCGGGTCCGGCACTGGAATCGCGCTGAGCAGCGCCTTCGTATACGGATGCAGCGGGTTTTTGTACAGCGCCTTCGACGGCGCGATCTCCACGATCCGGCCCAGGTACATCACGGCGATGCGGCGCGAGATGTGGCGCACCATGCTCAGGTCGTGGGCCACGAACAGGTAGGTCAGGTCCATCTCCTGCTGCAGGTCCTCCAGCAGGTTCACAACCTGTGCCTGGATGGACACGTCCAGCGCCGAGATCGGCTCATCGCACAGCACAAAGTCCGGCTCCACCACCAGCGCCCGCGCAACACCGATGCGCTGGCGCTGGCCGCCGGAGAACTCATGCGGGTATTTTTCCATGTCCTCCCTGTTCAGGCCCACCTTCAGCAGCATCTGCTCAATGCGCTCGCGGGCCTCAGCCCGGGGCAGCTTTTCTTTCAGATCCAGCGACTCCAGGATGATCTGCTCCACGTTCATGTACGGGTTCAGCGAGGAGTACGGGTCCTGGAAGATGATCTGCATGCGGCGCTTGTAGGGCGCCAGCGCGTCGCCCTGGAGCTGCGCGATGTCTTTGCCCTCGAACAGCACCTCGCCCGCGGTCACGTCATAAAGCCGCACGATGGACCGGCCCAGCGTGGTCTTCCCGCAGCCCGACTCGCCCACCAGCCCGAATGTCTCGCCCTTGTCGATGGAAAACGTCACGCCGTCCACCGCGTTCACAAACCGCCTGCCGCCCATTGCGCCGCGCAGGGTAAAGGTCTTTTTCAGGTCCCGGACCTGGATCAATGGCCGCGCGTCCATCATTCGGCCTCCTTTCCTGTGCTGCGCAGGCAGCGCACGAGGTGTCCGGGACTCAGCTCGCGCATCGCCGGCACGGCCTTTTCGCAATCCTCGCACGCCTCGCCGCACCGCGGCGCGAACGGGCAGCCCGGCGGCGGGTTGGCCACGCTGGGCGCCTGCCCTTCGATGGGCTGCAGCCGCTCGTCGTTGTCCACGTCCACGCTGGGCACGGACCTGAGCAGCGCCCGGGTGTAAGGATGCAGCGGCGTCGCAAAGATCTCGTCCACCGAGCCGACTTCCATGATCAGCCCGCAGTACATCACCGCCACGCGGTGGCACAGGCTCGCTACCACACCCAGGTCGTGGGTGATCAGCACCACGGTCATGCCTTCCTTTTGCTGCAGCTCCTTGATCAGATCCAGAATCTGCGCCTGAATCGTCACGTCCAGCGCCGTAGTGGGCTCGTCGGCGATCAGCATTTCGGGGCTACAGGCCAGCGCCATGGCGATCAGCACCCGCTGGCGCATGCCGCCTGAAAACTCGTGGGGATACTGATGCGCGCGCTCCTCGGGGGACGGCACGCCCACCTTTTTTAGCAACGAAACGGCCTCCTGCATCGCTGCGCCGCCCGTCAGGCCGCGGTGGCGCTTCAGCACCTCGCAGATATGCTCGCCCACCTTTTTCAGCGGGTTCAGAGAGGTCATGGGGTCCTGGAAAATCATCGAGATGCGGTTGCCGCGCATCTTCTTATACTCGCGCTCCGAGAGGCCCGTCAGCTCCACGTCCGCGAATTTCAGCCGGTCCGCAGACAGCTTCGCCGACTTCGGCAGGATGCGGATGATCGACTTCATCGTCACCGATTTGCCGCTGCCCGACTCGCCCACCAGCCCCAGGATCTCGCCCTTTTTGATCTGCAGGTCCACGCCGCGCACGGCATGGATCAGCCGCTTGTGCGCCTGAAAATCGCATTTGAGGTTCTGGATGTCCAACAACACTTCGCTCATCTCAGTCACCTCACATTGAAGTCGCCCTGGGCTCCACGATGACGCGGATCAGGTCGCCGATCTTGTTGAAGGAATACACCGTCAGGATGATCATCACGCCGGGCACGATGGCCATGTACGGCGCGCGGCCCAGCATGCCCTGGGCGCGGTTCAGCATGCTGCCCCAGCTGGACATGGGCGCCTGCACGCCGAAGCCCAGGAACGACAGCGCCGACTCGGTCATGATGGCGCCCGCGATGCCGGTGGTGGCCGCGATGATGATCGTGGGCAGCACGCTGGGCAGCACATGGCGCACGATGATGAACAGCTTTTTCTGGTCGATGGCCTCCGCGTACAGCACGTACTCGCGCTCCTTCACCGAGAGCGTCTCCGCCCGCACCAGCCGCGCGATGCCCATCCAGGTGAACAACCCAATCACCGTGATGATCGCCTGCAATCCCGGCTTGAAATAGATGCTGATGACCGTGACCAAAATTAGCCATGGGATGGACGACAGAATGTCCACCACGCGCATCAGCACATTGTCGATCCAGCCGCCGAAATAGCCGGCTGTGGTGCCCACCACCACGCCGATCCCCGTGGAGATCAGCATCGCGATCAGCCCGACCACCAGCGAGATGCGCCCGCCATACAGCACTCGCGTCAGATAATCTCGGCCCAGGTCGTCCGTGCCCGCCCAGTGCGCGGCACTGGGGCCTTCCATCTTGTGCAGCACATCGATGGCGTCCGGGTCATAGGGCGACAGGAACGCGAACACCGCCAACAGCGAGATCAGCACCAAGAATGAAAGCGCCACGACAATCCCCTTGTTGCGGCTCAGCTCCACCGTGATCTGCTGCCGCCGCCGACTTGACATCATACCCATACTCTCTTCGCCCTCCCCTCTACGACATCGATTTGATCCGAGGATCGACCAGGCAGTACGCCACGTCCGCCAGCAGGTTGCCGATGATCACCAGCGCCGACGAGAACAGCATGACAACCATGATCACCGGATAATCGAACGCCTTGATGGCCGTCGAAAAATACGAGCCCATCCCCGGCCAAGAAAAAATCGACTCCGTGATCACCGCGCCGGTGACCAGCGTCGGCAGCTGATACGCCACCAGCGTGATGATCGGCAGCAGCACATTCTTCACCACATGCCGGAACAGCACCTGCGCCTTGCTGGCCCCGAACGCCTGCTGCACCACCACATAGTCCTCGCGGAACTGGCTGATGGTGGACGAGCGGACATAGCGGATCATGTCCGGCAAAAAGCTGATCGTGAGCACCGACCACGGCAGGATGCAGTGGCGCAGCGTGTCCACCAGGTCATTTTCCTTGCCCATGGTGTGCATGCCCAGCACCGGCAGCCAGCCCAGCGCGTACGCGAACGCGTACAACAGCATCATCCCGATCCAGAATGTGGGCGTCGCCATGCCCAGCGAGCACAGGAAGTCCACGAACCGGTCCACCCGGCCGCCCCGGTTGCTGCCCGCGACGAGGCCCACCACGATCGCGATGAGGATGGCCAGCGCGAACGCGGGCAGCACCAGCACGATGGTGTTCGGCAGCTGCGCGGCGATGGCCTCGCGCACGCTCAGGTGGTTGACCAGGGAATAGCCCATGTCGCCCTGGACGAGGTGGGTGATCCAGCGCCAGTACTGGACATAGGCGGGCTGGTCCAGCCCGTATTCGGCCTTCAGCGCCGCCTTGGTGGCCTCGGACATTTTCGGTGTGGTGATCGTGTCGATGGCGTCATAGGGCGCGAGCTGGATCAGCGTGAAGCACAGAATGCTGATCACGATCAACAGCGGAATCGCCTGGAAGACACGCTTGACGATGTATCTGAGCATGAATGGGGCCTCCTTGCGGGGAAATAACGTTCACAATTGAGGCGTCGCCCCGCGGCGGGGGGGGGGGGGGGCGGCGGGCGGGGGGGCGGCGGGGGCGAACGGGCCGAGGCGCCAGGGAAAAGGGGGAGGAGAGAGCCACCCAGCAGGACGCCCCCC
>JAVBUD010000102.1:0-5328 GCA_031555755.1 Eubacteriales bacterium | reverse complement strand
TATGGTCCTGCGCGGCGCCCTGTCTGACGGCGGGGGCGGGAGACGCCGCGTCAATGGTCGTAGGGAACGGCCTCCGTGCCGTTCCGCGTTCCTGTTGTTTGGGCACATCATCTGCGGGTGGGGCGGAACGCCACGGAGGGCGTTCCCTACGCCCTCCCTCACGCCTTCACCTTACAACAACCCCATCCGTTCCAACTCCCCCCGAATCCGCCCCTCCAGTTCCGCGCCCACCGCGGCCAGCGGCGGCCTCAACCGCCCGCTGTCCATGCCCATCAGCCTCATCGCGGCCTTCAGCGGCTGCGGGTTCGGCTCCATGAACAGCAGTTTGATCAGCGGCAGCCACAGCATCTGCAGCGTCCTGCAGCGCCGTACATCGCCCATCAGAAAGCTCACGGCCATGTCGTGCACCTGGTGGGGGATCACATTCGCCGCCACCGAGATCACGCCGCAGCCGCCCAGCGCCATGATGGGCAGCACTTGGGTATCCTCACCGGAATAGATGGTGAGGCCGTCACCCACCAGGGAGATGGTCTGCATCAGCTGCACCAGGTCGCCGTTTGCCTCCTTCAGCGCCACGATGTTTTCCCGCTCGGCGAGGCGGGCGTTGGTCTCAGGCAGCAAGTTCACGCCGGTGCGGCCGGGCACATTGTACAGGATGATGGGCGTGGACACCGCGTCCGACACGGCGAAATAGTGCTCCAACAGGCCCATTTGGCTGGGCCGGTTGTAGTAGGGCGTGACGATCAGCAGCCCGTCCGCGCCCAGCGCCTCGGCGCGCTTTGAGAGATTGACACAGGTTTTCGTGCTGTTGGACCCGGTGCCCACGATGACCGGCACCCGGCCCTGGGAGACCTCCAGCGCGATCTCCACCGCCTGGTCGCGCTCATCCTGGGGCATGGTGGACGGCTCGCCGGTGGTGCCGCAGACGATCAGCGCGTCGGTGCGATTTTGGATCTGCCATTCAATCTGCTGGCGCAGCCGCGGTTCGTCCAGGCCGTCTTCCGAGAACGGCGTCGCCATCGCCACGCCGGAGCCGCGGAAAAGGATGGGTTTCATGGGTTCATCGCTCCTTTACCATATCCTCCCACAACAAACCGAGGGCCTGCCGCCCGCCGCGCTACGCTTCACCGCATCGCGGCGGGGGGCAAGCCCTCGCCCTACATCTGTAGTGGCTCCTGTCTACTTGTGCACAATATACCCCGCATGGCACAGCATCTCGGCCGTGAGCACCGCGCCGCCCGCCGCGCCGCGCACGGTGTTGTGGCTCAGGCTGACGAACTTGTAGTCGAAGATGGTGTCCGGCCTCAGCCGACCGATGGTGATGCCCATGCCGTTGTAGATGTCCCGGTCCAGTTTCGTCTGAGGCCGGTTATCCTCGGTGAAATAGGTCAAAAACTTCGCCGGGGCAGAGGGCAGCTTCGCCTTCTGCGGCAGGCCCTCATAGGCGTCCCACAACTGGAGGATCTCGTCCATCTCGGGCAGATGGTCAAACGACACCGACACCGCCGCCATGTGGCCGTCCGACGCGGGCACGCGGATGCACTGCGCGGAGATCAGCGGCTCGCGCGAGGCGATGATCTCATTTCCTGAGACCTTGCCCCAGATCTTCAGCGGCTCGATCTCGCTCTTTTGTTCCTCGCCGCCGATGTAGGGGATCACATTGTCCACCATCTCAGGCCAGGTCGAAAACGTCTTGCCCGCGCCGCTGATGGCCTGGTAGGTGCACACGCTGGCGGACTTCAGCCCGAACGCCCGCAGCGGATGCAGCGCAGGAACGTAGCCCTGGATGGAGCAGTTGGGCTTCACCGCCACGAACCCGAATTTGGTGCCCAGCCGCTTTCTCTGCGCCTCAATGACTGCCATATGGTCGTCGTTGATCTCGGGGATCATCATGGGCACGTCGGGGGTGTGCCGGTGTGCACTGTTGTTGGATACGATGGGCAGCTCCGCCATGGCGTAGGCGTCCTCCAGGTCGCGGGTTTCCTGCTTGCCCAGGTCGATGGCGCAGAACGCGAAGTCCGCGCCGTCCGCCACCTTGGACACCTCGGCTGCATCCACGATGACCATGTCTTTGTACTGCGCCGGGATCGGCCAGTCGAACGCCCAGCGCCCCTCGACGGCTTCCTGATACGTCTTGCCCGCCGAACGCTGGGACGCGGCCAGCGTGACCACCTCAAACCACGGATGGTCCTGCAGCAGACTCAGGAACCGCTGGCCCACCATGCCCGTCGCGCCGATAATTGCCACCTTGTACTTCATCAACGGAATCGCCCCCAAATCTATCGTATTAGCTTCTCTGTGCATTTAGTCCACGTCGATGCCCGGATAGCGCTTCAAGACGCGCTCGGGCCGAAACCCGCAGGTGGCCGCCAGGCGCATCGCGCCGTTCAGCCGGGTCCACACATCAAAGTATGCCATCGCGAGCCCTTTGTCCGCCCAGTACTGGCGCGCCTGGTCCAGCAGATGCGATCCGACGCCCCGTCTCTGCCAGTGGGGCGGCGTCAGGATCACGCCCACGACGCCAGCGTTCCCCTCCGACCAGGTCAGCATCTCCCCCGCCAGACCGTCGGCGGCGGCCAGCAGCAGCCGGCAGAAGTTGGGCTTTTGCTTCAACCCCTTGAGCCACTCGTCGTCCACGTCGCTCCCGAACAAGGCGTTGTAGCGCTCCAGGAAAAACTTCGACTCCTTCTCGTCGATCAGGTAGTCCTTCACGTTCACACAGCCCTTGGGCAAGGGCTTGACGAGCGGGCCGCGCCGCACCTCTTTGGACATGCGCATCAGTCCGTCATCATCCCTGTAGCCCTGCTCCAGCAGCACGTCCATCCGCACGCCGTCGTCCGGGTCCACCTCCGTGAAGATGCGCGCCGGGACGCCGGGGGAGAGCCTGGCCAGCAGCATCGCCCGGGCCGTCGCCGCGCCCAGCAGCGCGAACAGCGCCGCCTCCTCGCAGTGGGTGCGAATCTGCAGGTGGTGGGGCCGCGACGGGCACAGCGTGTCCCGCATGGCCGGCGTCACGTCGGCGGAGCCCATTTCGGACTCCACGTCGTCAAACGCCACGAAGGTGTTTTCGATCTCCTGACCCACCAGCGGGACGGACGCATGCCGGATCTTCACGGGTGTTCACCTCTCACCATCATTGGTTGCGCTACTCCCACTCAATCATCGCCGGCGGCTTGCCAGTCACGTCGTACACCACGCGGTTCACGCAGGGCACCTCCACCGTAATCCGCTCGCACACGCGCTCCAGCAGGTCGTACGGCATGCGGTACACCATCGCGCCGCCCGTGGCGCCGGGATTCACCGCGCGGATCGCCACGGTGTAGCCATACCCGCTCTGGCCCTTGGTCTTGGTGTCCGTCAGCACGCAGAAGTACTGGCGCACCTTTTTGTCGACGCCGGCCTTTTGCACTTCCTCGCGCAGGATCAGGTCCGCCTTGCGCACCACCGCGATGCGCTCCGCCGTGGCCTCGCCCACCACCCGCAGCGCCAGTCCAGGTCCGGGAAAGGCCTGCCGGTTCACCAGCTCGGCGGGCAGGCCCAGCAGCGCGCCCAGCTCCCGCACCTCGTCCTTGAACAGATGGCGCAGCGGCTCCAGCACGCCCTGGGGCGGCACCGCCCAAGTCTCCGGCTCGTCCAGCACGTCGGTGTAGATGGTGCCCTGAGCCAGCAGGTCGCCCTCGCCCATGGACGCCTGGGCGTCCCGCACCACGCCTTCGTAGGTGCGATAGACCGCGTCCCGCTTTTCCGCGCTGTCCGAGAGGCCGGAGAGCGCCTTCAGGAACCTGGGCTGGGCCTGGATCACCTGCAGCACGATCCCCAGCGTATCGAAGTGGCGCTGCACCATCTCGCGCTCGCCCTCGCGCATCAGGCCGGTGTCCACATGCATGCAGGTCAGGCTGTCTGAGATGGCCCGGTGCAGCAGCGCGGCGCACACGGCGCTGTCCACGCCGCCGCTGAGCGCGATCATGGCCCGGTGGCCTCCCACCTTTTCCTGGATGTCGGTCAGCGACCAGGCGAGGAACGATTCCATGGTCCAATCCGGCTCCGCGCCGCAGATGCCCCGTGCGAAATTGCGCAGGATGCGCAGCCCGTCCGGGTCGTTGGCCTCGGGGCAGAACTGCATGCCCCAGACCTTTTTTTCCGTGCACTCAAACGCCACACAGCAGCCGTCACCGGTGGCGGCGGTCCTGGTAAACCCCAGCGGCAGGTCGATGTCGTCCAGCCGGTCGAACGTGCGGTCCGACGCCGCCAGCCCTTGAAACAGCGGCACCTCGTCAAACACCACCTGGCGCGCGGCCACGCCAAACTCACTGGATTTCAGCCGCCCACCCGCCGCCCGCAGCAAGATGCGCGCGCCGTAGCCGATCCCCAGCATGGGCAGCCCCAGCTTGTGCACCGCCTGGGGCACGCGAGGCGCGCCGTCCGCGAACGCGTCCTTGCTGTCACCAGCGACGATGATACCGCGCGGGCGGCAGGCGAGGATCTGCTCCACCGGCGCGTCGACGGGCAACAGCGTGCAGAAAACCTGCTCGCCCCGCACCCGCCGCGCGATGGCCCGGCCCTCCAGCCCTCCGAAGTCCAGCACCACGATGCCATCCTGATACATAGAAAACCTCCTAGTGGGCCTCGTCCAATGCGTCCGCACCGTTGTCGCGTAGTTTCACGATCTCAATCTTGCGCAGCACCTGCTGCGTCACGTCGATGCCCAGCACCTCCATGAGCTGCAGGCCGTACATCATTACGTCCGCGAACTCCTCGCCGATCTGGGCGGTGCGCTCCATGTCCTCGCCGCGCATCAGCGCGTCCACGCGGTCCTCAGACAGCCACTGAAAGTGCTCCAGCAACTCAGCCATCTCCACGGTCATGGCCATGGCCACATGCTGCGGATTCTGCACGCCATCCACGCCCCAGCCTTTTTCCCGGCACAGCGCCATGATGCGCCCCTTCAGCCCGCCGATCGTCATGTCCCGATCCGTCATGCCACATCACCTCGATAGTATACCCATGATACGACATTATACAAAAAAGGAGCGGGTTTTGCAAGTTAAGCGTGATGGGCATGCAAAACGGCCATCGCTCAGCCCACGCCATTGAGTCATCCACTCCCCCCACGCGGTCATGCAGAGCGCGGCGGCGGGCCCTATTTAAACGTTTAATGAGATGTGGTTTTGGGAGGTGAGTACGGGGGCGCCGGAGGGACCCGCCGGGGGGCGCGCGGGCCCACGAGCCCCGACGGAGAGGAGATGGGGTGGGGGGTGTTCGGTGCGTGGGGGCGGGGCGGCGGCCCCCGGGGGCGCGAGGGCACCCGAACCAGCGCCAGACCCCCCG
>JAVBUD010000020.1:0-9194 GCA_031555755.1 Eubacteriales bacterium | reverse complement strand
GGGGGTTCTAACCCCCCCCCCCCCCCTGGCCCCACCCCCCCCTCGGGTGTGAGGGTGGGGGGGCGGCCCCGCCGGCCCTCTCGGGGGTGGGGGCGGTGGCGGGTGAGGCTCGGAGGGGGTCATCCCTCTACCCCAACAGATACGCCTTCAGCCTCGTCAGGTCCAGCTCGTCCTCGTCGTCCTTCAACAGCTCGTACAGCTCCGTCAGGATCTGCTTCACGCCACCCGCCACGTCGCTCTGGGCGTTCAGCGCCATCACCGGATCGTGGACCGACAGCCTGAGCATGAACCAGGCGCTGTCCACCTGCCCGTCCAGGTCGAAGTTGATCCGCGCGCCCTCGCGGTTGTCGGGAGCCAGGTGCCACGCGGGGTTCACCAGCGTGTGGCTGAGGATTTTCTGGATGATCCATGCCGCGGACTCGCGCACGTCCTTGCCCACCACGCGCATGCGAATCTCGCAGCTGTCGGCGGGCTCCTGCAGCCAGTCGATCAGCTCAAACAAGGTCTGGCCGTTGCGCTTTCTGCGCAGTGCCTCGACGAGAATCCAGGTCGCCAGATACAGCCCGTCGTCGATGAAGTGGTGCTCGCGCAATGCAGCGTGGCCGGTGGTCTCGATGGCGATGGGGCAACTGATGCCCTCCTCGTTCAGCCAGACCGCCTCGTCGATGACGTCGCGGTAGCCGCGTTTGAACCGGTAGTGCGTGCCGCCGGACTCGGTGATGAACCGCGCGAGACCGGAGCTGGTGACGCTGTCGGTGACGATGGTCGCGCCGGGGTATTCCTCCAGCAGGATGGCCGAGCACAGCGCGATCAGCCGGTTGCCCATGATGGGCTGACCGCCGGGGCCAACGATGGACGCGCGGTTGCAGTCGGCGTCGAAGGTGACGCCGAAGTCCGCCTCGTGCGAGATGACCGCCTGCTGCAGCGCCTCGATGGGCGCCTGCAGCTGCGGGTCCGGCGCGTGGCCCGGGAAATGGCCGTCGGGCGCGAGGTTGTAACTGCCCGTCGTGTCCGCGCCCAGCTCCTCCAGCAGGTCCGCATAAAACCCGCCCACGCCGTTGGCCGCGTCCACCACGACGCTGATGCCCAGCAGCGGCTTTTTGTCGTCGGTCTCCATCCAGTCAGCCACCATCTCCCGCAGCGTCTGGCTATACATGGCCGTCAGATCCAGGCCCGTCACCAGCCGATGGGGCAACGCGTGGGTCTGGGCGCCGCGAATGACTTCTTCGATCTCCTTGGCGTCCAGCCCGTCGCCGTCATAAAAAAACTTGAACCCGTTCAGCTCGCCCTTCATGTAGCTGGCCGTGACCATCACCGCACCGTCCGCGCCCACCTCGGGGTCGATCATGGTCAGGAACATGGCGGGGGTGGTGGTCAGCGAGCAGTCCAGCACGTCGCAGTCCGCGCAGGTCAGGCCGTGGATGATGCCCTTGGCCAGCGCGGGACTGGAGAGACGCGAGTCGTGACCCACGGCGATGGTCAGCGTGTCGGGCGTGGTATTTCGCTTTTCCGCGAGCCACAGCGCGAACGAATAGCCCAACAGTTGGGCAAACTCCTTTGTGAGCTCCACAGGATGGCCATCGGCGGCCACGGCATAGCCGTGGATGTCAGAGCCGCTGCGCAGGGAGAGCCAAGTATCACGCATCATAGTGCCTCCATTTTGGGAATTAGCAATGAACAATGAGCAATTGGGGGCGAGACCTCGCCCTAAGGCGCGTCTTCCTGTGTAGGGCGGGGGCTTGCCCCCGCCGCCGCGCGAGCGACGTCCCCGTCCTCTTCCGGCGTCAGCGTCACGATGTAGTCGTACAGCTTTTTCAGCCGCCTGTACCCCGCGTCGACCTCATCGGCCAGCTTCGGCGACAGGATCAGGCCGAAGTCCGTCAGTGTCTTTTCCACGTAGAATCCGCGCAAGTTGTACCACGCCCTGAGCGCTTCCGGGATGTCGCTTGGCACCGCCATGCGCTTGTACGCCTTTGGGTGCAGCGTAAACTCAGCCAGCGCGCTCTGCGTGGCCGCCAGCACAGACTCCGGCGCGACGCGGATTTGGCGGCGCAGGGCGTTCATCTGCGGGCGATTTTCGTCATAATAGCCCATGCCGTAGCTGCAGCCGCCCGCACCGATATCGAAGTACACGCCCAAAGTGGTGGCACGCTCCACGCCGGGCCTTCTGAACGCGAGCCAGATGTAGTCGCGGTAGGTCGATTTGTCGTTCGAAAACCGCACGTCGCGGTTGATCCGCGACACAACCTTCTCGGGCCGCGTCTCAAGCAGCGGGTCCAGGTTGCACACGGCGTCCCCAAGCGCCGCCGCCAGTTCCCTGGCGGGCTCGCGCACGGCGCGGTAGTACCAGTCGCGGTTTTCCAAAAAGAACTCGCGGTTGTTATTGAACTGGATCGCGGAGAAAAACTCAAACGTCTCCTTGGTGAACCCCTCGAACATCACGTGCCCTCCTTGTGCGGCACGAGATCCGCCTTTTTATACACGCCGGTGTCGTCCTTGACCTTGCCCACGGTGCGCAGGGAGCCGGTGTCGGCATTGCCGCGCCGGTTCTTGCGCAGCTTCTTGATCAGCTGCCGCTTTTGTTTGCGGCGGCGGCTGTAGCGGACCAGCGACGTGACCAGCAGCAGCAGCACCAGCGCGCCCAGTATCCACAGCACCATGACCACCATGCGCTGGAACATGCCGCCTCCGTCGTTCATGTGGTAGGCGGTGGCGAGGCCCAGCACGGCCGTGGCCTCCGGCGCCGCCTGGACGGCGGTCTGGGACATGCCGCCTGCAGAGGTCTTGACGTCCACGGCGGGGGAAAGCACCGTGAGCCGGCCCCCTTCGGCGTCGGACACCGCGCCCATGAACACGAACGTCTCGTCCTGGGTCACCGGATAGCTGACCAGCACAGCCGTGTCCCCGGGCGGGGCCACGGCCAGCGTCTTGATCTCGCCGCGCGCGCGCTCAGAGATCGCGACGTTACGTATGTCCATCTCGCCGCTGTTATGAATGGTCACGGTAAAATCCGCCTGGCCGGGTCCGGATGGATTCGGGTTGTCGGCCGCGGCGCTGATGGTCATCTGCACCGTGTCCACGGCGGGCGTCACGGCCACAGTCAGCGTGTTGCTGACGGCGGTGACCGGCGCGCCGGACTGGGATTTACCGGAGGCGGTAAACAGGAATGTGGTGGTGGATTTTAGGTTCACGCGCTTCACGAACCAAAAATCTTCGCCGGGCTTCAGCTCCCCGGGCAGCGTGCCCAGCGTGCCCAGCGCCTGGTCGCGAATCTCCAGCTTGTCATAGGTGACATTGCCCCGATTGGAGAGCTTCAGCTGCAGCTTGACCACCTCGCCCGGTGACACGGTCACGCGGTCGGCGTCGATGCGGGCCTCCAGCAGCTCGTCCGCCTTGTAGATGGTGACGGGGTCCAGCTTTTTTGTGAGCGGCGTATCCGCGCCGGGATAGATGTAGCTGACGGAGGGCCTGCTCTCGGCGTTGCCGTCGATGGTGACGGACTTGGTGAATGTGGTCTTCTTGCCGGGGCTGAGCGATTCCACGCGGTCGATCTCGCCGCAGAGCTCGTCCGACAGCACCATGTCCGTCAGCGGCACGTTGCCGGTGTTGCGCAGCCGGTAGGTGATGGTGATCTCGCCGCCCGCCTGGGCATATGTGGCAGAAGGCTTCCGGGTGAACTCCAGGTTCGGCTCGGCCTGCAACCGCTCAATCTCGGCCATCTTGGTGATCTTGCGGCGCAGCTCGCTGGGCTTGCCCTTGTCCAGGGTGTAATAAATCTGGTATTCCACGCCGCCCGCGCCCAATTGGTTGGCGGTGGGCACCAGCGTCTCGGAAAACACTTCGGATGACCGGCCCGCGCCGGACAGCTCGCCCACGTCCTTGATCAGCGTGCCGTCGGTGGACAGGATGCGGATGTCTGAGATGGGCTCCGTGGCGCTGTTGACCAGCGTGATGAACACCTTGGCCTCCACCGGCACAGCCATGCCCTCAGGCGACACCGTGGCCGTGACGGTCAGCGTGTCGCGCGGGTCCTTCCCCTGGGCAGACAAAGCGGGCGCACCCCACACAAGGGCCGCCAACAATGCCAGCGCGGCACAGCACCATCTCAATCGCATAGAGGACTTCGACCTCGCTCAACGTCCGTTTAAACAAAGCGGGGGCATGGGCCGATCCCATGCCCCCATACGCGCGAATCCATGTTTCAAGGAAAGCGTGTGATCTCGTCGCAGGGACGGGGCTCCACCCCTGCGACGCATCGAAGCCCTCATCCCCTGCCATGGTCCATCACAGTTTGAAGGTATTCTATTGCAAATCTGTATGATTGTCAAGAAATCGAAGCACCCATTGCAAAAGTATGACGTCCGCGTAACAATTGCACTATTCCGCCGAGCGAATCGCCGCCAGGCTGGAAAGCGTCATGGCCCGCTGGGCGGGATACACGCCGGACAGCACCGACACGCCGGTGACCATTACCCATGTGCTCAGCGCGAGCTGCGTGGGAATGATTGACATCTTGCCGCCCTCGTTGCCGCTCCAGTTGGTGGACGACATGACCGAGCCGATCACCTTTCGCAGCGGCTCAACATTGTTCAGCGCATAGCTGACGCCGAAACTAAACAGCAGCCCGATGATCCCGCCGATGATGCCGATGAACGCGGCCTCTGATAAAAACATCAGCCGGATGTTGCCCAGCTTGCAGCCCAGCACCTTCATGACGCCGATCTCGCGCGTGCGCTCGTAGATGGACATCATCATGGTGTTGGCGATCATCAGCGCCGCGACCGCCATGGCGATGAAACCGATGAAACCCAGGAAGGTCTGCATGGTGCGGATCTGCTCGCGCATCTGCTCCACCCACTGCAGCGCGTTGCTGCTCTGCAGGCCGATCTCGGACAGGCCCTTGACGATCTCGGTGACGTGCTCCACGGAGTCGGCCAGCACGTACACATTGTCGTACTTCTCCAGGGCCGGGATGCCCCGGTCCTTCATCCATTGCTTGTTTTCCCGTTGGAACCGCTTGACCCAGTCGATGCTGATGAACGTGCCGGTGTAGGACATGTCGTTGATGTCGGCCTTGATGTAGCCCACCATCCGCGCCTTCACGTCCTTGGTCTCGATCTCCGGCTCCTCATCGACCAGCGCGGAATCGGTCTCCTTTTCCCAGCGGAACTGCATGGTATACTTGTCGTGCAGCCAGTCGATCTTCTTCTCCGCCAGGGGCAGCTCGCTGCCCTCCAGCAGGATGGAGTAGTAGTCGATGCCCCAGGGGTCCTCGCCTCTATTCGGGTCCACGAAGCTGAGCATGTCGGTCTCGTTCATGATGAATTCCATCTGAGACGTGTTGCTGGTGAAGTACTTGCCCTCCTTAAGCTTCACAAACTTCGCGAACTCCCTCGGCTCCACGGCGATCAGCTGCGGCCACGCCTCCTGCTTGCCGGTCATCAGATAGCCGTCGCCCAAGTATGGATATACATAAGGCGTCACGGCCTCCACATTGGCGACCTGGCGGATGCGGGCTACGACCTGGTCGGTGATCTTGGTGATGCGCTTGGTGGTGGTGCCGATAGTGCTGCTGTTGTAGCCGCCGTAGGGATAAACCTGGATCAGCCGCAGGTTCGCCATGCTCTCCATGGCCTCCATCTGGGTCTCCTCCGCGCCGTAGCCGAGGCTGACCGTGACCACGATGGCGGCGGTGCCGATGACCACGCCCAGCATCGTCAGCGCCGAGCGCAGTTTTCTGCGCATCAGGTTGCTGAACGCCTGGGATACGATATCAATCCATTTCATCGTCTTCCATGGCCCTCTTTCTGCGCTTGCGCGCGCTCATGGCCATTGATGCGATGATCAACAGCACCAGTGCGCCGGCCGCCACGTACAGCTCCTCCGGCAGCACGGCCATGATCGAAACGGGCGTCACCTTTTCCGGCTCCGGCGGCGGCGTATACTCCTCGATTTGGCTGTCGTCGTAGCCGTAGTCGTCCTCCTTGGTGGCGGAGATGGTGATCTTCTTGGGCACGACGGTCTTCTCACCGATGTCGTTTTCGTAGGAGATCTCCACCGTGATCTCGGTGTCGCCGTCCACCAGCGGCACCGGCGAGAGCGAGATCTTTTTGGACGTGCCGCCCTCCAGCGGGCCGCCGTAGAAGTCGTCCTTCACGACCTTTTCCTCGTCGCAGACGATGTCCGCCCTGAGGTTGTTCAGCACCACCTTGCCGGTGTTGGCGACTTCGATCTCGATCTCATATTCCTGGTCCACATAGGCGGTGCCCGTGGGCAGCTTCGGGTCGCTGACCTCCATCTTCTGGATCGGCGTCACCGGAATCACCACGTCCTGGGACTGCGAATCGGCGGCCAGTTTCTTGTCCTCCCAGTCCATCTGCACCGTCATCTTCACCAGCTTGTTGGCGATGTCCGGCGCGCTCTCCACGGGGATCTCGACTTCCTTCTTGGCATCGGCGGCAATTTTGGGGATGAAGATCACATTCGTGCCCTCTCCCGCCGGGCGCAGCTGGTCCTCCGCGGTGGAGAACTGCAGGATGACGGGCTGCAGGTACAGCGTCTTGGACGAGTTGACCAGGGTCAAAATCACCTTGAAGGCGTCGCCCGCCTTGGGGCTCTCGGGGTCCGTGCGCACGCTCTCGATGTACAGCCGCGCCTTGTTCACCGGCTTTTCCGTGGGCGTCACGCCGCCACCTCCGCCACCGCCGCCGCCTCCGCTGGACTTTTCGCCGGTGATCTGCACATACGCGTCGAAGGTGGCCTTGTGCTCGCCCTCCTCGTCGTTCCAGGTCACGCGCAGCGGGATGGTGTACGTGCCGTTTTTCGCACCGGACTTGACCTTCAGGTCAAACCTAGCGAACCCGAGGTTCGCCGAACCGCCGGAAAACCCGTACTTGCTGTAGTAGGCAGGATCGTCCGCGAACTGCTGCACGATGAAGGGCGCGCGCCGCTTGCCGTTGGCGGCCGTGACGGAGTCCGTGGTGAACGGCATTGACGACAGCGACGTGGTGTCGACCTGCACCTTCATCCAGTTGACCCGCATGGTGTTGCAGATGCTCTGGTCGAACTTGTCCGGCGTGGTCTTTTCGGACCACTTGTTCGCCAGGGAGCCGTCCAGCATCGCGTTGGAGTACACCGGCGCGGTGGGATAATTGGCGTTGAACAGCGTGACCGGCACCTGCACCGCCACGGTCTTGCCGGGCTTGCCTGCATAGTTGACCAGATGGTATTCGTCAATTTCAGGGGTGATGGTGGTAACCTCGCTGTACTCCGCGTGAACGGTGGTGTTTGCCGTGACGTTGTCATAGGCCGAGTCCCAGCCCCGGAAGTTGTAGGTCCTGCCGCCGACGACGGTATAGGACATTGGCACCTCCGGCGCGATCGCCTGACCACCCGAGACGACGGTGACCATTGACTGCTGCTCCACACCCTCCGCGCTCATGTAGATGAACGTGACGTTGAACGTCCCCGTCGCGTCCTTGGACGCCACGCCCAGCTCAGCCTCCGGCTTGGGCGCGTCGCCGGACGCCGGCGGCGGGGTAATGACGGGTGTGTTGTCGATGTCCGGCACCACAGGCTGCACGTCCGCCAACTCGCCGTGGCCGGACACATCGGACGAACCGCTCTCCTCGCCGGGCGTCTCTGCAGGCGCATCGGGCGCCACCGGCGCGACGGCCTCAACCTCCGCGACCTTTTGGTCGGCATCGCCCTCCGATACCACCTTGGCGGTCGCCTCCGGCATCGGCACCGGCGCGGCTTCGACAGCGGCTATCTCGATGGCCTCGTCCGCCAGCGCCACCACCGGCATCGCCATCGCCAGCATCATCAGGATCGCCAACAGCACGGCCACAATACGGTTTGTTTTCATGGGGGTTCGTCCTCCTACATTGCGAGAGTATCGGCTCATTCCGCTTCGCGGGCCTTTTCGCGCTCATCCTCTTCGTCGCTGATCTCGACGACCGTGCCGTCCTCGAGCGTGCGCACCAGCGAGATGGGCGCCGGGTTTTCGTTGAAGGTGTTTTCCAGCAGCTTGCCGTCCAGTAGCTTGATGACCCGGTCCGCGTACTGCGCCATCTCCGGGTCATGGGTGACCATGATCAAGGTGGTGTTGCGCTCCTTGCAGATGGCGCGGATCAGGCGCAGGATCTCACGGCTGGTCTTCAGGTCCAGGTTGCCCGTGGGCTCGTCCGCGAACATGATCTTGGGCCGGGTCACCAGCGCCCGGGCGATGCCCACGCGCTGCTGCTGGCCGCCGGACATCTCGGTGGGCTTGTGGTTCAAGTGGGTCTGAAGGCCCACGGCGGTGAGCATTTTCCGGGCGGCGCGGGTGCGCTGGTCGCTGCCGACGCCCTTGTACATCATCGGCATGGCCACATTGTCCAGCGCCGTGTGCATCGCGAACAGGTTGAACGACTGGAACACGAAACCCACGTTGTCCAGCCGGAACTGCACAAGCTGGCCCTCGTTCATGCGGTCAATCTGCTTGCCCGCGATGCGGATGTGGCCCTTGGTGGGTTTTTCCAGGCCCGCGATCATGTTCAGCATCGTGCTCTTGCCGGAGCCGCTGCGGCCGATGATGCAGGTGAACTCGCCCGGATAGATGTCCAGGCTGACGCCGTCCAGCGCGCGCAGCTTTGTCGATCCGATGGTGTACACCTTGTGCACATCCGTGATCGAGATGATGGGTTCCACGCCAAAGGCGGCCTTCTTTTCCAAGCGCCGCGCCCTCCTCGTCAATGCGGAAAATATCCTGTATATTGTAGCATACGCCGCGTTAAAATCACAGCCTTTGACGAAGCCGGCAGGGAAATGGTTGCAAACCTGGCAGGCGCTGCCAGGCGGTGCATGAAAACGCGCCCCGCTACATAACATATTGTTGGCGGATCGGGCGAAACCGCGCCCGACGAACAGAATCGTTAAGGAGAGGACCTTATGTCCATGATGGAATGCGGACACTGCAAAAGGACCGCCGACGCACGATCGATGATGAGCTGTGACGGCTGCGGTCAGATGGTCTGCAACGACTGCAGCGCCGAGGGCGCGGAATGCCCGGGGGACGAGGGGTACGAGGAGCGGTAGGGCAAACCATCGGTCGCCCTCCCGCCCTCGCCGTCCAACAGTGCCCAACGAAGTAACATACAAAAAAAGTCGTACACCCAAAATTTGGGGAGGGGCATAGGAGAGCGCACGATGTA
>JAVBUD010000129.1:0-3686 GCA_031555755.1 Eubacteriales bacterium | reverse complement strand
GCCATCCCCCTATCCTCCCGCCCCCTCCGCATCTACCTCGGCGCGACCCTCGGCCTCGCGCTGATGATGTGGCTCCCATCGCTGACCGCCTTCTTCATCGGCTTCACGGAAAAGGCCCAACACATCGCCCTCGCCCTCGCGGCGGGCCTCGCGCTCCTCGCATCCCTCGCCGCCTTCCTCACCGCCAAATTCCGCCACCCCCAAGCCGTCTCCATCGGCCTGATCGGCGCGGCCGACCCCGGCCACCCGCCGCTCCCGCTGACCCTCGCCCTCGTGCTCCCGTTCATCCTCCTCAGCGCCTACCTGCTGCACACGCACACCCTGCGCCCGGACGAGTTCGGCGCGCTGCACGTGGGCCAGTCCACCTACGGCGACCTGAGCCTGCACCTGGGCATCGCCACGGGCCTGCGGGGCGCGCAATACCCGCCGGAGTACACGCTGCTGCCGGGCACGCTGCTGGGCTATCCGTTCTTGGCGGACGCCATGCCCGCAACGCTGCTGATGCTGGGCATGCCGCTTCGGGCGTCGTTCATCCTGAGCAGCCTCTCGATGATGGCGCTGGTGTACTGGGGTTTTGCGATTTTCGCGTGGCGGCTGACCCAGTCGCGGCGGGCTACGGCGCTGGCGTTTCTGCTTTTCTTTTTGAACGGCGGGCTGGGCTTCCTGTACATGCTGGACGGCCTGCCGAGTGACCCGTCGCGGTTCCTGTCCATCTTCACGGGCTTTTACGAGACGCCCACGAACCTGCCGGACCTGAACCTGCGCTGGGTGAACGTGATCTGCGACCTGATGATCCCCCAGCGCACGCTGCTGGCGGGCTGGATGATGGTGATCCCGGCGCTGATGCTGCTGCACGAGGCGCTGCGCACCCACAGCCGCGCACTGTTCATCGCGCTGGGCATTTGGGCCGGGATGATGCCCATGGTGCACACCCATTCCTTCCTGGCGCTGGGCCTGATCAGCCTGGGCGCGCTGCTGCACGCGGTGGTTTTCTCAAAGACCGACCGCCGCTGGGCGACGCTGGTCTCGTTCGCCCTGTACGGCCTGATCGCGGTGGCCTTGGCCGCGCCGCAGCTGTTCATCTGGACGCTGCCCCAGACCCTGGGCGGCGGCTCGCTGTCGTTCATCTTCAACTGGGTCAACTGGGACAAGCAGAGGGGCGGCCTCATCGACGGCTATTTCTGGTTCTGGATCAAGAATGTGGGGCTTTTGTACCTGATCATGCTGCCCGCCGCCCTGCGGGCGAAGCGGTCGCGCAGGGCGCTGGCGGTGGGCGCGCTGACGGTGTACGTCGTGGCCGAGCTGGTCCAGTTCCAGCCCAACACCTACGACAACAACAAGCTGTTCACGGTGGCCTTTCTGCTGATGGTCCCGCTGTGCGCCCGGTACCTGGTGGACCTGTACGACCGGCTGCGGGGCCTTCCGGGCCGTCGGCTGCTGGCGGGCGCGTTCGTGCTGGTGTCGGTGCTGTCCGGCGGGCTGAGCCTCGGGCGGGAGGTCGTGTCGGACTACGAGCTGTTCGACGGGCACGAGGCGGCGGCTGCCGCCTATGTGGAAGAACACGCCGAGCGGGACGCCACGTTCCTGATGGGCACCCAGCACAACAATGTCATCGCGTCCCTGACGGGCAGAAAACTGGTGTGCGGCACGCCCACGTTCCTGTTCTTTCACGGCGTGGACTACAGCGAGCAGCAGCAGGCCGTGCGCGAGATGCTGGAGCGGCCCCAGGAGAGCAGGGCGCTGTTCCAGGCGTACGGCGTGGATTATGTGTATGTGTCCAGCTGGGAGCGAGGGGAGTTCGCGGTGGACGAGGCGGGGCTATCGGCGATGTTTCCGGTGTGGCGCCGGGAGGGCGATGTGGTGATCTACAAGGTGGGGTAGGGGAGGTACCGCTTGACATTCCCCCGCCCATCCGCTACAATGAGGCGTTCTCATGAAACGACAGCCGATAGGAGCGACCCCCATGATCCAAAACCTCAACGTCAAACTCGGCCTGCGCACCGTCAAGAGCGCCATCGCGGTGGCGCTGTGCGTGCTGGTCTCCATCCTGGTGGGCAACCGCGACGCCATCTTTTTTTCCGGCGTGGCCGTGGTCATCTGCATGCAGCAGACCCAGCGCGAGACGCTGCGCATGGGCGTCTGCCGGTTCGCGGGCACGGTGCTGGGCGGCGCGATGGGCTATGCGCTGATCCGCATCCACGCGCTGCTGCCGAACTTCCAGAGCGCCGTGGACCTGGCCGCCATCCCGCTCGCCGTGCTGCTGGCCATCTACCTGTGCGGCCTGTTCCGCGCCGACGACGCGGTGGCCATCGCCATCATCGTCACGCTGAAGCTCGCCACCGAGTTCACCGGCAGCGCAGGCGTGGAGGCCGCGCTGCCGTACGTGTTCGACCGGGTGCTGTACACCTTGGTGGGCGTCCTGATCGCCATCGCGGTGAACCGCACGATCTTCCCGTACCGAAAAGTGGAGTCCGCCTCTACTTCATCCTCCATATGATCCGCTCCACCCGCTCCGCCGCCTCGCGCCGGACGCGGTCAGGCACCTCGGAGAAAAACTCCACCACCGGCTGGTCCTTCTTGATGTTCCACACCCCCGCCACCCGCCCGTCCAGGGCGACGGTGGGCACGCAGATGCCGGATTTCAGGATGACCTTCGCCTTGTGCTCCTGGGGCAGCGCCGCGCTGCGGTCCACATAGGACGAAAGCAGCGGGTCGAACCCGGACAGCAGCGTCATGTGGGGGATGTCGGTGTCCGGCTCGGGGCCGATGTGGTAGTAGGTCGCGCCGTTCAGCTCAAACCTCTCGTACTCGTCCAGGGGCAGGCGCTTGAGCGCCTTCGCGTCGTCCCGCCACAGCCCCAGGAACCACGCGGCGTCGGCCAGCGTCGCCGGACCGTAGGCGGCAAAATAGCGCCGCAGCAGGCCCGGCAGCACGTCCGCCTGGGTCTGGGTCGGCTCGGCGGAGATCAGGTCGAAGTCGCGGCTGGTCATGTCGCGGAACGCCACGCGGCCCTGGCGCGCCAGGTGCACGAAGATCCCGCCCCAGGGCGAGAACATCATCTCCAGCCAGTCGTCGTCGTACCGGTCCCGAAAAATCTTTCGGAACTCCGCCCGGGAATACACGCCGTCCTCCATGTAGCGCACGACCTCGTCCGCGAACGCGTCCGCCACCTCGCGCCCGAAGTGGTCCGACAGCCAGGACCCATTGGGGTGCAGCGCCAGCAGCTCCGGCAGGTCGTCATAGGGCACGCCGTGCAGCGTGCCGCGATAAAGCCACGTCTTCGTCAGCCCATGCTTCCAGCCCGCGATGTCCGCGCCGCGAATCAGCGCGGAAAACGGCACGTTGCGGTAAAACCAGCTGTGCAGCCCCATCAGCTCATGGGCCAGCACATCCAGCTCCGGACAAGGCCGCGACAGGTACAGATTGTGCATCCGCTTTCGAAGGACGTCCGTGGCGTTCATGGAGAGCACCTCGATTCATGCGTAACTGCAGCCATTATAGCACGCGCGCGCGGTGAAGGGAAGGGCCGCAACAGCGAAGAGCGCGCCGTCGCCCACCACCCCCGCCGTCATCCTGAGCGCCAGCGAAGGACCTTCTTCAAACTTCACACCACAAAAGAATGAGGAAGGTCCTTCGCTCCGCTCAGGATGACGGTGCGGGTGGGCTGAGTGCGACACCGCGGCGTG
>JAVBUD010000190.1:0-17978 GCA_031555755.1 Eubacteriales bacterium | reverse complement strand
CGGTAGCACGTGCACTAACAGCGTCGTCACACAATCCTGCCACCCACCGCGGCACCCCTGAGCGCGGCGAAGGACCTACCACAAACCCACTGACGTTCAGTTTGAAGATGGTCCTTCGCCGCGCTCAGGATGACCGCGTTTTGGGATGCGCGACAGGCATGGATGCACTGGGTCGTCTGTTAATTCTTCCCACCCAACCCGCTGAACACCCCCGCAATCCCTCACTTCTCCCACCCATTCGCACCGCCATATTGTTACAACTGTCTTTCGTGTTGTTGCAACATCATTGCATTTGTGATATACTCCCTGCTATGGTGTGCTTTACCAGGCGCACCGCGACGCAAAGGGAGGACATCATGATCCATCGCAAACCATGGCTGCGCCTCGCGGCTCTACTCATGCTCTTATTCCTGCTGCCCCAGTGCCCGGCGCTGGCCGACGAGAAGGCCCCGGTGATCAAGGCTCAGCAGGAGATTCAATCGACGATGACCACCACCGCCAAGGCCACGCTGTACAAGTCCGCCAAGACCTCGTCCAAGAAGCTGAAAACCGTGAAGGCGGGCACCAGCGTGGGCATCATCGAGGAGAAGGGCGGCTGGTACAAAGTCAGCGTGGGCGGCAAGACCGGCTACCTGAAGGCCAAGGCATTCAAGGCACAGCCGGAGAAGACGCCCAAACCCACGAAAACCCCCAAGCCCACCAAGGCACCCAAGCCCTCACCCACGCCCAAGCCCACCAAGGCCCCAGCGGCAAAGGGCACGCTGATGACGGTGGTGGCGGACGACGCGCGGCTGTACAAGAAGGCGAGCGCGTTCGGCGACTCGTCGCGCATCTCGCGCGGCACCCAGGTGCGCGTGCTGAAAGTCGAGTCCAAGTGGTGCAAGGTGACCGTTGACGACCGGGCGGGCTACATGCAGGCGCTGTCGTTCACGGCGGCCACATCGAAGGCCACGCGCCTGTACAAGAACCCCTCCGCCGACGCCAAGTCCAGCGCGCTGAAAAAGGGCGCGAAGCTGATGGTGATCGAGTGGGACGACAACTGGACCAAGGTCAAGCGCGACAAGTCGACGGGGTATGTGCGCACGGAGATGCTGAAGATGCCCAGCGCGGCGACCGATCAGACGCCGGACGCCACGGCGACCGCCACCGCGCCCAAGGCGGTGGCAGAGCAGCCCAAGCTCGCGGCCACCGAGGTCCCGAAACCCACCGCCGAGGCCACGCCCGTGCCCGCCCCAAAGCAAGTGGCGGCGAAGGGCGCGACAAAGCTCAAAACCACCGCCAAGGCCTACATGTACCAGAAGCCGTCCACCTCCGCCAAGCACGTGACCGTGAAGGCGGGCACGACGGTCACCATGGTCTCAAAGACCGCCAAATGGGCGAAGGTCAAGGTGAACGGCAAGGGCGGCTACATGCGCCTGACCGCGTTCGAGGCCCAGCCCGACGCCACGCCAAGGCCCACCGCGACGCCGGCGCCAACCAACCAATACAAGACCCTGAAGACCGGCAGCGCTGGCGCGGCGGTCACGGCCCTGCAGGATCGGCTGGAGGCGCTGGGTTATCTGAACACCGTCCCCAGCGGCAAATACGCCTCCACCACCGCTGCGTCCGTGCGCGAGTTCCAGGGCAAGGCCAAGATCAAGAAAACCGGCGTCGCCGACAACAAGACTCAGGTCGCGCTGTTCGCCACCGATGCGCCAAAATCGGCGATTCTGTCCATGAAACTGATGAAGGGCGACAAAGGCGCGTCCGTGAAGCGACTGCAGACACGCCTCAAGTCAAAGGGCTATTTCAAGGGCAGCGTGAACAGCCAGTTCAACGACGCGACCAAGGATGCCGTGAACCGCTACCAAGCGCAGTTGGGCCTAAAGGTAGACGGCATCGCGGGCAGCGGCACGCTGACGAGCCTTTTCTCAAAGGCCGCGCCGCCCTACGACGGCGGCCAGTCGGCGCCCACCGCAACCGTTGAGCCGACGCCCTCGCCGAAGCCCACCGCGACGCCCGCGCCGACGAAGACGCCCACCGCCAGCGACAGTGCCTCGCGGAAAAAGAAAGTGGAGCAGATCGTCGACGCGGCCATGACGAAGCTGGGCCTGCCCTATGTCTACGGATCGTCCGGCCCGAACAGCTTTGACTGCAGCGGGTTCACCATGTACGCGTTCGGCGCTGCGGGCATCAACCTGCCGCACTCGGCCTATCAGCAGGGGTATTCCGTGGGCACAAAGCTCACCCGCGCAGAGTTGCAGCGCGGCGACCTGGTGTGCTGGAACACCGTGTCCGACAGCGACCTGTGCGACCATGTGGGCGTGTACCTGGGCAACGGTCAGGCCATCCACGCCTCCAGTGGCACCGGCAGGGTGATCATTTCGACCATCGATTCGGGGTATTATCAGCGGGTGTTTTCTTGGGGGCGGGATGTCCTCGGCTAAGAGCGCGAAGCGAACCAGGGAGTCCAGAGGGATTAATCCCTCTGGCGGGAGGTCTCGGAGGGCAGCGCCCTCTGAGCGTCCCCCCCGCACCCCGTGCGCCCAAAAAATGAGGGTGCAGCCATTCCCGACACAATGACCGCCGCGCAGGACCCGCCCGTCGCAGGCGCACGGGGAACAAACTTACCGTTGCCGGTGAGCCTGAAAGGCGAGCTCGGCGAGGGGTGACCCCCCTACCAAGGCATTGGATGATCGCGCGGCAAGGGCTTGCCCCCGCCGCCGCCCGCAGGCGACGTCCAGACAGAAAAACAGGCGCGCGATCCACCGATCGCGCGCCTGCCCTATTCCCTATTTCTCCAAGATAAACTCCGCGAACGCCTTCGTGTTCTTCGTCCTGTTCGGCACATACACGGCCATGCCATTGATCGTGTCGCTCTGGAACGAGTTCGCGACCGGGATCTTCAGTTCCTTCAGCTCGCCGCCGGTCAGCAGCGAGAACGCCGCTGGGGCCAGGCGCAGCATGTCCGCCAGGTTCATGTCGGTCTCGACCCTGTCAAAATTGTCCAGCGCCAGCTTGCCCAGCGACAACAGCGACATGTCCTTGATCTTCTCCATGCACTTCACGATGACCTCGCGCTGGCGCTTCGTGCGGCCCGCGTCGCCCTCGGGATCGCCGTAGCGGTACCGTGCGTACGCCTGCGCCTGGCGGCCATTGAGGACCTGGGTGCCGCCCTCAGACAGGTAATCCTGCTGCTTGGGGTTCCCCAGCACCTTGTTGTCGTTGTAGATGATCGCGTTGACGCGCTTGACATACTTGTCGCCCACCGTCAGCTCCAAGCCGCCCAACTGGTCGATCACGTCGGCCAGGGTGTTGAAGTTCACCGTCACATAGTGGTCCACCTCGACGCCGAAATTCTGTTTCAGCGTCTTGATCAGCAGCTCCGCGCCGCCGTAGACGTAGGCGGCGTTGATGCGGTTCGACTTGTGGCCCGGGATCTCCACGTACAGGTCGCGCTGGAAGCTGGTCAGCTTCAGTGCGTTGTGCTCGGCGTCCAAGGTCATCAGGATCATGGTGTCGCTGCGGCCCGTCTTTTCCTTGGGCCGGGCGTCGATGCCGATCAGCAGGATGTTCGTCATGCCGTTGGCTGCATCCAGGGCGTTTTCGGGCATGTCCAGCTCATGGATCAGGCTGTCGATGAACTGCAGCTCCTCGGTGGGCTCCTCCACGAACTGGCCCTCCTCGGCCTGCTGCTCCGCCTCGGCGGCCTCGTCCTCCGTGTGGTCCTCGTCCGCCGCCTGCGCCGCCGCGCGGGCCAGGGGCATCCCCTGGGGCACGGACGTGACCGACACCATCGCCATCACCAGCAGCGCGAGCACGGCCAGTGTCAGCTTGTTTCCCTTCATCTCGTGCTTCACCTCGATTATTTTATCCATCAGTGATCGCTACTCAGACGAGGATTCGGGTGGACAGGTTCAATGGCAGTTCATAGTACCTGAAAATTGCCGCAAATTGGTAGAAATTGGCAGCTCAGTCATCGCCATAAACCGTCTGGAAGATCACGCCGGGCAGCTGCGCGGTCAGCTCCAGCGCGATGTTCCGGCCGCCCTTTCTGCTCGGCGCGCCGGTGAGCACCACGGAGATCTCCTTTTTCTTGACGAACTGGATGATTGCGTCCACCACGTCGGTGGCGCGCAGCACGGCCATCTCGGCATGGTGTTCGGATGAGATTTTATACAGATACTCCAGGGCCTCGCCCTCGACGGGGTACCCCAGTATGTCCTTGCCAGTCTGGGCCACGTGCAGCACGATCAGCTCACCGCCCATGTCCTTCGCCAGCTTCGCGCCCTCGACGATCATCTTCTCGCAAGCGCGCTGCACCGTCACACAGGCCAATACGCGAAATTCACTCACAGCGTTCTCTCCAATCAGGAGTGATCATAATGACTTGGGCACAATGTCCGTGATAAAGTTGCCGTAGGACGTGATGTGGAGCCGCTCGCCTTCCTTGTACTTCGGCAGCGGTTTGTCCGCGTCAAAATAGAACAGTCGCTCATCCTCCGCTTCGGGGCCGACGCGCACACAGAAGTCGTAAAACATCACGCCGTTGTTCATCCGAGGCGCCTCGGACATGGACATGAACTCGGCATCCGTCTCCCGCGACAGCCCTTCCCGCATGTCCCTGAGGAACTTGGCGTACCGCACATGTGGCATCGCCAGCAGCTCCAGCACCGCGTAAAACAGGCACGCAAAAACCGCCGTGCCGAACGTCGCCAGGGGCTGCATGCGGAGCACCAGCCCCACCACCAGCACTGCCACCGCCACAAAAAGCACCGAGAACGCCAGCGTCAGCCGCCTTGTCTTCGCCTGCTCCGCCCGCGCCAGATCCGCATCCGTATACATCAATGCGCTCCCTTTATCGCGTCACCGCGCCATCATTCACCATCCGTTTTCACTATAGCGCGAATCCCCGCCATTGTAAAGCCAAAAGCGAAAATGTTCACAGAGTCTTCAGTATTGCGGCTGCGCCGCCTGCAGGTCGCTTCGCGGTTTTCTATTGAGGCATTGTGCGTTTGCGCAGGAGGGCACAGTCGGACATCCTCCTACACGCGGTCATCCTGAGCGCAGCGAAGGACCTTCCTCGAACTTTATTGGTCGTGAGTCGGAAGAAGGTCCTTCGCTGCGCTCAGGATGACGGCGTGAGGGAGGATGCCCACATGTGTAACTTTACCACAACATCAAGCTAACGCAACATTTTTCCTTCTCATTGTTGTGAAATCTGTTGCAATACACACCCGCGTCATGTTATACTGTGACAAGCAAAAAACCATTGCGCAACGGGCGAAAGGGAGGAATGCCGGTGCAGGCGGCCGCAAAAGCGCCATCGGGCGCGCCCGTTTTGTTGACCATGACGGGCATCGAAAAGGTTTTTCCCGGCGTACACGCGCTGAACAACTGCCAGTTTGAGCTCCGTGCGGGCGAGGTCCACGCGCTGGTGGGCGAGAATGGCGCGGGCAAGTCCACGCTGATGAAGGTCTTGACGGGCATCTATCCGCGCGACGGCGGCAACATCTACATCGACGGCAAGCCCGTCGAGTTCAAGGGCGCAAGCGACGCCCAGGACATGGGCATCTGCATCGTGCATCAGGAACTGAACCTGATGCGCGATTTGACCGTGGCCGAAAACATCTACATCGGCCGCGAACCCCGAAAGGGATTCATGCTGGACAAGCGCCAGCAAAACGAGATGACCGCCAGCCTGCTGCGGTCGCTCCACATCGACATCGCGCCCACCACGCTGATCAAAAACCTGTCCGTGGCCAAGCAGCAGATGGTGGAGATCGCCAAGGCGCTGAGTTTTCCGGGCACGCGCATCCTGATCATGGACGAGCCCTCAGCGGCCCTGACCGAGACCGAGATCGAGGACCTGTTCCGATTCATCCGCGACCTGAAGAAAAAGGGCGTCGGCATCATCTACATCTCCCACCGCATGGGCGAACTAAAGCAGATCTCCGACCGCATCACTGTCATGCGCGACGGCCAGTATGTGGGCACGGTGGACACGGACAAGGTGACGATGGACGAGATCATCAACATGATGGTCGGCCGCACGATCTACGAGCAGCCGAAGCAGCACAGCATGGTGCCCGAGGGCGCGCCCATCGCACTGGAGGCGCGGCACCTGGTCTCCCGCGACGTGAAGGATGTGTCGTTCAGCCTAAAAAAGGGCGAGATTCTGGGCTTTGCGGGCCTGATGGGCGCTGGGCGAACCGAGACCGCGCGGCTCATCTGCGGCGCGGACAAGCGCGTGTCCGGCGACATTCTGGTCCACGGCAAGCAGGTCGTCATCAGGGAGCCGTACGACGCCGTAGGCGCGGGCATCGGCTACCTCAGCGAGGACAGAAAACAGTTCGGGCTGTGCCTGCCGCTGTCCGTGGCGGACAATGCGGCCATGGCCTCCCTGGAAAAATTCAGCGGCAAGCTGGTCGTCAACGAAGGCAAGGTGCGCCAGACCGCCCACGACTACAAGGACAAGATCCTGATCAAGACGCCCACCGTGGACGCCGCCGTGCGCGGGCTCAGCGGCGGCAACCAGCAAAAGGTCGTGCTGGCCAAGTGGCTGATCCGCGACTGCGACGTGCTGATCTTTGACGAGCCGACCCGCGGCATCGACGTGGGCGCGAAGAGCGAGATCTACAAGCTCATGAACGAGCTGGCTCAGCAGGGCAAGGCCATCATCATGATCAGCTCGGACATGCCGGAGTTACTGCGCATGAGCGACCGGATTCTGGTCATGTGCGAGGGCGAAAAGACCGGCGAGCTGGACATCAGCGAGGCGACCCAAGAAAAGATCATGTCCTTGGCCGCGCCGAGGAAGTAGGCGGGACCCCCATCCCGCAAACCAAACCGAGAGGATGACCGAGTATGCAGAACAAAGTGGTCCGCAAGAAATTCAACACCCAGGCATTGCTCGCCCCGCTGGCATTGGTGATCCTGTACATCTTCTTCGCGATCTTTGGCAACAAGTTCGCGTCGGTCTACACGCTGAAGTCGATCCTCGAGTCCAGCTACTACATCGGATTCATGGCGTTCGGCGTCACGTTCGTCATCATCACCGGCGGCATCGACCTCTCCATCGGCACGGTGATGATGTGCTCGGCCATCATCGGCGGCGTGGCGTTCAACATGTGGCACTGGCCGCTGTGGCTGGCGCTGTTCCTGGTGCCGCTGACGGGGCTGCTGTTCGGCACGGCCAACGGGTTCATGGTCGCGAAACTCAAGCTGCCCCCGTTCATCGCCACGCTGGGCACCATGATGGTCTCCCGGGGCTTCGGGTCCATCATCAGCAAGGTGCAGACCCAGAGCTACCCCACCATCGGCTCCGCCAACGAGTGGTTCAAGCAGGTTTTCCTGCGCAGTGGTGAGTTCCCGGTGGGCGTGATCTACCTGTTCGTGTTCTTCATCATCGCCGCGTTCGTGCTGAACCAGACCCGGTTCGGGCGCTACGTGTTCGCCATCGGCTCCAACGAGGAGGCCGCGCGGCTCAGCGGCGTGAAGGTGGATAATTGGAAGATCGGCGCGTACGCGCTGTGCGGCCTGTTCGCGGGCCTGTCGGGCATCTTTTACGCCGCCACCTACACCGTCTGCACCCCCGGCACCGGCAACGGCGAGGAACTGAACGCCATCGCGGGCGTCGTCATCGGCGGCACGTCCATGGCCGGCGGCGCGGGCACCATGGTCGGCACGCTGATCGGCGTGTTCATCATGTCGGTCATCAAGGCGGGCCTCCCGAGCATGGACCTGCAGCAGCAGTGGCAGATTTTCTTCACCGGCTTCGTCGTCATCGGCGCGGTGCTGCTGGACAATGTGCGCAACAAGGCCGCCAGCAAGGTGAAAATTCCGGACAAACCGCAGGTCAAAAAGTGAGCCCAGGCAGGAGGACGCCGCCTGCAAACATCCCCACCCGAATCTCAGCGCGAAAAGAATGCGCTTAGATTATATCTAAAACATGGGAGGTTCAACATCTATGAAGAAACTGCTTTCCATCGTTCTGGCCCTGGCCCTGGTTCTGGGCTGCTGCACCGCGGCGTTCGCGGAAGTGAAACCCTACATCTCCGTCATCTCCAAGGGCGAACAGCATGCCTTCTGGCAGGCCGTCCGCAAGGGCTGCGAGGACGCGGCCGCGAAGTACAATGTCGACATGTTCTACTATGGCCCGCCCTCTGAATCCGACATCGCGCTGCAGGTTGAAGCCCTGAAGGCTGAAATGGGCAAAGGCCCGGCCGGCCTGGCGCTGGCCGCGCTGTCCACCGACGCCGTCATGACCGAGCTGCAGGAGTGCCTGGACAAGGGCATCCCCGTCATCGGCTTTGACAGCGGCGTGCCTGCTGCGCCGGAAGGCTCCATCAAGGCGACCGCCTCCACCAACAACCAGAACGCCGCCGCGTTGGCCGCCGAAGAGTTCATGAAGCTGGAAGGCTTCGAGGACATGCTGAAGGCCGGCACCGCCGAGGCGCCCGTCGTCATCGCCGTGCTGTCCCAGGACGCCACCTCTGAGTCCGTTGGCGGCCGCACCACCGGCTTTGTCAACAAGATGAAGGAACTCGCGGCCGCCTGCGGCACCGTGTCCGTGGAAGGCCACGACAAGTGGGCCGAGAAGGCTGACGGCGCGACAATCATCATCCGCGTGGAAATCGCCGCCACCCCGGCCATCGGCGACGTGACCAACAGCGCCAACGCCATCCTGAACCTGGACGGCCTGAAGGCCGTGTTCTGCAGCAACGAAGGCGCCGTGAACGGATTCCTGGCGGCGACCTCCGACGGCAGCGACCTGGCCGAGGGCGGCCGCTACGCCGGGCTGATCGTGGCCGGCTTCGACGCGGGCAGCTCCCAGAAGAACGCCGTCCGCAACGGCTGGTTCGTTGGCTCCGTGACCCAGGACCCCTACAACATCGGCTATCTGGCCGTTGAGCTGGCCTACAAGGCGTCCAGGGGCGAGCCCGTCGCCGACGTGGACACCGGCGCGCAGTGGTACACCAAGGCCAACATCGACGAGCCGAACATTGCGCTTCTGGTGTACGATTGATCGATTGATGCAGGCGAATCGGTAAGTATAGGACCGCCCGGATGATGGCTCATCCGGGCGGTTTGCGTTGGGGGGGACTGAAGTGAGGCGGCGACGCCTTCCCACACCCCCATCCCGACATTTCAGCGCCCCACAGGCTGTATTCCGCCGCCACCCATTGTGCGCCCTTCCCAACCCGGCTATACTGAAGATCACAGAGAGAAGGGAGCGTTGCATCATGATCGAGGTGCGGAACCTGTCCAAGCGATACGGCAGGCTGCTGGCCAACGACTCCGTGTCCATGCGCGTGGAGCCGGGCGAGCTGAATGTGCTGCTGGGGCCCAACGGCGCGGGAAAATCCACGCTGATCAAGTCCGTGTGCGGCCTGCTGCGGTACGAAGGCGAGATCACCATCGGCGGCCACGACAACCGCACACCGGACGCCAAGCGGCTGCTGGGCTATGTGCCCGAGATGCCCGCGCTGTACCCCATGCTGACGGTGAACGAGCATCTGCAGTTCATCGCAAAGGCATACCGGCTGAAGGATTGGCAGGGCCGGGCCGCGTCGCTGCTGGCGCGGTTCGAACTGGATGACAAGCGCGATAAACTGGGCAAGGAGCTGTCGAAGGGCATGCAGCAGAAGTTGAGCCTGTGCATCGCGGCGGTGACCGCGCCCAGTGCCATGATCCTGGACGAGCCGTTGGTCGGCCTGGACCCCCACGCGATCCGCGAGCTGAAACAGCTGCTGGCGGAGCTGCGCCAGAACGGGTGCGCGCTGATCGTCAGCACGCACATGATCGACAGCATGGAGGACAACTGGGACGCCACGCACATCATGATGGGCGGCAAGGTCGTGCGGGTGCTGAGGCGCAGCGAGCTGCGCGGCGAGAGCCTGGAATCGGCGTTCTTCGCCATCACGGAGGGGAGCGGTCCTGATGCGTAGCTTGGGATACCTGCTGCTGATGCAGGCGAAAAACGCGCTGCTGGCGCTGAAAAAGAGCAAGGGCAAGCTGATCCTATACGTTTTCCTGGTCGTGATGATCGTGGGGCTGGCGATCATGACCCAGTACAGCCAGCTGGAAGTGGGCGAAACCTACGTGGACATCGCCATCCTAAAGCTGTGCTATTTCGCGTTCCTGATGCTGTTCCTGTGGTTCTCGGTGTCGAAAGGCACGTCGAAGGGCGACACCTTTTTCTCTATGGAGGACGTGAACCTGCTCTTCGTGTCGCCGCTCAGCCCGCAGTCGATCCTGCTGTATGGGCTGATCAAGATGGTGAAGCTGGCGTTTTGGGCCGGGTTCTTCCTGCTGTTCCAGACGAACTCGCTGGGCAACCTGTTCGGGATCGGAATCGGCGAGATCATTCTGCTGTTCGCCGGGTTCATCGTGTCGATGGTGGTGTGTCAGATCCTGTGCCTGGTGATCTACAACACGTGCAACGGCAGACCGGGCCGGCAGCGGATCGCCAAGGTGTTGCTGATGCTGACGTTCGCGCCGCTGCTGATCAGCGTGGCCACGGGCTATCTGAGCAGCGGGGACGTGATGGGCACTCTGATCGACGCGGCGAACGGCCCGGCGATGCGGTTCGCACCCATCGCGGGCTGGATGACAGAATCGACGATGGCTGCGGTGCAGGGCCTGTGGACGCAGTCGGTGCTGTGGCTGGCGGCGACGCTGGCGCTGGGCGGTGCGCTGGTGGCGTACCTGATGACGAGCGTGTCGGACTACTACGAGGACGTGCTGGTTGCAACCGAGACCGCTTTCGAGCGGGCGCGCGCACAGAAGGAGGGCTCCGTGGACGCGGGCGCAAAGGCGGATGAGCGCACGGTCAAGATCGGGCGCGCGGACATCCGCGGCACGGGCGCCAGGGCGCTCTTCGGCAAGCATCTGCTGGAACTGAGCCGCGAGCGCGGGCTGATGCTGCTGCCGATGTCGTCTGTGCTGATGGTGGCGTGCGCGGCGCTGCTGGCGCTGTTCATGCGCGGCGAAGCGGGCAGCATGGTGATCCTGCAGATCGCGCTGTGGGTGCAGGTGATCCGCGTGGGGATGGGGCGCGGGATCAAGGAGCTGTACAAGCACTATATCTACCTGATCCCGGAGCCGCCGGTCGCGAAGATCGTTTGGAGCAACGCGGAGGGGATGGCTCAGTCGTTGATCGAAGGGGTGTTGATGTTCGTGGTGGCGGGGCTCATTTTGGGCGACGGGCCACTGATGATCGCGGCGCTGGTGTGCGTGTATGCGCTGTTCACGCTGGTGTTGCTGGCGGTGAATTATCTTTCGCTGCGGTGGACAGGGGCGGAGATCAGCGAGGGGTTGCTGGTGGCGCTGTACTATATTGCGGTGGTGGTCGTGCTGATGCCGGGGCTGGTGCTGGGGATTGTGGCTGGAGTTTCGGCGGGCGTGGAGCTGGGCCTGGTGGTCTTCGCCGCGTGGGAACTGCTCGTTGCGATCGCCTGCTTCGCCGCCTCCCGCGGCGCCCTCACCCACACCGACATCCCCGCAAAAGGTGCAAACTAACGCCCCCCCACCGCGAAGCGCCCAGGGAGTCCAGAGGGACTTAGTCCCTTTGGCAGGAGTCCAGAGGGCAGCGCCCTCTGGCCCCCGCAGGGCGTCCCCCGCCTCCCCTCACCCCGCGCCGCAAGCGCCTGAGGGCGCAACCCCCCTCAACACAAAAAAACCCCCGCCGGCACTCCTCGTGCAGGCGCGGGCACACGATGACCGTTGCCATAGGAGCCGCAGCGACCTATGGCAACGAAAAACGCATGAACACGGGAAAACGACTGATATAAGGAAAGTCCTTCGGCTTCGGCCTCAGGATAACCGCGCGTGAGCGGACGGATGACAGAGAGACGGACTCCCTCCGTCGCTCACCCTGCACATCACGCCGCCGCTCGCCGCGCCCTGTGCCACGCCTTGAACACCGGCAGCTCCGCCTGACCCTCCGCTGTCACCGGCTTGATCCATTTTGCGCTCGTGAGGTACTTCGCGCCAATTCCAATCTTCACCAGTTCCTCCACATACATCGACGCGAACACCAGCAGATACGGCAGATGCAGCACCATGCCGGCGGTCCAGGTGAGCGGCACCGAGATCAGGAACAGCGCGAGGATCTCAAACAGTGCGCCCACCACCGGCTCGCCGCCCGCGCGGTAGGTGTTGTTCATGATGTAGTTGCAGGTGCGGATCGGGCCGGTGATGCAGTAGATGCCCACCATCCAGAACACGTACCGGCCGGACTCCGTGCCCAACGAGAACAGCTTCAGCACCAGCGGCGTCAGCGGCCACACGATCAGGCAGATGGCGAACGTGACGAGCGGGCACATCCAGGTGAGCCGCAACGCGTCCTTATACGCACCGCGCAGCTCGCCCGCGCCGACCTGTTTGCCCACCAGCACGGAACTGGCGTTGACCAGCCCGATGAAGAACGAGAAGATCAGCCCCTCAATGACCCGGAACAGCGCCATCGCCGCGATGCCCGCCGCCGACTGGTGGCCGAGCACGATGTTGATGAACATCTGCCCGGTGCCGTACAGCACCTCGTTGAAGATCATCGGCGCGGCCTTGTGCAGGTACTCGCCGATCAGGCCTTTTGGCCAGCTGAAGTGCTTTTTGATCTTCAGCGCCAGCGCGTGCGGGTCGTTCACGCTGAGCGCATACAGCGTCGCCAGGTTCACATACACCGCCACCACCGACGCGATCGCCGCACCGCGCGCGCCCAGCGCCGGTGCGCCCAGGTTGCCGTAGATCAGCACCCAGTTCAGAAATGTGTTCGTGATCATCGACGCGATCGAGCCCACCAGCGGCACCCGCACGTTTTCCGTGGACCGCATCAGGCAGCTCAGCGCCATCGTCAGCACCGTCGCCGGATAGCTGAGCGCGATCACCCTGAGGTACGACGCGCCAATCGCGCGAATCTCCGCGTTGTCCGTGTAGATCCCGAGGATGAACTCCGGCGCGAACAGCCCCAGCGCCGTGAAAACCAGCGCGATGACGCCCATGAACGCGAGCACCAGCCCGTACGCGCTGCAGATCCCATCCTCGTTCTTCGCGCCCCAATACTGCGCGAAAAACAGCGTGCCCGCGCTGGCAAATCCCCAGTATGCGGAGAAAAACAGGCTGCCAAACTGATTGCACAGCCCGACGCCCGCCAGCGCCGACTCGCCCAGCGAGGAGACCATGAACGTGTCCACAATCGACACCGAGGTCGTCAACAGGTTCTGCAGCGCGATCGGCACGCCGATGCCCAGCATCGCGTCGAAAAAGTTGCGGTGCTGGCGGTAGTAGGTTTTCATGCGGGTGAACAAACAGGCATTCTCCGTTCTCATATTGTTCAATGTGCAGTGAGGAAGAGGTAGCAGTGCGCTATCCGTTGTCCGCTTTGCTCAGGCCCGACATCCTGCCGATCAGGCCGCCGGTCCAGTAGTTCAGCCAGCTTGCGGTCTCCCTCACATTGGCCTTGAGCTGCATCGGCAACGTGTCCGGTCCCTTTGCGGGCGCGCCGACGGCCATCAGGCCCTCGTCCTTTGCGATCCACAGCGCGCGGGTCAGGTGGTAATCGCTGGTCACCACCGCCGCGGTCTCAAATCCGTGCTGGCGCATGACCGCCATGGCGTTGCGGATGTTTTCCACGGTGTCCGCTGACGCGGCGTCGCGATAGATGTGCCGCGGGTCCACGCCTTCGCGGATCAGGAACTCGGCCAGCGCATCGGCCTCGGTGACCGGCTCGTCGCCGCCCTTCGCACCGCACACGATCAGCGCCTTGACCAGGCCGTCCCGGTACAGCCGCAACGCCTTTTCCGCGCGGTGGGCCAGCGTGGTGGAAAGCCGCCCGTCGGACATCACCCTCGCGCCCAGCACGATCGCCACATCCGCCTGCTGCGCGGGCCAGTCGCGCGCGCCGCAGGCATACACCGCCAGCATCAGCGCGCCCTCGGCGGCGAGGCCCACAGCCACTGCGATTGCCAAGATGTTCAGCCAGATCCGCCTCTTTCTCGTCATTGATTTGACCATATGCGCTCCCCAACACCGTTCATGAACGCGAGGATCGAGCGCACCCGCGCCGGCATGGACAGCGTTTCGCCGCTGCACCGCGCGCCCTCCGCCAATCTCGCCCGCAGCCCGGCGTCGTCACGCAGCCGCGCGATGGCCTCCGCCACCGCACGCGCGTCCGTGGGGTCCACGCGCAGGGCGTTCCCGTCGTCCAGAATGTCGTCGTTGAACGGGCGGTTCGAGGAGATCACCGGCAGGCCCATGCCCAACGCCTCCACGATGGCGTTGCAGCAACCCTCGGCCAGTGTCGGCAGCACGAACGCGTCGGAGGCCGCCAGATACAGCGGCACGCGCTCGTTCAGCAGCGGCCCGCAGTGCAGCATGCCCGGGCAGTCCGGGCTCAGATCGCCCTTGCCGATGAAGATCGACTGCACATCGCCGAGGCTTTTCAGCGCCGCCGACAGCACGCCCACGCCCTTGCGCTCGATGAACGAGCCCACGAAGGACACGATGAACGCGCCGAGGTCAAAGCCCAACTGCGCCCGCGCCGCCGCACGGTCCATGGGGTGGAACCTGTCCGCGTCGACGGCGTTGGGGAACGCGCCGAACCGGGTGGCCGCGCCCACGATCCCCTGCGCCTTCAGCTCGCGCACGTTCTCGCTGGACACGGACACCACGCCGGTGAGGGTTTTCAGCGCCGCGCGGAGGGTATCTTTGTCGAACGCCGCATACTGCGCGGGCGAGCTCTCGCCATAGCCCAGGAACGACGGCACGCCCAGTTCCGCGCCCAGCTCCGCCGCCGCCATGCCGCTGAACGCGACAAAGTGGCCGTACAGCGCGTCGGGCTTCTCCTTCATCCGCCCCAGCGCCGCCTTTAAGGCCCGCCGGAAGAACCGGTACGTCAGCTGCGTGCCCACGCGCTGCCGGCTGGAAAAGCTCAGCGTGCGCGGGCGCAGCACCACGAGCTCCGCGCCGTTGGGCGTGCGCTTCACGGCCCGCGCGGGTGCCACGGACTTGCCGCGCAGCAGCGCCCGCGTCAGGCTCAGCGGCGCGATGACGGTGACCTGCACGCCCGCGTCCGCGAACCCGCAGGCCAGCTTATCCACGAAGGCGTAGATCGACTCCCGGTCGGTGGGGTATTCCTTGCTGATCATCACGAGCCGCTGGATCATCCTTTTCCTGTGACCTCCCTGTACATCTCGCCGTACTGGCGAACAAAATCGGTCCAATCGAATTTCTTCGACAGCCTGATGCAGCGCTCACTGGTCCGGCGGTAATCGGCAAGGATGCGCTCCATGGCCTGCGCGATGCCGGGCACGTCCAGCGGGTCCACCGCGAAGCCCACCTCGCCGTCCGGGAACTGGCCGTCGAACCCCTGGCCGCGGGTGTAGATCACGGGCAGGCCCTGGCTCATCGCCTCGGCGTACACCAGCCCGAATGTCTCGGTGAGGCTCGGCACCACGAACAGGTCGGCGCCTCGATAGTGTGGCAGCAGCTGCTCGCGGGTCAGGTTTTTGTGCAACGTCACGAAGGGCGCCCGCTCGATCTCGCGCAGCATCGTCTCGTCCTCGACCTTACCGGTCACCACGGTGAACTGCACAGCCGTGCCCCGCACGGCGAGCAATTTCGCCGCCTCAATCGCGGCGGTGATGTTCTTGCGCCTCGACACCCGGCCCACCGCCAGCAGCCGCACGGGACCCGCGCCCAGCACATGCGGCTCGCCCGCGTGGGCATGCCACCAGGGATCGATGCCGTTGGGGATCACGGCCGATTTGGCCATGACTTGTGCGAACTCTGACGCGCTCAGATACGGCAAAAGCGCCGTCTGGCGATACGGCTCCGACAGGAAGACCACCCTCGACGCGCCGCTGAGGATGCGCCGCCCGAGGCCGCGCAGATGGGGCATGCGCCGGAAAAACACGTTCACATCCGTGTCGCGCACGGCGACGATGTAGGGGACGCCCAGCTGCCGCGCCAGCTTCATGGCGATGTAGCCGTTGGAGAACAGCGAGTGCGCGTGCACGATGTCGAACCCGCCCGCGCCGTACCGCGCCCGGGCGTCGCGCAGGATCTTCGCGTGCTTCACCTGGAACACCGCGCGGTCATACCGGCCGTGGTCCTCGCTCACATCCGACCAGGGGCCGTAGTAGCTCGCCGCCGCGCCGGGATCGCCCTTCGCCATGGGCACGAACACGCGCACCTGCTCGCCCTGCGCCGCCTGAGCGGCGAACAGATGCTGATAAAACGGGCAGCCATTGAAGTACGAATTGATGTGCAGCACCCTCACGGAATGGCCCCCTTTCGACGGTTGATGGGATCGGGACACGCTTTCTATTATAGGGGTAAAACCGGCATTCGTCAAACCAAGAATCGCGCAGTTTTCCCGCATCTTGTTTGCATTTTCGTCACACCCCATCCCCATCTGGGACAAACTGGGCAGGTATACTGGGCACGGTGAAAGGAGGCGACGCCCATTGCAGCAAAGACGGCTCGGCAGTGCCTGCGATGAAACAAAAATCCCCCTTTGCGTCTAGCGGCGCATTGCCGAGCATATGATGTTCACGGGACGATCCCTGTCATCACCACTGACCCGCAAAAGGCGGGCAGCGCCATAGGAGCGGGTGGCGGGGCTTGTAAAACCGAGACTTATACACAGAAGAATCTCCTGATAGCATGTTTGGTTACTGGAACAGGGACGCCCTCCCCCGGCGTCCTTGTTCCTTTTGGTGCGCTGTTATCCCGGACGAAAATGTGCTATACTGTTCTTCAGGAAGGGGTCTTGCACCATGTTTCATGCCGAAAACCTGATGCGCGAGGCGCTGGCGGAGGCGCGGCTAGCTTTGGATTCGGGCGAGATGCCCGTGGGCTGCGTCATCGCAGGCGCGGACGGGCAGATCATCGCGCGGGCGCACAACGAGCGTGAGGCGTCAAGCGACCCCACCGCCCACGCCGAGATCCTGGCCATCCGCCGCGCGGCCCAGCGCCTGGGGAACTGGCGGCTCACGGGCTGCACGCTGTTCGTCACGCTGGAGCCCTGCCCCATGTGCTCAGGGGCGATCGTGATGGCGCGGATCGGGCGCGTGGTGTACGGGGCGCGGGACGAGCGCGGCGGCTGCTGCGGCAGCATATACCGCATCACCGAGGACCCGGCATTCAACCATTTTGCGCCCGCCGACGGCGGGCTGTTGCGCGGCGAATGCGAGGCGCTGATCGACCAATTCTTTGAGAGAAGCAGGAGGGACGCACCATGAAGACGAACTTCATCTTTGACATCGGCAATGTGCTGATCGATTTTCTGCCGCCGCAATACCTGGCGGGCCTGTTCCCGGACCCACAGACGCAGCAGGCGCTGCTTGAGGCGGTGTTCGAGAGCCCGGAATGGGTGGAGCTGGACCGCGGCGCGCTGACCCACGCGGCGGCCACCGCGATCTGGTGTGGGCGCAGGCCACAGCTCAGCGCGGAGATTCGGGAGACCATGGCACATCTGACGGAGATGCTGACGCCTATCGAACCGACGATCGCACTGCTGCCCGAGGTCAAGGCGGCGGGGCACGGGCTTTATTACCTGTCGAATTATCACGCGGAGCTGACGCCGTACATCCTGCAAAAATACGGCTGGTTTTCCCAGTTCGACGGCGGCGTGTTCTCCTGCGATGTGCACATGGTGAAGCCGGATGCCGGGATCTATCGGGCGCTACTGGGCAAGTACGAGCTGGATGCGGCTGCCTGCGTGTTCTTCGACGACGTGCAGGCCAACGTGGACGGCGCAAACACGGCGGGGATCCAGGGCGTGGCGTTCCGGTCGGCGGCGGATGTTCAGCGCTACATCTAGACCGTACAGGGCGAGCACGTGCAGGGCTGTGCATGAGTGGTGAAATGTCGCATGGGTAACGGATTCATATCGCATCTGCGCGAACGCCGTCATCCTGAGCGCAGCGAAGGACCTTCCTCAAAGTTATTTGGTATGAAGTTTGAAGAAGGTCCTTCGCTGCGCTCAGGATGAC
>JAVBUD010000027.1:0-2902 GCA_031555755.1 Eubacteriales bacterium | reverse complement strand
GGCGTCCCGCCCTGCGTCCCCCTCGGGGCCCGGCCTCGGGGCCCCCCGCCAATGGGGTTGCCGCGGGGGCCTCCCGTCTCGCTTCGCGGCTGTGTTCGGGCGGTTGGGGGTTAGGCGGTGCGCTTGTGTCGCATCCGGTGGCGCGGCTTCAGGTTCGCCGCAATCGCACCGCTGATCGCCCCGATCAACGCACCCAGCGCAAACTCCAGCGCCATCTGCGGCGCAGGCGCGAGCATCCCGTCCACAATCGAATACACCAAGTACCCCAACACCATATACACCAGCCCCACCAGCGCCCCAATCGCAAACCCGCGCTCGCCCCCGCGCCCCACAGCGGCCAGCGCCCCAACGAAAATCGCCACCACCTTGAGCACTTGGTTCAGCATCGTCAGCAGCCCGTCCGATATCGGCGTCAGGATCACCAGCGCCGCCAAAATCGCCATCCCGCCCAGCGTGATCAGGATCGCCAAGCCCAGCCCCTTCAAAAGCGCAAACACCGTATCGCTCCGATTCATCGCGCCACCCCTTTCTGGGACTAGCGTATGCGCCGCCTGATCCGTTTAAGCCAGCGCGGTGCGCAGCTACTCCATCATGGTGCGGATTTCACGGTCGCTGAGGCCGGGGTGTAGGGCGCGGTTGATCCCGCTGGCGATGACCTTCGCCACCTCCGCCACGATGCCGTCCACTTCCCTGGGCGTCACGATCATCTCTCCGAACGCACCCTCGCGCAGGTCCTTCTCCATCTGCTGCACCGCGTCCTCATGACCCTCGCCGCCCAGCGCCACCAGCGCGTCCCGCACGATGCTCGCGGCGTAGATCACCGTCGGCACGCCCATCGACACCACCGGCACGCCCAGCGTCTCGCTGGACAGCGCCTTGCGGTGGTTGCCCACGCCGCTGCCCGGCTGTATCCCACTGTCCGTCAGCTGGATCGTCGTGCCGATCCGCGTCACCGCCTGCGCCGCCAGCGCGTCGATGGCGATCACGGCCCTGGGCTGCACATGCTCCACGATGCCCTGCACCATCTCCTGCGTCTCCACGCCGGTGATCCCCAGCACACCCGGCGCGACGGCGCACACCGCGCTCATCCGCTCGTCCACGGCGTCCGGCAGCGCCTCGAACAGGTGGCGCGTCACCAGCGTGCCGTCCACGCATTTCGGGCCCAGCGCGTCCGGCGTCACGCTGCGGTTCCCGAGGCCCACCACCAGCACCGGCCCCTCGCCCTCCGGCAGCAACCGCGCCAATTCCTCGCCCAGCAGCGCCGCCGACGCGTCCCGCGCCTCGGTGCTGTGCTCCGCCAGCGCCTGGCATTCCAGCGTGACATATTTGCCCAGCGGCTTGCCCAGCAGCCGCGCGCCCTCGCCATTTTCAATCACGACCTCAGTGATCGTCACGCCCGCCTCGTCCCAGGTGGAGACGCTCACGCCCGGCAGATTGCCCGCGCCCTGCGCCCGCGCCGATTCCATCGCCAGGTCCGTTCTGATCTGATCCATCTTTTTCCCATCCTTCCAGACACAACTCATGACCAAAGTATTTCAAGTTTTAACGAGAAAAATCCATCCAGCTATTGCAAAATGGGGCACCGCGTGGTAAAATGATTGCTGTTGACTCCATAAAGGGGAGGTGAATCATCTTGCCGAATATCAAGTCTGCGATCAAGCGCGTGAAGGTCAACGAGAAAAAGAACCTTCGCAACAGAATGATCAAATCGTCCATGCGCACCAGCCTGAAGAAGTTCGACGCCGCTGTGGTCGGTGGCTCCGCCGATGTGGCGCAGCTGTCCGTCGCTCAGGGCGCCGTCGATAAGGCCGCCAGCAAGGGCGTTATCCATAAGAACGCCGCCAACCGCAAGAAGGCGCGCCTCGCGAAGCGCATGGCCAAAGAGGCCGCCGCGCAGTAAGCGAGCACCCGTTCATCGACCAGAAAATAAGGAGCCGCGAGGATTCGGGCTTCTTTTTTCCATTTACAATACACAAGTACACACAGGGAGGTCCTCCCCATGCCCAAGAAGATTTTCCTCTCCGCAGACATCGAAGGCACCACCGGCATCGCGCACTGGAACGAGACCGACAAGCAGCGTGGCGCGGGCGACGGCTATGCGCACTTCGCTCAGCAGATGACCCGCGAGGTCGCCGCCGCTTGCGAGGGCGCGCTGGCGGGCGGCGCGGCGGACGTGCTGGTCAAGGACGCCCACGACAGTGCCCGCAACATCGACCCGGCCGGTTTGCCCGAGCCGGTACGCATCCTGCGCGGCTGGACCCAGGACGACTTTGTGATGATGAGCGGGCTGGACGCCAGTTTCGACGGCGTGGTGTTCACCGGCTACCACTCCCCCGCCTACACCGACCACAACCCGCTGGCCCACACCATGACCACGGACCTGATCAAGGTCACGCTGAACGGCGAGCTCATGTCGGAGCTGCACATCAGCTGCCTGATCGCCGCGATGCTGAAGGTGCCGGTGCTATGCGCCACCGGCGACAAGGGCCTGATGGACTGGCTCAAGCGGCAGAACGCGAACATCGAGACTGTGGCCGTCAGCGAGGGGCTTGGCAACGGCTCGCTGAGCATCCACCCGGACCTGGCCGTGAAGCGGATCAGGGCTGCGGTGGAATCGGCGATGGCAAAGGACCCGGCGGCACTGCAGTTCCCCATGCCGGACAGCTACCACATTGAGGTCAGCTACAAGCAGCACTACACCGCCAAGCGCATGGCGAACTACCCCGGCGCCAGGCAGCTGGACGCACACACGATCGCGTTCGACACGGACGACTATGGGACAGTGCTGAAGTTTTTCCTGTTTGTGCTGTAGCACAAACGCCCCGACATCTCCTCCCCACGCCGTGCTGCGGGTCGCAGCCCAGGCCCGAGCACAAGCGAACGCGGACCAAAGGAGTTGGGA
>JAVBUD010000104.1:0-32571 GCA_031555755.1 Eubacteriales bacterium | reverse complement strand
TACTATCCCCGCTCGACTTGCATGTGTTAAGCACGCCGCCAGCGTTCGTCCTGAGCCAGGATCAAACTCTTGTGTTTAATCCCTCTATCATCTCGCAATCGCCTTCGCCATTGCTCGATTACTCATCTCGGAATCTGACTTGTTCTTCTTCTCTCTTCCTAACCAAGATCGCTCTCGGTTAGTGCTCTCTGTATCGTTTTCAAGGATCGGGTGCCGCTCGCTCGGCGCTTTGCCGTTTGCGGCGCGACTTGTATATAATATCACCCGAACATGCCCTTGTCAACACTTTTTTGTGTTAAGAACAAGCTGATTTTGGCCTGAAATCATTGGGTTTACGTATATCCCCCGATTTACTCGGATATACATCAATGAGGTGAGGCAAATGAAGTGGTTCTCGCATGTTTTGGCATGGGTTTTGCTGGTGGCGCTGATCGCGCTGGCGCCGACATTGCAGGCGGCGCTGCCGAACACATCCGAGGGCCGCGCGGCGGATGTGTACAAGCAGTGGGCGGGCGTATTGCGGGTGTGGGTGTGCATGGGCTGGCAGCCGGGGAACGGCTCGATCACGCCCTGGTTGAACGAGGTTGCGGCGCGGTTCGAAAAAGCGTATCCCGGCGTTTATGTGCAAGTCACGCCGGTATCGATGGAACAGCTCGCGAATTTCAAGGGCGGCGAACTGAACCCACCGGACGCAGTGGTGTTTTCGCCGGGACTGATCCGGAGTGCGGAGGGGCTGGCGGCGATCGAGGGCGAGATGCCGGTGGTGGCGTCGCTAGCACGTGTGGGCGCGGCGGACGGGGGCGTGTATGCCGCGCCAATCGCGATGGGCGGGTACGCCTGGGCGGTGAACACGCAGCTCTTGGACGGCCTGCCGCTGTGGGATCGGGAACTGCCCGCGCCGACGAGGAAGGACGAGCCCGCGTATGTGATGCAGGCGCCGAGGGACGGCGAGCATGTGAGCTGGTCGGGGGCACTGCTGGCGCTGTGCCAGGCGGCGGAGGTGGGCGAGCAAAAGGCGGCAGAGCGAAAGTTGGTCGGGGAGGGCGTGGACCTGGGACTGGGGCCAGAGGATGCCGCCAAGGCGGAACCGGCGGCGACCGAGGCGCCTGTGCAGGCAATGACGGCATTCACACGGCCTACGCGGCTGCCGGCGAACTTTCGGCAGGACAACACGGTAATGGGAGATTTTGCGGCGAGGCGGGCGGCGGCGGTGCCGGTGACGCAGGTGGAGATCAAGCGGCTGGAGAATTTGGCGGACACGGGGCGTGCACCTGACTATGAGATTTTGGCGGGTGCGGGGACATTTACGGACCAGGTGGCGCTGTTTGGGATTGTGGATGGGGGGAAGGCGGCACAGGCGAGGCTGTGTCGGGCGCTGCTGGGGATGCTGTGGAGCGAGCAGGCGCAGGCGTGGCTGTCGGGGGTACGGGCGCTCAGGGTGACGGAGGGGCCGGCGCTGTACTCGTCGAATCGGGGGATGGCGGCGCTGGAATCGGCATACGCAGGCCGAGATATTGAAGCCCCAGGCGCGTTCGATTCTGGCTACATAGAGAGGAAACAACTCGCCCTAGACCAAACGCTCGGATAAATGCGCGAAGCGAAAAGGGAGTCCAGAGGGATGAATCCCTCTGGCAGGAGGTCTCGGAGGGCAGCGCCCTCTGAGCGCACCCCCGTCCTCCTTAACCCGCGCGCTGAAATGCACGTGGGTACAGTGAGTAGGCCGCGAGATGACGCGGCGCAGGAACAACCCGTCGCAGGCGCGCGGGCACAAACACACCGACGCAAGGCGCTGTGAGGCGACATCGGCGAGGGTGGTGCGTCAGGGGATGGTTTGAGGAAGGTCCTTCGGCTGCGACCTCAGGATGACGGCGCGGGGGAGGTGGCGAAAGGAGGGGGTGGCGAGGGCTTGCCCCTGTGCGACTTGGGCGGGTCTGTGATCTCGCTCTCCCCATCGATTTCCAGCTTGCGTTAATGTTTACATATATGTTATACTGTGCGTGTCGTCCAAATTGAGAATGTCAAGGAGGAATCCCGGAATGAATAAGGTTACCAAGATCCTGATCCTCGTGTTGGTCGTTGCTTGCGTTGCGTTGGGCGTGTTCGGACTGGTGAGGCACAATGCGGTGTCGAGCCTGCAGGCGCTGCACAGCGAGGCCGTCGCCGCGCTGGATACGGCGAAAACGGACCTGGAGGCCGCCAAGGGTGAGGTTGAGTCCAAGGTCAAGGAAGCCCAGGACGCCGCGGCCGAAGAGCTGAAGAAGGTCCAGGACGAGGCCGCTGCCGCGAAGGCCGAGGCCGACAAGCTGGTCGCCGACGCCGAAGCCAAGGCCAAGGAGGCCCAGGACGCGCTGGCAGCCAAGAACCAGGAACTGGCCGACGCCGTGGCCGCGAAGGACCAGGAGTTGACCGATGCCATCAGCGCCAAGGGCGCCGAGTTGGACCAGGCCAAGGCCGACCTGCAGGCCCAGATCGACAAGCTGGCAGCCGACCACAAGGCCGAGCTGGAGAAGCTCACCAAAGAAGGCGCAGACGCGCTGTCCAAGTCCGTGCAGGACAAAGAAGCCGAACTGAACAGTGCGTTCGAGGCCGAGAAGACCGCGCTGCAGAGCCAGGTCGACGCGCTGACCGAGCAGCTGGCGAAGGTCGTGCCCACGGGCTCGACGGGGACCGCCGCGGCGGCAAACTGATCGAAAAGAATGGTATGAAGCGGAAGGCCGCGCGCTCGAGACGAGTGCGCGGCCTTTTATTCATCGATCACACAGCCGAAGTATTTCCTCAATCGCCCGCTGATCCAGCGGCGTGAAGAACCCCGTCACGTCCGCGCCCGGGTTCCTCCTGACCTGCGCCGCAATCGCCGGGATGTCCATCCCCTCGATGCCCAGCTCCTTCAGCGTCAGCGGCATCCCAATCGCCCGCAAAAACGCCTCGTGGCGCTCGATGCCCACCAGCGCGGTCCGCTCCGGGTGCGCAAAATCCATGTCCGCGCCCCACACGCGCACGGCGTACTGCGCCAGCCGCGCCACATCGTGATGCGCCAGTTGCCACCGCATCCAGGCGGGGAAGACGACGGCCAGCCCCGCTCCGTGGGCTACGTCGTACACGCCGCTGAGCTCGTGCTCAATCTTGTGGGCAGACCCGTCGAACACGCGGCCCACGCCGCAGGTGTTGTTGTGGGCGATGGTCGAGGCCCACATGAGCTCGGCGTGGGATGCGTAGTCGTCCGGGCACGCCATCGCGACAGGCGCGGCGGCGATGACCGACTGTAGGATCGCCTCGCAGAGCCGGTCGGTGACGCCATCAGACTCGTTGGAAAAATAGCGCTCCATGACGTGCGCCATGATGTCGGTCGCGCCGCAGGCGGTCTGGTAGGCGGGCAGGGTGTAGGTCAGCTCCGGGTTCATCAGGGCAAACTGGGGCCGGTTCAGCTCGTTGCCGAGGCCGCGCTTGGCCTTGGTCTTTTCCTGCGTGATCACACAGCTGTTGGACGACTCGCTGCCCGCAGCGGACATTGTCAGTACGACGCCCATGGGCATGACCTTTTCCGGCGCGGCCTTTCCGCACCAGAAGTCCCAAAAATCGCCGTCGTACACCGCGCCCAGCGCGATGGCCTTCGCCGAGTCAACGGCGCTGCCGCCGCCCACGGCCAGGATGAAATCGACGCCCTCGCGCCGGACGACGTCGATCCCCTGATAGACCAGCGTGTCGCGCGGGTTCGGCTGTGCGCCGCCCAGCTCGACATGGGCGACGCCTGCGTCGTCCAGGGTATGGATCACGCGGGCGAGCAGGCCAGAATGGACGACGGACCCGCCGCCGTAGTGCACCAATGCCTTTGTCCCGCCCAGTTTTTTGATCATCGATCCGGCCTTCAGCTCCGCGCCGCGCCCGAACTCAAAGCGTGTGGGGATGTAGAATGAGAAGTTCAGCATGTGTGGTTCCGCCTTTCGTTTTTGGTGGAAGGAAGGTTCTCCCTTACCCCAAAATCTCCCTCACCTTATCCGCCATCGCCCGCGCCAGCGCCAGCTGGTCCGCTGCGTCCATGTGAATCGCGTCCAGCCGGCTCGGTTTGGCGAATCGCGCCGCGTCCAGAAATTCCACCTTGTGCAGCAGCGCGATCTTCCGGTATTCCGCCGCCAGACCCTTCGAGACCGCGATCGCCTGCTCCCCAAAAATCGGCGCCATGCCCGGGCAGTCCATCAGATTGTCGCCCACCCAAATCGGCGACACCAGCAACACCTTCGCGGGCCGGTCCTGGACATCCAGTCCATACCGAATCGCGATCTTGACAAGTTCCCCCGCGCCCTGGGCGATGGTAAACGCGTTCAACCCGAACCGCTGCTTGGTGTCATTGGTGCCCAGCATGAGGATCACCAGGTCCAGCGGGCTGTGGCTCATCAGGCAGGGCGGTAGATAGTTCGCGCCGCTCTTGAAGCCGCCCTCCACCGGGTCGTCGATCAGACAGGTGCGCCCGCAGAAACCTTCCTCAATCACGTCGTAATCGCCGCCCAACAGATTTGCCATTGCCCTGGGCCAGCGGGTGTCCGCGCCGTATCGCTTTCCGCTGGGCGCGGAGCCCCAGGTGTTCGAATCGCCAAAGCAGAGAATGGTTTTGCTCATAGGGGATGCCCTCCTCGTTTGCGTCGATAAATTCATTATACTATGGTATACTGGTTTGCGCAATTGATGTGTTGAGGTGCGATAAACATGACCGATTATCCCACCGCCTTCCTGACCCGCATGCAGGCCATGCTGGGCGAGGCATACCCCGATTTCCTGGCCGCCCTGGACAGAGCGCCACAGCGCGGCCTGAGGCTGAACCCGCTGCGCGGGCTCGACGTCCCCGGCGATGCCGTGCCCTGGGAGCCTGACGGCCGCTACGCCGCCGCCGACCTGCGCCCAGGGCGGGACCTGGCCCACTTTTCCGGCGCGTACTACATGCAGGACCCCAGCGCCATGGCCCCGGCACGGGCACTGGACGCCCGGCCCGGCGAGCTGGTGCTGGACCTGTGCGCCGCACCCGGCGGAAAATCCGGACAGATCGCGGCGGCGCTCGGCGGGCGCGGCGCGCTGGTCAGCAACGAGCCGGACCCGGCCCGGGCCAAGGCGCTGGCGGGCAACCTGGAGCGGCTGGGCGCGGCGAACGTGCTGGTGGTGTCCGCCTATCCGGACGCCCTGGCGCGGCGCTGGCCGGCTGTCTTCGACGCCATCTTGGTGGACGCGCCCTGCAGCGGCGAGGGCATGTTCCGGCGGGACGCCGCCGCGAGGTCCGAGTGGAGCGAGGCGTCGCCAATGGGCTGCGCACAGCGGCAGGCGCAGATTCTGGGCGAGGCCGCGAAGATGCTGAAGCCGGGCGGAAGGCTGGTGTATTCGACGTGCACGTTCAACGACGTGGAGAATGAGGGGGTCGTCACCGGATTTTTGGCGACGCACGAGGGGTTTGAGGCGGCGGATTTCGCACTGGATGGGATCGGGGCGTCGCGGGACGGGATGCTGAGGCTGTGGCCGCACAAGGTGCGCGGGGAGGGGCATTTTGTGGCGATGGTGCTGAGGAAAGCGGAGCAGACGCCTTCCGCCACAGCGCCTGTGGGGCGGGGGCATGCCCACGCCGCCCCGCGTACGCGGCAGCACGCGTCCGTCCCCCTCTCCGCCCTCGCCCAACTCACAGCCGCCCTACCCGGCCCATGGCCCGCCCTGATCAGTGGCTGGACCCTCGCGCTGCACGGCGACGCCCTGTGCGCCCTGCCGCCGTCGCTGCCCTCCTTTGACGGCCTGAAAACCCTGCGCACCGGCCTTCACCTGTGCCATGTCGGCAGGGGTTATGTGAGGCCCGACCACGCGCTGGCCATGGCGCTGGCCCCGGATCAGGTCGATCGAACACTCGACCTCGACGCGGACGCCGCATGGCGGTTCGTGCGCGGCGAGGAGCTGCCGTGCCCGGAAAACTTGTCGGGCTGGACGCTGATCACACATAAAAGCCGCCCCCTCGGCTGGGGCAAGGCCGCCTGTGGCGCGATGAAGAATCACGTGCCGAAGGGGGTGCGGGTGAACGGTTGACATCCACCCTCCAACGCCGTCATCCTGAGCGCAGCGAAGGACCTTCCTCAAACTACATGTAAAAAGTATGAGGAAGGTCCTTCGCTGCGCTCAGGATGACGGCGTTGGAGGGCGAATGAAGGAAAGACGCTACTCCACAAACACCGCCGAATACCAATTCTGTTCCTCCGCGTCCGGGTCGGCCAGGGTCTCGATGGACAGACCCAGCGCCCGCACGGTCTTGAACACGTCGATGCCCACGCTGTGGAATGCGGGCCGCGCCTTTTTCACATTTCGGCAGTCTTTGCAGTCCACAGCCGCGCACACCTTGCATAGGCCGCAGTCGCTCAGGGAAAACGCAAAATAATACCCCTCGGCGAAGGCGCGGCCCTCGATGGCCAGCGAGATCTTCTGGCTGAGCGCCTTGTCGTGGGTGTGCACGATCACGCCCCAGGAAAACCGCTGGAACATCTCTTTATACTCCGCCATGGTCGGGTTGCCTGGCCGCGACGGGCAGGTGTGGTTCTTGCCCCAGTCGGCGCAGCCGTACATGCATTTGAGCAGCGTGCGCGAATCGAACGCGATCTGATCAATCAAAAATGGCACCGCGTCTGCGGCGCCCATCTCAAGAGCCATCTCCACATAGGGACTCGGGTTCATGCGCACACTACCTCCGGCCGAATAGCTTTTGTAGTCTGGAACGGTTGTCCTTCTCCTGCACCGCCATGGCGCTCAGGTATGCGGTCTGGTACTGGATGTCGCCGGGGCGCTGCTTGGCGGCGATGCCGAAATAGAGCTTGGCCTTTTCCAGCTCACCCAGGCGGAACAGCACCGCGCCGAACAGATAGTTCCATTCGGCGGTGCGGGACGCGATGCGCATCAGCGCCTGGCGGGCGGCGGGCAGCTGGTTCAGGTCCATCAGGCGGCGCACGTCGGAAAACTGATCGGACTCAGGCGTGATCTCATCCACGCTGCTGCTGCGGGCGCAACAGGCCAGCGCGTCCTCGTAAGCGATGTTGATCTGCACCATCTTGCTCTCGGCCCACAGCCGCTCAGGGCCGTCGGGGAACCGGTCGGGATGCCAGCGCCGCGCCATTTCGCGATGGGCGGTGCGAATCTGCCGCTCGGTCGCGTCCCTGTCGATGCCCAGCACTTCATAGGCGGTCGCCATGTCCATCCCTCCCTTCGAAAAAAATCCGATGGTATATGATATGCAGCAAGTATAACATCTTGCCAACCACTTGTCCAGAAAATCACGTAAACCATCCTGCGCCTCTTTGTGAACAATTTATGACGAAACACGCACAATTCAGACACATAATTGAAAACAACACAACATGTGGTGTGCGATAGACAATTAACGTCGTGCAGGATACAATATACAGGAATGGTGAAATTCGCCATTCTGCGACCCAATACGACACAAGGATGGTAGCGATCGCGTGCAGTCGGGCAGGATTCAACAGCGAAACAGGTCTCCTGAGCAGAAGGCCAACCGCAATGTCTTGCGTTGGCTTATGCTTTGTTTTCCGATCGGGCTGATCTTCATGTGGAGTGACAGCTGCCGCTGGCGGCGGTTCACGAAGACGGCGGTGTCGATGGGGATCATGCTGCTGATCATCGCGCTGGCGCTGCCGATGACGCGGGCGCCGCAGGCCGGGACGGGCGGGGTGCGGTACGTGTCGGCGGAGGGCGCGGCGGACCCGATGGGGCCGACGATCAGCCCGGACCAGGATCGATACGAGGCGTACGTGCCGAAGTACGTGCCTCAGGCGACGACGGTGGTGGCGCCGACGCCGACGCCGGTGCCGCACTATGTGTACTGCAATGACGGCGGGAAGTACTATCACAAGAAGAGCTGTGCGTACTACAAGACGAGCACGCCGAGGGCGACGCTGATCCAGGCGGTGAACGCCGGCTACAAGCGCTGCCCGACGTGCAAGCCCCCCACGATCGCCCAGATTTACGGCGACACACTAGACTGACACACCAAAGGGACGCCCTCCACGGCGCCCCTTTCTTCGTACCAGCACCCCGCCCCGCCTCATCCAAGCGAAGCGAAACCAGGGAGTCCAGAAGGGCTTAGCCCCTTTGGCGGGAGGTCTCGGAGGGCAGCGCCCTCTGAGCGTCCCCCGCGCGCCTGTAAAAATGAGGGTGCACTATGTCAGCCGTCAACCATCGCCCCGCAGGCCCCCCCGTCGCAGGCGCGCGCTCACACAAACTCAATGCGAGCCCAGCGCCGCCAGGCGCAAAGGCGAGCGAGCCGCCCTCCTCCAACACCCCTACACCACCTCTCCAACGCGTGCGACGAGCGCCGTCATGTCATCCTTCCTCCCGCCCCCCCTTGCGGCGCTCAAACTCACCAGCCGCTCGCACAGCTTCTGCGGCGGCTCGTCCTTATACCGCCTGATCATGCTCAGCAGCCATTCCATATCCCCCTCCCGCGATCCGTCCAACACCCCGTCGGTCACCATCACGATCAAATCACCCACCTGCATCCGCAGGGTCTTCTCCATGGGACTCACCTTCTGCAGCACCCCCAGCGGCAGCCTGCCACCCTCCACGAGGATCGGCTTGTCCCGCCTGAGCACCACGGACGCGCAGCAGCCGAGCTTCACAAACTGCGCCCGACAGCCGCACAGATCGAGCATGCACACGTCCGCTGTCGCGAACATCTCGTCCCCGCTCCGGAGCAGCAGCAGCTCGTTCACCGCGCTGAGCGCCATCGTCGCAGGCGCGCCCGCCACCAGAAAGCGCTTGAGCAGCCGCAGCGCCGACTCGCTCTCGGTCTGGGCTTTCTTTCCGCTGCCCATCCCATCAGAGAGCGCAAGCAGCACCTTGCCGTCGCCGATCGCACAGGCCAGGTGACTGTCGCCGCTGTCGGTGCCCTTCGTGCCCGAGCGGCCCGCGAAACCCACGTCGCAGCTCAGCACCGGCGCGGGCGTGAAGCACAGCTCGCCGTCCGCAAAGCGCTCCGACGGCTTCATCGGATAGCCCATCGCCTCGCCCAGCGCGCGGGTCGCCGTCCGCTTGGCGGACTGGCTCCACAGCTTATCCCGCAGCGCCACGAACAGCTGCGGCACGCTGTCCTCCACCGCCCAAACCTGGCCCGCCACAAGGCCCTCCCGGTCCAGCGCCGCCAGGGTCTGCAGCGCCAGCGGCTGGCTCATGCGGAGCGGGCGCGCCATGTGGTCAGACTCGGCCAGCAGCGCCTCGCTGGCCAGCGCGAACTGGCTCGCCAGCAGCTGCTTGCACTCGCCCCGCTCGCGGGCGGCGCGGCGGGTCTCGTCGAACTCCTGCAGCATGGGGCCCAGCTTTTTCGGGATCTGGTTCGCGCGCCTGCACTTGCGGCACACGTCCGGCGGCAGCTCCGTCAGCTTCGCGTCCACCACATTGCCGCACAGCGCATCGGACAGCAGCTCCACCAGCAGCCGGTTCGCGGTGCTGCTGGCGCCGCTCCAGCATTTTTCATGGGCGGGGCAGCCGTCGCACAGTTTCGCGCGCATGGCGGCCACCAGCGCCGCCTCGTCCGGCAACGGCGACGGGGTGTCGTAGCCTTCGCTCATCTCCTGGAATAGCAGCCCCAGCGCGCGGGTCTTTTTCTCCGCATCCCGCCGGGCGTGGGCCACCACGCGCTCCGCGTCGGCCGAGCCCTGGGCGGGCGCGAACCAGCCCACCAGCCGCTGCTCCACCTGAGGCGGCACAAAGCACATCACCAGGCCCGCCAGCAGCGCCAGATACGGGTTGATCGCAAAAATCTGCGCCTGGGCGGTGAGCACCGTGGCCAGCGCGTTCACCGCCGCGAACGCCAGCGCCATGGCGGGCCGACCCAGCTTCTTTACGGTGCCAGACGCCAGCGCGCACAGCGCCAACGTACAGCCCACATACAGTGGGTCGCCCAGCAGCACCAGCAGCCCGCCGCCCAGCACGCCGCACACCGCAGCCGCGCCCACCGAGCACATCGCGCCCAGCAGCACCAGCACTGACAACATCAGATGCGCCAGCCCCACGCCCACGGCAGGCAGATAATACACGCCCATCAGCGCACACATCAGCACCAGCACCACCGACAGCCGCTCGTCCCCCATCAGCCGCGTCCGCCCGCGCCCGATCAGAAAGGCCGACACCATCGCCGGGGCGGCGGCCAGCGCCAGCGCGGCATTGATCATCGCCATGGCCAGGTCATAGGGGACCGCGCGCACCAGCGGCAGCGCCTGGGCCAGCAGGCCAGCGCAGCCCGTGATGGCCGCAAGCACGTCGCGGTTCTTGGCCTCGCCCTGCTCATCCGGCGCGAAGAATGGCGTCCTCAACAACAACAGATGCAGCCCAATCGTGACCCCACAGCCGAACAGCGGCGTGAAGCTCTCGATCCCCAGCGGCAGATACGGGCTGCTGATGGCGCAACCCACCAAAAACGCCCACCACGGCGCGCCCGCCTGAAGCCCAGCAGCCGTCAGTGCCATCAAAAACGGCGCGCCGCCCTCAATGGGCGCGGCCTGGGTCATCAGCGCCGACAGCGCGATCAGCGCCCCATTCCGTCCCGCCGCCCTGCACATCTTCAGGATCGCGCCCTTGCCCCGGCGGCGCTTGTCCTCCGTCCACGTCCTGATCATCCCATCGTCCGCCCCTCTCCCGCTGTAGCTGGCCTTATCTATGCGCCCAACGCAAGAATTAGAACATTGTGGCGAAATTTGTCCGATCAGAACGCGGCGGCCCGCCCCGGCATAGGCTGAAGCAGGACTGCCGCAACACCGACATCATGTGGAGGATGAAGCATCATGGAGAGACGAGACTGTCCCATCGGCTACCGATCATACATATGGGGAGACACAGACACGATAGACGCCGTCGCCCAACAGACGGGCGTGACGCCTGAAGACATCCAGGCCGCGAACCCGGACATCAACTTTGGCGACATCGGCGCGGGCGCGCTGATCTGCATTCCCGCGCCCACCGGTGCGCCGGACACCGAGGCTGAGTTCATCGTCGCACCCGCCGACGAGGACCGGGTGCCCGACATACTCCAGACCTGCCCGCCCAATTATCAGACCTATTTCTGGGCCACGGGCGATACCCCGGCCTCTGTGGCGCGGCGGTTCGGCATCAGCGAGGCCGCGCTTCGCGCCGCCAACCCGGGCAAGAACCTGAACCGGCTGGGCATGGGCGCGATCCTGTGCATCCCACCCCGGGGCGGCGCGCCGGCCGGCGACTGCCCGCCCGGGTCCACCAGCTATTTCTGGGCCATCGGCGACACGCTGATGGGCGTGGCGCTGCGCCACGGCGTGACCATGCAGCAGATCCGGGAAGCCAACCCCAACATCAACTTCGACCAGATCGGCATGGGCGCCATCGTGTGCATTCCCCAGCGGCGTCCCCAGTGCACCGACGGCGTACTGCATCAGGTGCGGCGCGGCGAGACCATCAGCTCCATTGCCCGCGCCCATGGCGTCACAGCGGGCGAGATCATGGACAGAAACCCCTATGTGGACCCGAACGACCTGCAGGTGGGCATGCTGCTGTGCGTGCCGCTGGCCCCGCCCAGGCCCGCGCCGACGCCCGTCCCCGTGCCGCCGCCTCCGACGCCCGGTTTCAGTTGCCCTCCGGGCTACACCCCAGGCACCGTGCGCTATGGCGAGACCTACGGCGACATTCTGGTGCGGTACAACGTGTCCTACCAGGCGTTCCGGCTGTCGAACCCGAACCTGAACCTGGACCGGCTGGTCCCAGGCCAGCGCTACTGTGTGCCGCCCATGGGCAGCAGAGGACTGTGCGCACCGGGCGCGAACAGCTATGTGATCGCCCAGGGCGAAAATCTGCTGACCGTCGCGGCCCGGTTCAACACCACGCCGGGCGCGCTGCTGCGGCTGAACGCCAACCTGGCCCCCGGCGATTTCGTGCCGGGCAGGGTGATTTGCGTTTAGCGCACATCGCATAGCGCACATCGCCATCCCACGCGCCGACACCCGCCCAACGCCGTCATCCTGAGCGCAGCGAAGGACCTTCCTCAAACGTTATCCCAGATCAGGTTGAGGAAGGTCCTTCGCTTCGCTCAGGATGACGGCGTGGGAGGGGTGACTGCGCAATGGCGTGTGCACGATCGCTACCCCCCCACATTTCCCCCACACATTTCACCTCCCACCCCTTGTAACTCGGCCCGATTCGCGCTACAATAATCATGCCAATACATCGCGGAGGGCGGCAATGAGCATCAACATGATCCATGTCAAGCGCAAGTTCAAGCTGTTTGACACCGCCGGACTGACTGCCGATCAGGTCCGGCTGCTACAGGTATTTATTTGGGCCGTGGTCGGCGGCACGGTGTGGGCAAACATCACCACCGGCGCGGCCATGACCAGCTATATGAAGCAACTGGGCGCCAGCGACACGCTGTACGGCATCGTGTTTGCGCTGCCGCCGCTGGCGAACGCGTTTCAGTTTCTGGTCTCCTACTGGATGGAGCGGTCGCTTGCGCGCACGCAGATGTTCGTCGTCTCCGGGTTCATCCAGCGCCTGGCGTGGCTCCCGTTCGCGCTGGTGCCGGTTTTCATCCCCATGAGCCAGCCGCAACTGCGGCTGTGGTGCGCGGTGATTTTAGCGATCCTGTCGGCCAGCATGGGTCCGGTGATGAACGTCAGCTTTTTTTCGCTGCTGAACGATGTGATCCCGCTGCGGATTCGGGGCCGGTATCTGGCGGTGCGCAGCCGCGTGGCCACGATCATCGGGCTCGGCATGGGCCTGCTGGTGGCGCACCTGCTGGACACGCTGCCGGTGTACACCAACTACGTAGTGGTTTTCCTGATCGCCGCCCTGTTCGGCACGTTTGACATCGTGTGTTATCTCACCGTCAAGCTGCCCGAGATGCAGCCGCGGCCGGACAAGGCGCGGCTGTTCGAGATGCTCAAGGGCGTGCTGAGCGACAGGCGCTACATGCGGCTGGTGTTGTCCATTACGGCGTGGCTGTTTTCGGTGCAGCTCGGCTCGCCGTTCTTCAACGTGTACTCGCTGACCAAGGTCGCGGAGGGCGGTCTGGGCATGAACATGACCGAGGTCATCCTGACCGGCCAGATCATGTACAACGCGGCGCTGATCTGGCTCATTTCCCGCTGGGGGCGGGCGATGGACGAGTATGGGTCCAAGCCGGTGCTGGTGGTGTCCGCCTTCCTGACGTCGTTCATGCCGTTTTTCTGGTTCCATATCGGTCCGGGCATGCTGGGCATCGTAGCCATCTCCAACTTCTACAGCGGAGCGACCTACTGCGCCGTGGACCTCAGCCAGCAAAACCTGTTCATGTCCCAGGCCCCGGACAAGAACCGCTCCATGTACTACGCGGTGTATTTCATCTTCACCCAGCTCGTCGGGCTGGCGCTGGGGTCCATGGTGGGCGGCTCGCTGCTGGACAATGTGCTGATGCGGGTGGAGGCAATGCAGCTCAGCTGGGGCGGCCTGGCGTTCGGGCGGTATCACGCGCTGTTCGTGCTCACCTCTTTGCTGCGGCTCGCCTCCGTGCTGCTGCTGCTGGCGACGATCCAGGACGGCGCGCCCGGCCAGACCCAGCGCATGATCAAGGCCATGGCCCAAGCGCCCTTGAAATTCGGCCACAAGCTCCAATATGGCATAAAGCGCTGGCATTTGAGAAAGCAATATGATAAGGAAATCAAGCAGGAAGAGGAGCGCGAGGGCTGATATGGGCATTGCAAGGGCCGCGTTGAAACCCCAGGACACCTGGCGGTTGGAGGACATTTTTGAGGCGGACGACGCCTGGGAGCGCATGTTTGCCGAGACGGGCGAGGGCATGAAATTGCTGCCCGATTGTCAGGGCAAGCTGGGCGCGATCGAACAACTCAAGCCCGCGCTGGACCTGATGTTCGGGCTGGGCCGCAAGGCGGAGCAGCTGTACACCTACGCCAAGATGCGCCGTGACGAGGACAACAACGTCACGAAATACCAGGGCATGTGTGACCGCGCGCTGTCGTTGAGCGTTCAGCTCGGCACCGCGTGCTCGTTCCTCGCGCCGGAGCTGCTGGCGCTGGGCGAGGATTATCTTTCGCAGGCCGTAGATCGGATCGGGTTTGAGGACTATCACGTGTACCTGCGGGACCTGATCCGCAGAAAACCCCACACCCTCTCAGCCGCCGAGGAGCGCATCGTGGCCATGGCGGGCGAGCTGGCCGCCGCGCCGGGGACGGTGTACGACATGCTCACCGACGCCGACATGAAGTTCCCGAAGATCACGGACCACGACGGCCAACAGGTCGAGGTCACCCACGCCAACTACATCCCGCTGATGATGGGCCCGAACCGCGACGTGCGCAGGGCCGCGTTCGAGGCCATGTACGGCACATTCAAGTCCTTCGCCGCCACGGTGCCCGCACTGTACAGCGCATCGGTGAAGAGCGACCTGTTCTCCGCCCAGGCGGGCAATTTCACATCCGCCCTGGAGGCCGCGCTGTTCCCGGACGAGGTCCCGGCGTCCGTCTACGACAACCTCATCGCCGCCGTGCGCGACCACCTGCCGAATCTGGACCGGTTCGTGCGGCTGAACGCCAAGCTGAACGGCCTGGACGCGCCGGAGATGTGGGACCTGTACGTGCCGGTGGCACTGGGTTTCGACATCAAGCTGGGCTTTGACGACGCGTACGCGCTGGTGTGCGACTGCCTGAAGCCGCTGGGTGAGGACTACATCGACGTGCTGCACAGGGCGAAAAAAGAGCGCTGGATCGACCCCTACCCGAACGAGGGCAAGTCCTCCGGCGCGTACAGCTGGGGCACCTACGACAGCCACCCCTACGTGCTGCTAAACCACCACGACGACCTGGACGGGCTGCAGACCATCGCCCACGAGATGGGCCACGCCATGCATTCCTACTACAGCTACCGGGCCCAGCCCTACACCACCAGCGACTATTCGCTGTTCGTGGCGGAGGTGGCAAGCACAGTGAACGAGGTGCTGGTGCTGTTGGAACTGCTGGAGCGCCACAGGGAACCGGAGGCGCAGGGCTATCTGCTGTACAACCTGCTGGATTCCTACAGGACCACGGTGTTCCGCCAAACCATGTTCGCCGAATTCGAAAAGGCTAGCCACGACATGGCCGAGCGCGGCGAGGCGCTGACGGTGGACAGCCTGAATGCGGTCTACGCACAGCTCAACGCCGACTACTATCAGGGCGTCGGCCAGTCAGGCTGGATCGCCTACGAGTGGATGCGCATCCCCCACTTCTACCGCGCGTTCTACGTGTATAAATATGCAACAGGCTTTTCCGCCGCCACCGCCATCGCCACCAAGATCCGCGCCGAGGGCGCGCCTGCGGTCACGGCCTACAAGCGGTTCCTCAGCGCCGGCAGCAGCCTGCCGCCCATCGAGGCGCTGAAACTGGCCGGCATCGACATGAGCCAAAAAGAGCCCGTCGAGCGGGCGCTGCGGATGTTCGACGAACTGCTGGAGCAGTACGAGGGCGTCGTGGCGGGGATGATTCGATAAGTTCGCCACGGAGACTCCTCTCGCCTCAGCGGATCAAAATACCTCACAAAGGACACGCCATCATGAACATCCTCCCCGTCATCGACCAGATCATCATGCTCATGCTCCTGCTGGGCGTGGGCTGGTTCCTGCGCCGCCATGGCGTGCTCACTGACCCGGTCATCAAGGCCGTGAACGCGCTGATCATGACCATCACCTGGCCCGCGCTGATGATCTCCACCACCCAGAAGGCCTACACGCCCGAGACGCTGCACATCTTCCTGTACATCCTGTTCGGCTCCATTGCCATCCTGGCCGTGGCGCTGATCTGCGTGTTCTTCCTGTACCGAAAAAGGGACAGGGACGCAGCCGCCGTGATGGCGATGCTGTGCGCCATGCCCAACGCCGGATTTTTCGGTATCCCCATCATCCAGGCGCTGTACGGCGACATGGGCCTGTTGTACCTGTCCGGCTACATCGTGGGCTTCAACATCGTGCTGTGGACCGTCGCGGTGACCATGTACACCGGCCTGAACCCGCAGGCGCTGAAAAACCTGCTGAACCCGGGCATCGTGTGCGCCGTGCTGGGCATCGCGCTGTTCCTGCTGCGCATCGCGCTGCCCGCACCGGTGCTGGGCACCATCAACCAGCTGTCGGGCATGAACACCCCGCTCAGCATGCTGATCCTCGGCGCGCGCATTGCAGCGCTGCGCTGGGCTTATCTAAAAGACGCCCGCATGTGGGTCGCCATCACCGTTAAGCTGATGCTGCTGCCGCTGCTGGCGCTGCTCGCGTTCCGGCTGATCGGCGCCAGCGGCATGACGCTGATGATCCTCGTGTGCTGCACCGCCATGCCCACTGCCGCCGCTTCCCAAATGATGACCGAGCGCTACGGCGGCGACGTGATGCTCAGCGCGAAGGGCACCTGCATCAGCACCCTCTGCTCTGCCGTGACCCTGCCCGTGATCCTGATGATGACGAACTGGTTCGCATAATAAAAGGTCATCCGCCCCAAAAAAACCCGTCATCCATCGCTACGCTACGGACCTTCTTCAAACTTTATTGATCAAGAAGTTTGAAGAAGGTCCGTAGCGTAGCGATGGATGACGGCGTGGGGGGCAGATGACGGCGTCGTGCCTACCCGCACAGCCCTCGAAAATACCCGTTCAGCAGCCCGTTCCCGGCCAGCACGTTGCCCGTGACCTCGCACCCTGCCTCACCCGGCCAGCCGTCCGCGCGGCCGCCCGCCTCCCGCAGGATCACGAGGCCTGCGGCGATGTCGTACAGATGCAAGCCCAGTTCCAAGAACGCGTCCTGCCTCCCACAGGCGACCATGCACAGGTCCAGCGCCGCCGACCCATACCGGCGCACATCGCCCACCCTCATTTTGTTGATCAGCGGCATCATCCGCGCGTAGTTCAGCGCATTGCGGTGACAGAACGAGATGCCCACGACGGCCTGATCCGCGTCCGCCACATCGGAAACATGGATCACTTCGCCGTTCCGCGTCGCGCCGTGCCCCTTCCGCGCCAGATACATCTCGTCCAGCACCGGCCAGTACACGCAGCCCAGCACCAGCTCGCCGCCCAGCTGATAGGCGATGGACACCGAGTAGGCGGGCAGGTCGCGGATAAAGTTCGTGGTGCCGTCGATGGGGTCCACGATCCAGGTGCCGCTGTTGCCGTCGCCCGCCGCGCCGTATTCCTCGCCATAAAAGCTGTCCTCCGGGCAGGCACCCAGCAGCTGCTCCCGAATGAACCGCTCCGTCTGCTGGTCCATCTCCGTCACAAAGTCGAACTCGGCCTTGCGCTCCACCCGAAAATTCCGGTTCCCCAATAGATTCTGGCCCGCCTCCCGCGCCACGCGTTCGGCCAGCGCCAACTTTTCCTGTAGGTCCATGCTCAACACACCTCTATACATCCGTATTAAAAACTGATACAATCATACCATATTGTTCGAACGAAAGGTGTTATCATCATGAAAATGATTTCCTGGAACGTGAACGGCCTGCGCGCGTGCCTGACGAAGGGCGGATTTTTAGAGAGCTTCCAGCGGCTGGACGCCGACATCTTCTGCCTGCAGGAGACCAAGATGCAGAAAGGCCAGGCCGAGATCGACCTGCCCGGCTACGAGGAGTACTGGAACAGCGCCGACAAGAAGGGCTACAGCGGCACGGCGGTGTTCACGCGCATAAAGCCGCTGTCCGTCCAATACGGCATCGGCATCGACGAGTTTGACCACGAGGGCCGCGTGATCATCTGCGAGTTTGACGAGTTCCATTTCGTGTGCTGCTACACACCAAATTCCCAGGACGAACTGAGGCGGCTGGCGTTCCGCATGCGCTGGGAGGACGCGTTCCGGGCGCGGCTGTGCGAGTTGGACGCAATAAAGCCGGTGATCCTGTGCGGCGACCTGAACGTGGCCCACAAGGAGATCGACCTGAAAAACCCGCGCACCAACCGCCGGAACGCGGGCTTCACCGACGAGGAGCGCGGCAAGCTCACAGAACTGCTCGAGGCCGGGTTCGTGGACAGCTATCGGCATTTTTACCCAGACCAGCTCGGCGCATACAGCTGGTGGAGCTACATCGGCGGCGCCAGGAGCCGGAATGCGGGCTGGCGGATCGACTACTTCGTGGTGAGCGAGAAGCTCAAGGACAGGATGGCTGACGCCAAGATCCACCAGGACATATACGGCTCGGACCACTGCCCGGTGGAGCTTGCGTTGAAGTAGTGATGCTCGTCACACTACCTCCACGCCGTCATCCGCCCCCCACGCCGTCATCCTGAGCGCAGCGAAGGACCTTCCTCAATCTTCAGCTCCGGTTTGGTTTGAGGAAGGTCCTTCGCTCCGCTCAGGATGACGGCGTGTAGGGAGGAGATGACACCGCATTCCCCCTATCCACCCCCCCACCCATTGCTATTTCTTGGCAAATATTGCGTAAATCTCTAGACTTCGTCACATATCTGTAATATAATGGCAAGGTGCGCTTCTTTCCGAAGAGCCAATCCAGGCAAGGAGGAGCATCCATGACCCACCAACGACCGACCGTGCGCAGCCTGTTGGCGGCGCTGCTGACCGCCATTTTCCTGGTCACCTGCTCAATGCCCGCGCTGGCCGCGAGCACAGCCGCCACCGCGAAGAGCAATACCTACCTGTACAAATCGGCGAACACCGCCTCGAAAAAGACGAAGGTCAAGAAGGGCACCGCCGTGACCATCGTCGGCAAAAACGGCAAGTGGGCAAAGGTCAAGGTCGGCAATGAGACCGGCTACATGGTCAAGAGCAAACTGAAAGCCGCCAACGACGATTCGGACGCGGCCACCGACACCGCCGACGACAGCGAGTACCCCACCCTTTCGCCCGGCGACACCGGCGACCCGGTGAAGAAGCTGCAGACGCGGCTGAAGGAGCTGAACTGGTTCCACGGCGACATCGGCGGCAACTATCAGAACCTGACCACCAACGCCGTGAAGGAGTTCCAGGCGGCGGGCAAGTTATCCGTCACCGGCACCGCTGACGGCGCGACGCAGAAGCTGCTGTATTCCGCGAAGGCCCCGAAGCTGGACTTTTCCGACCTCAGCACCGCCCAACCTGCAGGCGGCAAGGTCCAGGAGATGGACTGGTGGCAGAGTGACATCTCGTCCATCTTCGCCCGGGGCAGCTACGCGGTGGTGACCGACGTGCTGACAGGGATCAGCTTCCGCGTGTATCGCGGCGGCGGCACGAACCACGCGGACGTGCAGCCCGCCACGGCTGCGGACACGGCGGCCATGAAGCGATGTTTCGGCGGCAGCTGGTCCTGGAACCGCCGCGCCATTTGGGTGTCCATCGGCGGCAACCGCTACGCAGCGTCCATGAACGGCATGCCTCACGGCGGCGGCTCCATCAGCGGCAATGACTTTAACGGCCACTTCTGCATCCACTTCACCAACAGCCGCACCCACGGCTCCAACAAGGTCTGTCCCCAGCACCAGGCCGCCATCCAGGCGGCGCTGCAGGCGGGGTAAGATCATATGCCCCGTCATCCCTCCCCAACGCGCTCAGGATGACCGCGTTGCGGGGAGACGGTATGCGCAAAGCGGTTGACAAGCCCCGCCCCCACCTGCTATACTCATCCCACAATGCCCGCACGGCGCACGCGCGTCCGTCGCGGGCATTTTTCCAACACAGACAGAGGAGGCGCCTACACAATGCCCATCATCCACACTGAGGGCCTCACCAAGACCTACCGCCGATTCGAGAAATCCCCCGGCCTGCGCGGCAGCGTCGAGAGCCTGTTCCGCCGCCGGTACACCGAAAAGTGCGCAGTGTCGGCCTTCGACCTCACGATCGAGCCTGGCGAGTTCGTGGGCCTGATCGGCCCCAACGGCGCGGGGAAAACGACGCTGGTGAAGATGCTCACAGGCATCATCGCGCCCACCGCCGGCGAGATCGACGTGCTGGGTTTCTACCCCAACGACCTGCAAAATACGTTCAAAAGGCAGTATGCCATGGTCATGGGCCAGAAGAGCCAGCTGTTCTTCGAGCTGACCGCGTCCGACACGTTCCAGCTGTTCCAAGCCCTGTACGAGATTCCGGACGACCGGTTCCGGCGCAACATCTCGTACTTCACCGCGCTTTTCGATGTCGAAGACCTACTGAACGTGCAGGTCCGCACGCTGTCCCTGGGCGAGCGAATGAAGCTGGAGCTGATCGTGGCGCTGCTGCACGACCCCTCCGTCCTCTTCCTAGACGAGCCCACCATCGGCCTGGACGCCGTGGCCCAGCGCCAGATGCGCGGCTTCCTGCGCCGGGTGAACCAAGACAAGGGCACCACCATTTTGCTCACGTCCCACTACATGGAGGACGTGCGCAGCCTGTGCCCGCGCGGCGTGGTGATCAACAATGGGCAGAAGCTCTACGACGGCGCGACAGACGCGCTGTTCGAGGCGTATCAGACCCACAAAAAAATCACACTCCAGTTCGGCAGCGAGACCGAGTTCGTCGCGCCGAAGGGCGCAGAGTTGGTGGAACACAGCCCCACCAAGGCCGTGCTGCTGGTGCCGAAATCCGAGAACGGCCGCGTCTTGGCGGATTTGATGCGCGACTATGACGTGCAGGACGTGACCGTGGAGGAGGACGACATCGGCGCGGTGGTGGAGCGCATCTACGCCCGGGGAGGTGCAAGGGCATGAAAAAGTACCTCGCCGTGGCCCGCATCGCGTTCAAAACCCAGCTGATCTACCGGTTCGATGTGGCCATGACCGCGCTGGGCACCGCGCTGCGCATCGTGTTCGCAGTGACCCTGTGGAGCGCGATCTACGAGACCCGCGACCAAGTGGCCGGGCTGGGCTTTTCGGCCATGCTGACGTACTATGTGCTGGCGTCGCTACTGAAGTCGCTGGACCTGTCCGACAGCCTGCTGGAGGAGGTGTCTGACCGCGTGCGCGGCGGCACATTCTCCAAATACATGACCATCCCTGACAACCCACAGGCCCACTTCGCCGCCCAGACCCTCGGCGCGGCGGGCTATTACGCGCTGTTCGCGGCGCTGGCGGCTGTGATTTGTGCCGTGGCTTTCCGGATTGAGCTGGCGTTTTCCAGCGACCCGGCGCTCATCGCCTGCGGCCTGTTGATGGCGCTGCTGGGGCTTTCGTTCATGATCAGCTACAAGTTCCTCATCGGCGTGTTGGCGTTCCGGTTCGGCGACACCGGGTTTTTCCGCCACGTGCAGGGCATGCTGCTGGACTTCGCCACCGGTGCGATCGTGCCGTTGGCGCTGCTGCCGCAGGGCGCACAGACCGCGCTGTGGTTTCTGCCGTTCCCGCACGTGCTGTACACGCCCGCGATGCTGCTGTCGGGGCGGATGAATCTGCATGAAGGGCTGATGGGGCTGGGCATGCTGGCGCTCTGGACCGGCTTCATGGCGGTCCTGGCCCAAGCCACCTACGGCCGGATGCGCGTACTGTATGACGGGGTGGGCGTATGATGAAGGATGTGCTGCGCAATCTGCGGTTTGTGGCGCTGATGGTGCGGCTGAGGCTGTCGCACCTGATGGTGTTCCGGCTCAGCTTTTTCGGCGCGTTCCTGGCCGACGGCATGCTGTTCCTGGTCCAGATTCTGACGTTTTCCATCATCTACGGCCAGGTGGACGCCATTGGCGGCTGGAATCGCGGCCAGATGCTGCTGTTCATCGGCACATTTTCCATGATCAACGCGCTGAACATGGTGATCTATTTTTTCGGCGTGATCCAGATCCCAGACAAGATCCGCACCGGTGACCTGGACCACTATGTGACCAAACCCGTCTCACCGCTGCTGAGGCTCACGTTTGAGCGGGTCGACCTCGGCTCCGCGCCGCTGATCCTGCTGAGTCTCGCCATTATCGGCTACGGCACGGCGGAGGCGGGGATCGCGCTGACGCCCGGATTGGTGCTGGGCTATTCGGCCCTGGTGCTGCTGATGACGCTGCTTTGGTACGACATGGAGCTGATCATTCGCACGGCGCCGTTCTTCGTGATCTCCGCGTCGTCGCTGTATCGTCTGGAGGGCGAGGCGCTGGAGCTGAACTTCAAGATCCCCGGCATCCTGTACAGGGGCGGCTGGAAGGTGCTGTTCTATTTCGTGCTGCCCTACGGCGTGATGTCCACGGTGCCCACGCAGTTCATCAGCGGGGCGCTGACGGCGGGCGGACTTTTGCAAGGCGTGGGGATCGCGGCGGCGTTCACAGTCATCGCGCTGTGGTTCTGGCGATTCGGGCTGAGGCACTACAAGAGCGCGAGCAGTTGATGGCCGCCCGCCCGCGTGAGCGCCCCCGTCGACATCCTGAGCGCAGCGAAGGACCTTCCGCAAATCATGAAGAAGGTCCTTCACTGCGCTCAGGATGACGACGGAGCGGGAGAAGATGGCTGCCGCCTATTCCCACTCGATCGTGCCCGGCGGTTTTGAGGTGATGTCGTACACGACGCGGTTGACGCCGGGGCATTCGCCGATGATCCTTCTGACGATGGCGTTCAGCACATTGTACGGGATCTCGGCGACCTCAGCCGTCATGGCGTCCTCGGTGATCACGGCGCGGAGGGCGACGCAGTCCGCGTACGTCCGGTCGTCGCCGCTGACGCCCACGGTCTTGACACCGGTCAGCACGGCGAAGTACTGCCAGATCTGCTCCGACAGGCCGGCCTTTTTGATCTCCTCGCGATAGATCCAGTCCACCACGCGCAGCAGGTCGAGCCTGTCCTTTTTCAGCTCGCCGATGCAGCGCACGGCCAGGCCGGGGCCGGGGAACGGCTGGCGCCACAGCATGTCGTGGGGGATGCCCAGGCTCTCGCCCGCGTAGCGCACCTCGTCCTTAAACAGGTACTTCAGCGGTTCGACGAGCTGTTCCTTCTGGAACATGGACTCTTTCGGCATGCCGCCCACGTTGTGGTGGGACTTGATGGTGGCGGCGCCGCCCACGCCGGACTCAATGATGTCCGGGTAGATGGTGCCCTGCAGCAGGAACTCCGCGCCGGTTTTCCGCGCTTCCTCTTCGAACACGCGCACGAAGGTCTCGCCGATGATCTTGCGCTTGCGCTCCGGGTCAGTGACGCCCTCGAGGGCGTCCAGGAACCGCTTTTCGGCGTCCACATGGATGATGTTCAGGCCCAGGTTCTTTTGGTAGGTCTCCATGACCTGCTCGGCTTCCTTGTAGCGCAGCAGGCCATGGTCCACAAAGACACAGGTGAGCTGGCCGGGCTTCAGAGCGCGGTCGGCAATGACGCAAGCCACGGAGGAGTCCACGCCGCCGCTGAGCGCGCCGACGACCTTCTTGTCGCCCACCTGGTCCCGCACGTCCTGGATCATCTTTTCGATCTGGTCCTCCAGCTTGTAGCCGGACTCACAGCCGCAGATGGCGAACACGAAGTTCTTCAGCATCTGGCGGCCTTCCTTGGTGTGGTTGACTTCCGGGTGGAACTGGGTGCCATACAGGCCTTTTTCGGCGCAGCTGAACGCGGCCACGGGGCAGTTTTCGGTGTGGGCGTCCACAGTGAACCCGGCGGGCACCATGGCCACGCAATCGTTGTGGGTCATGAACACGCTGGTGGGGCTTCCGATGCCCTGCAGCAGCGCGCCGCCGTCCACGGACAGCTCCGTGCGGCCAAACTCGCCCGTCTCGCAGCGCTCGACCTTCACGCCGCAGAGGTCGGCGATGAGCTGCATGCCGTAGCAGATGCCCAGCACCGGCACACCCAACTCAAGCAATTCCTTGCCCAGTTTCGGCGCGGCTTCATCATAGACGCTGTTGGGGCCGCCGGTCAGGATCACGCCCTTGAGCGTGCCGTCCTTCCAATCGGTCATGGGCTTGGTATAGGGCAGGATCTCGCAATACACGCCCATTTCGCGCACGCGGCGCGCAATGAGCTGGTTGTACTGTCCGCCGAAGTCCAAGATGGTGATCTTCTGTGTGTTCGCCATCGGCAACCTCCGTTCAAAGGATGGTATCGGGTAGGTGCTATCAAAGATAGCATACCGCACATATGCCGCAGGTGCAATCCGCATTCGTAAATTCCATCTTTATTTTTCCGCGCGAAACCCGGTTTTTTCATGAGAATGCGGCCACATACCAGAAATTTGTTTCGGCTGAGTATATCTCGGGCTTGGGCCGTGCATAATTTGTATCAATCAACTTTTGTAGGAGGGTCAACGGAGATGGAGCAGACCTTGCAATCGAGCGCCAGGCGGACCGGCTGGACGGACAGCGAGACCAATTTGTTGTGGGAAACCGCGGAAGAGGCCGGTCATCAGGGGATCGCGCTGAAGGCCGTTTTTGAAAAGATCGCCGGCGAGACGGGCCGCCGCCCCAATAGCATCCGAAATTACTACTACGCACAGGTCCGCCAGCGCCTCGGCGGCGCGGACCGGGCCGCGCGGTTTGTACCGTTTGAGGAGCAGGAAGTACTGGACCTGCTGGAGGACGTGCTACGCGACCGCGCCCAGGGCAAGAGTGTACGTTCATGCCTGCAGCGCATATCGGGCGGCGACCACAGTCTGATGCTGCGCTATCAGAATAAATACCGGTCGGTGATCAAGACCCGGCCCGAGCTGGTGCAGCAGGTGGTGGACAAGCTGCAGGACGAGGGCATCGACGTCAAGCCGCCGGAGGTCAAGACCCGCTCCAGAACGTCGTTGACCGACGCCATCGCGGGCCTGAACGGCCAGGCTCAGCAGCAGGGCGACCCGGAGCTGGTCCGCGCGCTGGAGACCATCGGCGATTATCTGCTGGGCGCGAAGAGCCACCAGACCGCGGGCAAGGGCAACCTGGCCGTGAAGCTGGACCTGGACCGGATGGCGCTGGACGAGCAGCGGCGGGCGCAGGCGCTGCTGAGCGAGAACGCCATGGAGCTGATCGCGCCGATCAAGGAGTTTCTGGCGATGGACAGGGGTGCAAGAGGGGACCAACTGGACAGGTTCGCGTGCACGGTGGCGGAGCGGATCGGGTCGCTGGAGGAGTGCCTGGTGGCGGAGGATGGGGAGCTGTAACGAGCTTTAGTCGTCATTCCTCTCCCCGCTCGTCATCCATCGCTACGCTACGGACCTTCCTGTAACTCATGGCTTGTTTTGGGGAAGGTCCTTCGCTGCGCTCAGGATGACGGCGGGGAGAGGGGATGACGGCGGGGTGCGCGGATGGCTGAGGCGCGGGGTAGGTGAGCACGCCATGCTGCCCAGGCCCACATCGCACACTTCGTTAATTTTTGCGAAAACTACCCTATTGCCCCATTGCCCCTTCATGGTGTACAATACTGGCAGACGAAGGGAGCGTGGCCGAGCATGCGGGAACTGCTGTCCCCGGACCAGATGCGCGGGCTGGAGCGGGAATACATGGAGCGGTCGGGGGTGCCGTCCATCGAGCTGATGGAGCGGGCAGCCGAGGCCGTGGTGTCCGTTATGGCGCGGATATTGGGCCGATGCGAAGGGCATCGCGCCCATTTTGTGTGCGGTCCGGGCGGCAACGGCGGCGACGGCTACGCGGCGGCGCGGCTTTTCGCGGCGCGGGGCGGGCGGGCGGTGGTAATTTCGGCGGAGGACGAGGCCGAGCTGCGCGGCGACGCCAAGGCCAACTGCCAGCGGGCCCACGACACGCCGCGCTGTTTTTTCCATGACGCGGCGGATCTCGCTTCCCTGCCCGCGCCGGACATCTGGGTGGACGCGCTGTTCGGCATCGGGCTGACCAGGCCGCTGGACGCGGCGTCGCTTCCGCTCGTGCGGCGCATGAACGCGGACGGGCGCGTGCTCGCCGTGGACATCCCGTCGGGGCTGAACGGTCAGACCGGCAGGGCGCTGGGCGAGGCCGTCCGCGCGGACTGGACGATCACCTTTGAGCGGGAAAAGCTGGGCCACTTCCTCCAGGATGGGCCGGACCTGTGCGGCGAGCTGTCCGTCCACACCATCGGCATTCCCCGGGAGATGATGCCCAACGAAGCGGCGCTGCTGGTGGAGGGCGCGGACATCGCGCCGCTGCTACTGCCCCGAAAGCGCAACAGCCACAAGGGCGATTATGGCCGGGTCCTGATCGTCGCCGGTTCCGTGGGCATGGCGGGCGCCTGCGCCATCGCGGCTCAGGCGGCGCTGCGCACCGGCGTAGGGCTGGTGACGGTGGCGTGCCCGGAGCCAGTGGTGCCGGTGGTGCAGTTGCTCGCGCCCTGCGCCACCTGCCTGCCCCTGCCGGCCGAAGACGGCGCGATTTCCGCGGGCGCCGCGCCCATTTTGCGCGAGGCGTTGAGGGCCTTTGACGCCTGCGCCGTCGGGCCGGGCCTGTCGCGCAGCTGTGCCCCGGAGGTGATCGAGGCGGTGCTCTGCTCAGGAAAACCCACTGTCGTCGACGCCGACGCGCTGAACCTGATCAGCGAATCGGACGCGCTCAGGGCCATGCTGCAGAGCCACCACGTCATCACGCCTCACCCCGGCGAGGCCGCGCGGCTGCTGGGCCGGACGGCTGCGGACCCGGTGCGGGACGCGCTGGCGCTGCGGGGTTTCGGCTGCGCGGCGCTGCTGAAGGGCGCGGCGACGGTCATCGCGGGCGGCGAGGTTCACATCAGCTGCAGCGGCACGCCGGGCATGGCCAAAGGCGGCAGCGGCGACGCGCTGACGGGGATCATTTTGGCGCTGCTGGGCCAAGGCAAAAAGCCCGACGAGGCCGCATGGCTGGGCGCGCTGCTGCACGGCCAGGCCGGCGTACGCGCGGCGCGGGACGTGGGCGAGGCGTCGATGACCGCCGTGGACCTGGTGGACCGGATCGGCGGGGTACTGAGCGGTGGATGATATGAACCCGCTGCGCAGGGCGGCCGAGGAGAAACATGGCCGCGTGCGGGTCTCCCGGGACGGCGCGCTGTACTACGCGCCCACATCGGGCGAGAAAATGTTCCTGTCGGCGGACGACGTGCCCCGCTTCGAGGCCTGGGCAGACGCCGCGCCACAGGGCCTGGGCGAAGACCTGATGCGGCTGCATGGCCGCGAAATCGCACCGGATGAGCTGGCGCTGCTCACGGCAGGCATCAAGCAACTCGAGCTCCACGCCGCTAAGAGCGCGTGGCAAGCCTACGAAAAGGCCATTCGGCAGCGGGCGGCGCTGGCCCTGCGCGAAGGGAAGGGCGGCGGGGCGCTGCCGGCGTGCTGGATGGCGATGGCGCGTGCAAACGAGAAAGGGGATCAAAGATGAAGATTCAATGGCTGGGGCACTCGTGCTTTCTGATCACCAACGCGGACGGCCGAACGCTGCTGACTGACCCCTTCGACGGCTCGCTGGGGTATCCGGTGCCCAGGTCGAAGGCCGACATCGTCACCGTCAGCCACGGCCACTTCGACCACAACTACGTGGCCGAGCTGCCCGCGGGCTATCTGCTGGTGACCAAGCCCACGATGTTCGCGAAGTACGGGTTCGCGGTGTACGGCGTGAACTGCTATCATGACGACGCCGAGGGCGAAAAGCGGGGTCGCAACATCATCTATGTCATCGAGGCCGACGGCGTGCGCGTGGCCCATCTGGGCGACCTGGGCCACCTGCCCAGCCCCAAGCAGCTCACCCAATTGGGCCGCATCGACGTGCTGCTGACCCCGGTCGGCGGGTTCTACACTATCGCGCCCGACCAGGCCGTCGAGGTAGTGAAGCTGATCAAGCCCAGGGTCACCGTGCCCATGCACTACCGCAATCAGTACTGGAAGGACACAAAGATCCAGCCCGTTGACGCGTTTTTGGCGCTGGCGGGCGGAGCGGCAGAGGGGTATGAGGCGCTGGAGCTGGTGAAAGACAGCATGGACAGGGTGCCGCGGGTGATTGTGATGAAGTTTGTGGGGTAGCATGGCTGGGGCAGCTTCCATTTGGCGTCATCTTCCCCCCGCAACGCCGTCATCCTGAGTGCAGCGAAGGACCTTCCTCAAGCTTTTCTGTACAGAGCTTGAGGAAGGTCCTTCGCTGCGCTCAGGATGACGGCGTTGGGAGATGGGGGACGGGTTCAGCGTGCGCTACACCTCAAACCCCGGCAGTTGCTCGATGACCCCCTGCTTCTGTTCCGGCAGGTCCTCCAATGTTTCGATCCCGAAGTGGCTCAGGAACTTCTCGGTGGTGCCGTACTCGATGGGCCTGCCCAGCGTCTCCCGCCTGCCGACTTCCACGATCAGCCCTTTGTTCGTCAGCGACTGCACCGAATAATCGCACTTCACGCCGCGCACGGCCTCGATCTCGGACTTGGTGACCGGCTGGCGGTACGCGATGATGGACAGCGTCTCCAGCGCGGCCTGGCTGAGGGACTGTTTCTGCACGGGCTGCAGCAGCCGCTCCACATAGGCCGCCAGCTCGGGCCGGATGGACAGCTGGATGCTGCCGCCGAACTGGTTCAGGCGCAGCCCGCGCCGATCCAGGTCGTAGTCGTCCCTGAGCTTTTTTACCGCGTCAGCGAGCTCCGTCTCCGTCATGTCCAGCGAGTGCGCGATGTCCGCGATCTGCACCGGCTCCCCGCACACAAACAGTATCGCCTCGATGATCCCCGTCAGTTGCGATTGGTCCATATCCATCCCCCACCTGTCCATTGCAATTCGTACCATTATAACGCAGGGTGGGATGGGCTGTCAAACGAGAGGGATGCCATCGTCCGCTCCCACAATCGTCATCCTGAGCGCAGCGAAGGACCTTCCTCAACCTTTTCATCTGGATTTAGTATGAGTATGGTCATTCGCTGCGCTCTGGATGACCGCGTTAGGGCGAAGATAGCGGGGGATACAGGGCGCATTATTGGTACTCGACGTCCGTGATTTCCCATGATATAATAGCAACAATCATGCCGAAAGGCGGGGATCAACATGCAGACGGCGACCCATGGCGCGGAGGCGATTGAGCTGCGCGGGCTTTGCAAGGCGTTCGGGTCCGTGAAGGCGAACCGGGACATCGACCTGACGGTGCGCACGGGCGAGATTTTAGCGCTGCTGGGCGAGAACGGGTCAGGCAAGACCACACTGATGAACATGCTCAGCGGGCTCTATCACCCGGACGCGGGCACCATCGCCATCAACGGGCGGCAGGTGCACATCAACTCGCCCGCGGACGCGCTGAGGCTTGGGATCGGCATGATCCATCAGCACTTCAAGCTGGTGGACGTGCTCTCCGTGCAGGACAACATCGTGCTGGGCACGAGTACGGACCGAGGCTCGCCGGAAAAGCTCAGCCAGCGCATCCGCGAGATCAGCGTGCGGTTCGGGCTCAGCATCGACCCGGAGCGCAAGGTGTACAGCCTGTCCGTCTCGGAAAAGCAGACGGTGGAGATCCTCAAGGTGCTGTATCGCGGCAGCAACATCCTGATCCTGGACGAGCCCACGGCGGTGCTGACGCCCCAGGAGATCGACAAGCTGTTCATCATCCTGCGCAAGATGAAGGCCGAGGGCTGCGCGGTGATCATCATCACCCACAAATTGAACGAGGTGCTGGCCATCTCCGACCGGGTGAGCATATTGCATCGCGGGCAGTGCGTGGCCACGGTCAACACAAATGAAACAAACGCCCACCGGCTCACGGAGCTGATGGTGGGCCACAGCGTGGACCTGTCCATCGACCGGCCCGCATCCGAGCGCCTGCGGCCCAACCTGCTCAAGGTGGACCGGCTGACCGCCTACAACCAGGACAGGGTCAAGGTGCTGGACGGTGTGTCGTTTTCCCTGTCCGGCGGCGAGATCCTGGGCGTAGCGGGCGTGGCGGGCAGCGGCCAGAAGGAGCTGTGCGAGACCATCGCGGGCCTGTTGCGGGCCGAGGCGGGCACGATCATGCACCAGGGCCACGACATCGCGTCCCTGTCCGCCCGCCAGATCCATGAGCGCGGGGTGCACATGAGCTTCGTGCCCGAGGACCGGCTGGGCATGGGCCTGGTGGGGTCCATGGGCATGGTGGACAACATGCTGCTGAAGTCGTACCAGGACCAGGCCGGGTTCGGCCTTCGTCGCGCCGGCGCGAAGGAGCGCTCAGAGCACATGGTGCGCAAGCTGTCCATCTCCACGCCGTCGGTGCAGACCCCGGTCAAGCAGCTGTCCGGCGGCAACGTACAAAAAGTGCTGCTGGGCCGCGAGATCGACGCGAAGCCGGACGTGCTGATCACGGCCTATCCCGTGCGCGGGCTGGACATCAACTCGTCGATGCTGATCTACCGGCTGCTGAACGAGCAGAAGCTCGCCGGCACTGGCGTGCTGTTCATCGGCGAGGACCTGGACGTGCTGATGGAACTGTGCGACCGGATCATGATCCTGTGCGGCGGGAAAATCACCGGCATCATCAGCGCCGGCGAGGCCACAAAAGAGCAGATCGGGCTGATGATGACCGGCTATGCGATGGATTCAAAGGAGGTGGGCCTGCGCCATGCGTAATTTCACCGCGCCATACCATGTGGCGAAGCGGGCGAACCTCGAGCCGAGACTGGCGCTGATCTACCGCGTGCTGGCGGTGCTTCTGGCGCTGGTCACGGGCGGGCTGTTCATCGCGGCCATGGGCTACAATCCGCTGTCCGTGTACGGCACGCTGGTCCAGGGTGCGACGGGCAGCCTGTCCAACGTGCGCGAGACCATCAAAAACGCCATCCCGCTGTGCATCATCTCGCTGGGGATCACGCTGGCGTTCAAGATGCGGTTCTGGAACATCGGCGCGGAGGGCCAGATCTGCATGGGCGCGGTGGCCGCGTCGTTCTTTGCGCTGAATTGCACGGCTTGGCCCCAGCCGATCCTGCTGATCACCATGGCCGCCGCCGGCATGCTGGCGGGCGCGCTGTGGGGCGTGATTCCAGCGTACTTCAAGGCCAAATACAACACCAACGAGACGCTGTTCACGCCGATGATGAACTATGTGGCGGTGTACATCATCCAGATGCTGCGCGAAGGCCCGTGGAAGGACCCCACCAGCGGCTTCCCAAAGGTGCCCATGTTCGAGAAAATCGCGCGACTGCCCACGGTGCTGGGGGTGCACATCGGCTGGATCATCGCGCTGGTTCTGGTGGCGCTGACGTTCTGGTATCTGCGGTACACCAAGCAGGGCTACGAGCTCTCCGTCGTGGGCGAGAACGAGAACACCGCGCGGTACGCGGGCATGAACGTGCCGCGCATCATCATCCGCACCATGGCCATCTCCGCCGCCATCTGCGGCCTGGTGGGCATGCTGCAGGCCTCAGGCGCGGACAAGACCCTCACCGACACCGTGGCGGGCGGCAGGGGCTTCACGGCCATCACCGTCGCCTGGCTGAGCCAGCTGAACCCCCTCGCGATCCTGCTGACGAGCTGCCTGTTCGCGATCCTGGAAAAGGGATCGGGCACAATCCAGTCGGTGTACCAGATCTCGCCTTCCGCGTCGAATGTGCTGCAGGGCATCATCCTGTTCTTCGTGCTAGGCGCGGAGTTCTTCGTGAACTACCGGCTGGTCCGGTCCGTGAAGGGAGGCGCGAAACATGCCTGATTGGCTCACGTATCTGGTCAACTTCGGCTTCGCGGTGATCCTGGCCGCCGTGCCACTGCTGTACGGCACGCTGGGCGAGACGCTGACCGAAAAGGCGGGCAACCTGAACCTGGGCGTGGAGGGCATGATGTACCTGGGCGCGATCTTCGGGTTCTGGGCTGCATACGCCACGGGCAGCTTTGTCCTGGCGCTGGTCGGCGCGTTCGCGGCGGGCGCGGCGGGTGCGCTGATCTACGCGTTCCTGACCGTCACCATGAAGGCCAACCAGAACGTCACCGGCCTCACGCTGACCATCTTCGGCGCTGGCGTGGCCAACTTTTTCGGCGAGCACCTGATGCTCACCTCCCCCACCGGCGCGGCGATCCTGCCGGATGTGACAAAGCAGTCCTATGGCTCGCTGTTCATCCCCGGCCTCTCTGAGATCCCGGTGATCGGCAAGTTGCTGTTCAACCACTCGCCGTTCGTGTACATCGCGTTCGCGCTGGCGATCCTGATGGGCCTGTACCTGAACCGCACCCGCATGGGCCTGAACCTGCGCGGCGTGGGCGAAAACCCGGCCTCGGCGGACGCGGGCGGCGTGAACGTGAGCCTGTACAAGTACGCCCACATCTGCGTCGGCGGCGGCGTGTGCGGCCTGGGCGGCGCATACGTGTCGCTGGTCACCTGCGGCGGCGCGTGGACCCATAACTGCATCAACGGCCTGGGCTGGATCTCCGTCGCGCTGGTCATCTTTGCGAGCTGGAGCCCGTACAGGGCGATCCTCGGGGCGCTGGTTTTCGGCGCACTGAGTGTGCTGCGGCTGTACATCCCGGCGGGTTATGTCACGATCCCGATGGGGTTCTTCTCCATGCTGCCCTTCGTGGCGACGATCGTGGTGCTGATCATGAGCAGCATCAAGATGGACAAGGAAAAGGCGCAGCCGAAGGGCTGTGGGGTGAACTATTTTCGGGAAGAGCGGTAGGAAAGGGAAAACCTGCCTTCATCACGCCAACCCCGTCATCCATCGCTACGCTACGGACCTTCTTCAAACAGCCCTCAGGCAGGGTTGAAGAAGGTCCGTAGCGTAGCGCTGGCTGACGGGGGTGGCGGGATGAAGGCAGGTGTTCCCTTTCCTACCGCGCTTCCCGCAAATAGTTCACCCCCC
>JAVBUD010000042.1:0-7319 GCA_031555755.1 Eubacteriales bacterium | reverse complement strand
CACTCCCGCCAGGGGGATTAAATCCCCCTGGACCCCCTTGTTTCGCTTCGCTGTGTGTTGGCGTGGCTTTTCAACATTCCCTTTCGAAGGACGTCCAGGGGATTGCGACGCGTTTGCCGGCGTTTACGATCTCGTCTACGTGCAGCAGCAGGGGGTAATCCTCGCGCCGCACCTTGCCCATCTCGATCAGTCGGCGCACCGCGCGCGCCGTGCGGGTCGAGATGACGATCGACTCCAGCGTCACCCCGGAGAGCTCCGCCATCGCCACTTCAAACGACATGCCCTTCCCCAGCAGCGTGCCGATCAGCCGCGTCCGCCCCCCAAACACCGTCACATACAGGTCCCCCGCCGCCAGCATGATCTGCTCGTCCCCGCCGCCGATCATCGCGAGCAGCCGCTTCATCTCCAGCACACTCTGCCCGAACAGCGCCGCCTGACTGTTATAATGAAGCTGCCCGTCCCGCGCCTCCGAGAGCCCCACAGCCAGCGTCACCGCCAGCGCGTAGGCGTTCTTCATCGCCACCGCGCACTCCACGCCCACCACGTCCGTCGACAGGCTGATGTGATAGTACTCGCTCTCAAACAGCCCTTTCAGGAACCTCAGCACGGTCATGTCGTCCCCGCAGAACGTCACGTGCGTCTGGTCGTGGTCCGCCAGCTCATAGCTCGTGCACGGCCCTCCCACCGCACACAGCGTCCTTTTCATCGGCGCAATCCGGTCGCGATACAGGTGCGGATAGGGCACCAGATTGCCCTGCGCATCGTCCATCATGCCCTTCGTCACGTTGAGGATCGGCGTTTTCTCGGGGATCTTCGGCAACACATTTTCGCAAAACCAGTCCACGCCAAAGCTGCTGACGCCACCAATCACCGTGTCCGCGCCTTTGAGCGCCTCGTCCAACTGCTCGATCTGATAAAACTTGTACCCGTCCGGGATCTGCCGCTTCAGCGTCTTATGAAAGCCCGTCTGGCGCGCGTGCTCGATGATCTCCCGGTCCAGCGGCGTGCCCACCAGCCGCACCTCGTGCCCGTTCTCCCGCGCCGGAAAACCGATCGAAGTCCCCATCATCCCCGCCCCGACGATTGTGATCACGCTCATGACGCTCACTCCCTCCTGTTCCTTGGTGCCATTTTATCACAGCATTGTTAAACCAAGTGATGGGCTGGTGCATCAAATAGACAGAAAGCGCGCAGAGACAGCGCTCACGCGGCGGCGGGGGCAAGCCCCCGCCCTACAAGCCACACCGTCGCACCCATACAACAAGTTCAACCCCCCACCCAAGCAAAGCGAGGTGATCCCACCGTGCACGACGTCGTCCCCCTCCCCCGCCCGCCCACAGCGGACCTCGTGCGCCGCGCGGCCCAGGGCGACGAGTCCGCCTTCTGTGCCCTGATCCGCGCCCATGAGCCCACCCTCTACCGTGCCGCCTGGGCGATCCTCAGCGATTCCTCAGACGCCTGCGACGCCGTGCAGGAGGCCATCTTCCGAGCCTGGCGTGCACTGCCGTCCCTGCACGACCCCGCTTTTTTCAAGACCTGGTTCACCCGTATTGCCATCAACGAATGCAAGATGCTGCTTCGCCACAGAAAGCGCGTCGCCCCCATGCCCGATACGGATCTGCCCGCGCCCCTTCACCCCATCGACGAGTCCCTGGACGTGCGCCGTGCCCTCCAGTCCCTGCCCGACAAGTACCGCGCGCCTGTCGTGCTCTACTACTACGAGGACTTTTCCGTGGACCAGATCGCCCACGCGCTCGCCCTGCCTCAGGGCACCGTCAAGTCGCGGCTGTACCTGGCCCGCCAACAGCTCAAGACCCTACTGGAGGTGGATGAACCATGAGCAAGACCTTGAAGCAGGCCCTCTCTAGCGAGCCGCTGCGGCCCACCGCCGCGTTCACCGAGTCCGTGGACGAGGCCCTGGACCGGCTCCCGACCCGCAACACGAAGACGATCCGCCCCTCCCGCCGCCTGGCAGCCGCTCTGTGCGTCGCACTGGTGCTATGCGCGCTACCGCTAGGTTACCGCGCCCTGGCCCCTCGCGGCCGCCCGCTGGCCCGGCCGGACCCAGTCATATCGCCCATGCCAGAAACCCAACCGGCGGGCATGATCGCGGCCCTGCATTCCGGCACGGAAATCACCGTCACCGGCGACTACGACCCATTCAGTCCGCTTTCAATGGATGAGCCGTTCATCGCCGCCCAACCCCTCGCCGTCCCCATGCCCCAGATCACAGAGCCGGACGACGCCATCCCCATGCTCCGGGTGACCGAGGGCGACACGGCCATCCCCATCCCCACCCTGCCGCCCGCGCCTGCGCAGACGTCTCGCGACCCGGACTATGCTTTCCGCATGAGCTGCCTGTTCTACCAGTCTGAGCAGGGCCGCATCTTGTCCCCGTTCCGAGCTCCCGTGGGCGACCAACTGCTCATTCTGGACGAGATGACCGCTCAGTTCGGCCAGCTGAAGTTCCGCATGTCCACCGATCAGAGACAGCGTGTATTTGACACGAAGCTGCTCAATGTGTACATCAACGGCCTGCCCGTGACGGCTGAATTTCCCATTCAGGCCAGGGTGGTCGAGGGCGGCAACGCGATCTATAAGGTCGCCGGCGAAGATGGCACCCTCTCCACCGTCATCCGCTACCCAGCCTCATTCGTCTGTATCGCGCCGGAAGTGGATTATCTTCGCAATGGCGGCCGCCACCTGATCAGTGCGGTTTTCGAACAGAACGGCCAACTCGCCATGATCAGCGTCAACCTGAACGCCCGCAGCGGTAAAGTCCTCGACATGCCGGACGAGAGCAATGCGGACAGCTACGGCCTCACAGAACTGAGCAAGATGCTCCAGGAGAACAACGACGGGCGTCCCGCCATGTACTACGCAGTCCCCACTGACGGTTCAGCCGGGGAAAGCCTGCGGGTCATCTCCATGCGCCACAGCTGGGGCAAGTTGGCGGTGAAGGTGCGCATGTCGGACGGATCGGGCATCGTGGGCGGACAACTGACCTTGGATGATGCGGCGCTGTATCTGCTGAGCATCCAACAAGACAGCGACACAGATTACACGCTGAACTTTTTCACCGACGAAAAGCCCGGCGCATACGAAGGCGCGACCGTGGACCTGATGGTGAATGGCACGGAGGGCAACGCCTCCATCGCGGGGTTTGGCGTCATGTTCGAAATACCAACGTCTGTTGCCGACTAGGCAACCAAGGCGACGCTCACGCGGCGGCGGGGGCAAGCCCCCGCCCTACAACGCGCTCCGCTGCACCCATACGGCAAATTCAATCCGTCGCCCAACAAGCACTCTATCGTACCCGTAGGGCGAGGGCTTGCCCCCGCCGCCGCGTGAGCGTCGTCCTCTCCCCCACCTCGCATGAGCGTCGTTCACCCCCCGTCATCCTGAGGGCAGCGAAGGACCTTCCACAAACTGATTCCACATTAAGTTTGAAGAAGGTCCTTCGCTGCGCTCAGGATGACGGCCTGGTGAGGGCTGGATGAACAGCTATCCCCTATTCCAACCCCCACCACCAAATCTCCCGCCCGTCCAGCGCCCGATGCGCCAGCCCCTTCCCCTCCAGCACCAGATACCCCCGCTCGCTCCCCTCTTTCGGCAGGCTCACGCTCCCCGGGTTCGCGAACCAGCACGCGCCTCTTTTCTCGCACCCTGGCACATGCGTGTGCCCTGACACAAACAGCGTCCCTGCCGCCATCTTCGGCGGCTGATCGGGTGAGAAGACATGCCCGTGGGTCGCGAACACCGTCTGCTCCCCCAAATCGACGAGCGCAAAGTCCGCCATCATCGGAAAATCGAGCACCATCTGATCCACTTCGCTGTCGCAATTGCCGCGCACGGCGATGATCCGCTCCGCCAGCCCGTTCAGCAGCGCGAACACGGCCTTCGTGTCATAGCCCTCAGGCAGCTCATTCCGCGCGCCGTGATACAGCAAATCGCCCAGCAGCAGCAGCTTTTCCGCGCCCTCTCGCTCAAACGCCCGAACCATCTCCCGGGCATACTTCGCCGATCCGTGTATGTCCGACGCGATCATTAGTTTCATGTTGCGATCCCTCCATTTTCTCATGTGCCTATTATACCCCATTTCGTGCCCCTGTACAATCCAGGTCCGTTGTGATATGATGTTTCCAATAGCAACATATCCCATACACAAAGGAGGCGCTTGCCGTGGAACTGGAATTGCGCGCGCTGCGGGCACAGATGGAGGCATTGGATATCCGGCTGGCTGAGTTGTTCGAATCGCGGATGATGTTGTTCGCCCAGGCCGCGTCGATCTATGCCCAAAACGGCAAGGTTCCCAATGAGGGCGCTTTCGAGGCCGAGACCATCGACATGCTGGACCGCCACTGCCAGGGTCCCGCCAGCGCCTACGTGCCGCTGTTCTTTGAGTCGCTGTACGAACTGGGCCATGATTACCAAAACGCGATCATCGGAAACTGAGCCGAGCCGAACGTTAAATGAATATTTATTCGCCTATTTGCGCTTGCCAATGCATATTTATACATGGTATAATGCAGCAATGAGGTGAGCGCTATGAAAACCGTGTACATCGACGGCCAGGAGGGCACCACTGGGCTGCGGATTCGGGACCGGGTCATGGACAGACCGGACCTGCGGCTGATCGAGATCGACCCCGCCCTGCGCAAGGACGCGGGCGAACGCAGGCGGCTGCTGAACGAGGCGGACGTCTGCTTTTTGTGCCTGCCGGACGCGGCGGCCATTGAGGCGGCTGACATGTGTGAAAACGGCGGCATCCTGATCGACGCCAGCACCGCCCACCGCACGGCGGACGGCTGGGCCTACGGCCTGCCGGAGCTGTCACGGGCGCACCGCGCGGCCATCGCGACCGGCAAACGCATCGCCGTGCCGGGCTGCCACGCCAGCGGGTTCATCGCGCTCGCCTATCCGCTGATCCAGGCAGGGCTGCTCCCTGTGGACTATCCCCACGCCATCTGCTCGCTGACCGGCTATTCCGGCGGCGGCAAGGGCATGATCGCGGAGTATCAGGGCGTGGACCGCGCGGCGGACTATCAGAGCCCCAGGCAGTACGCGCTGTCCCAGCAGCACAAACACCTGCGGGAGATGGTGGCGGTCAGCGGCGTCAGTGTGACGCCCATCTTCATGCCCATCGTGGCCGACTTCTACAGCGGCATGGAGGTCACTGTGCCGGTGCACCTGGACGGGCGGGCCGGAAAGGTCGAACTGCACGCTGCGCTGGCGGCGCACTATCAGGGGTCAGACGTTGTGACGGTAAAGGAACTCGGCTCAGAGCCGCCGTTCATGGCGAGCAACGCGATGACCGGACTGGATTCGATGGAGCTGTACGTATGCGGAAACGACGAGCGATGCCTGCTGGTCGCCCGATACGACAACCTGGGCAAGGGCGCCAGCGGCGCGGCGGTGCAGTGCATGAACATCGCGCTGGGGCTGGACGAGACTTTGGGGTTGGCGCTATAAAACCTTTTCGTCGTCCCTCCACCCCCGTCATCCTGAGCGCAGCGAAGGACCTTCCTCAAACTGTCCGTTCTTAAAATCAACAAGAAGGTCCTTCGCTCCGCTCTGGATGACGGGGGTGGTGGAGGACGACACACACTTTCCCCACCAATCATCACCAAGGAGGCGACCCACATGGCCATATGCACCACAGGCGGCGTCTGCGCCCCGCAGGGCTTTACGGCATCCGGCATCCACTGCGGCATCCGCAAGGGCAAAAACAAGCGCGACCTGGCGCTGATCCTCTCCGACCGCCCAGCCGCCGCGGCGGGCGTGTACACCCAGAATCTGGTCAAGGGCGCGCCGATCCTCGTGACGCAGCGACACCTGGCGAACGGCGTGGCCCAGGCCGTGATCTGCAACAGCGGCAACGCCAACACCTGCAACGCGGACGGCGTGCAGGTGGCCGAGCAGATGTGCGAGCTGGTCGCGAAGCATGCAGGCGTGAAGGCTGCGGACGTGATCGTGGCGTCCACCGGCGTCATCGGCCAGCCGATGAACATCGCGCCCATCGCCGAGGGCATGCCCGCGCTGGTCGCCGCGCTGGCCCGGGACGGCGTGCCCGCCGCCGAGGCGATCATGACCACCGACACCGCCATGAAGCAGTGCAGCACTGAATTTGAGTGCGGCGGCGTCACCTGCGCGCTGGGCGGCATGGCCAAGGGCAGCGGCATGATCCATCCGAACATGGCCACCATGCTGGTTTTCCTGACCACAGACGCCGCCATCGCGCCGGCGCTGCTGCAGCAGGCGCTGCGGGAGGACGCGCAGGTCTCGTTCAACATGGTTTCCGTGGATGGCGACACGTCCACCAACGACACACTGACCATTCTGGCCAACGGCGCGGCGGGCGGCCAGCGCATCGACAGCGTGGGCGCGGACTATGACGCGTTCAAACGGGCGCTGAATGAGGTCACCACCGCGCTGTGCCGCATGATCGCCAAGGACGGCGAGGGCGCGACAAAGCTCATCACCTGCGAGGTGACCGGCGCACGCACGGACGAAATCGCCCGCAAATGCGCGAAATCCGTGATCTGCTCCAGCCTGGTCAAGGCAGCCATGTTCGGCGCGGACGCGAATTGGGGCCGCGTCCTGTGCGCGCTGGGCTACGCAGGCTGTGACATCGACGTGAACAAGGTGTGCGTGAAGTTCTCGTCCACCGCAGGCGACGTGGAGGTCTGCAAGGACGGCGCTGGCATTCCGTTCAGCGAGGAACAGGCCAAAGCCGTGCTGATGGAGGACGAGATCACCATCCGCGTGGACATGGAGAGCGAGGGCAATTGCTGGGCCACCGCCTGGGGTTGCGACCTGACGTACGATTATGTGAAGATCAACGGCGATTACCGCACGTAGTAAGGAGGCCATCACCCCCATGCACAACAACACAACCCGCGCCGAGATCCTGTGTCAGGCGCTGCCCTACATTCAGAAGTATAACGGCAAGATTCTGGTCGTGAAGTATGGCGGCAATGCCATGATCGACGAGGACCTGAAGGCGGCGGTCATGCAGGACATGGTGCTGCTTTCCTTGATCGGCATCAAGGTGGTGCTGGTCCACGGCGGCGGGCCTGAGATCTCGGACATGCTGAAGAAGATCGGCAAGAAATCGGAGTTCAAGGACGGGCTGCGCGTCACCGACGAGGAGACCGTGGACATCGTGCAGATGGTGCTGGCGGGCAAGGTCAACAAGGGCCTGGTGGCGCTGATCGAGCGCATCGGCGGCCACGCCATGGGGCTGTGCGGGCTGGACGGCGGCATGATCAAGGCTGAAGTCATCTCCAAGGAACTGGGCTTCGTGGGCGAGATCACCG
>JAVBUD010000061.1:0-7186 GCA_031555755.1 Eubacteriales bacterium | reverse complement strand
ACGGAGCCGCGGTGTCCGGGCCGCCTCCCGACGGCGCCCGGCCCACGGCACGCCGCGGCCGCGCACCGCGCCGCGAACCTGGGGAGTCCCGCGGGCCTCCGGCCCTTTGGTGGGAGGTCTCGGAGGGGCGGAGGCGAAGCGCCGCCTGTGGCGGATGAAGCGAGCCGGAAGCCCAATGAGCAAGGGAGTCGCACAAGCGAAGCGCGGAGACGACCATTGCGAATTGAGGATAGCGCCCTCTGAGCGGTCCTTCGCAGCCCAGCATCCCGCGCGCTGAAAACGTGAGGGTGCAGTTCGTCCGTTCGCCGGGCGGAATAACGCGGGAAGTGCCCGAGGCGCGCGGGCACAAACTTGCGACCAAGCGAGGAGGCGCGGCCGTGAGGCTCGCGCCGACGAGGCGAGGGCGCTGTGCGTTTGCCGAGGCCTTGGGGCTGTAGACAAAAAGCGCGAACGGAGGAGGAACCCCTCGCCGGCCTCGCCTCACGGCTCGCGGCAACGGCAATCATGTGCCCGCGCGCCTGCACGTGGCGCTTCCCACCGGCGTGAGCTGATGCGCAGATTTATGCCTCCCCCGCTGATTTCTGCGCGCGGGGTGAGAAAAGGGGACAGAGCGCGTACTGCTCTGTCCCCTTGCCATGCTCCGTTGCTCAGAGGGCGCCGCCCTCCGAGACCTCCCGCCAAAGGGACTAAGTCCCTCTGGACTCCCTGGCTCGCTTCGCTGTGCTCGTGCGCGCTTATCGGTTTTCGCTGAGGCTTTGGCGGTGGCCGCGGACGATGTCCATGGCGTGCTGGAGCGCTTTTTCGGTGTTCAGGTGCATGTCTTCACAGTAGGCGCTCGCAGCCTGGCGCTTGTCGTTCGCCTCGGCCCTGGCCGCGTTCACGATGTCACGGCCCTCGTTCTGCGCCGCAACCTTGATCGCATGCTGGTCGATCAGCCCGCGCGCGTGGATCTCCGCGGACTTGATGATCTTGTCCGCGCGGTCCTCCGCCTCGTTGATGATCTGCTGCGCGTGCGCGTCTGCTTCTTTGATCACCGCGTCCGCGCGGCTGTCCGCGCCTGCCAGTTTGTTGGACGCCGTGCGCTCCGCGTTCGTCAGAATGCGCTCGCGGTCGCGCATCACCTGCTCCGCGTACTGAATCGCCAGCGGCAGATTCCCGCGGATGTCCTTGATGATGTCGATGCACATGTTCGCATCCACCAGCCGCTTGCCCGTCAACGGCACCACGGATCCAAACTCCATGGCGTCCTGCAGGTAGTCCAGCAGCTTCATCAGGTAGGTGTGGTCGTCGTCGGACTCGTAGTTCGGCTGCGCGGCAGGCGCAACTTGCCGCTCGTTTTGAGCGGCCATTTCGGCTGTATCGTTTTCCTCTTCGAAGAACGGGTTGTTTTCGCGATCCATATGGGTTAACTCCTTTCGGATGAGACTCTCTCGAGGATTTGTTCGGGGACCAGCCGCTCAATGCCTGCGTGGAAGCGCATCAGCTCGCGGACCAGCGAGCTTGATACATAGCCCAGCTCCGGGTCACACTGCAGGAACAGCGTCTCCACATTCCACAGCTTCAGAAACGCGTCGGTGACGGACTTTTCGTTCAGGTAGTCAGCCTCGGAGCGCAGCCCGCGCAAGATCACGTGGGCGCCCACATGCTCGACGACTTCGAGCAATGTGCCGTCGCTTTGGAGCGCGGACACGTTGGGCAGGTCCTGGATGCAGGCCTCGATCATCTCCACCCGGTCCTCTGCGCGGAAGAGCGGGTGCTTGAGCGGGTTGATGAGCACGCACACGAACACCCTGTCGAACAGCTTCGACGCGCGGCGGATGATCTCCATGTGGCCCACTGTGAGCGGGTCAAAGCTGCCGGGATAGACCGCGATCACGGGATCACCTCTCTCACAAACGCGATGGTCGCCTCGCCGTAGCGCCTTTCGTCGAACGCCTCGAAGCCGCCCGGGAGCGCCAGCGCGTCCTTGGACCTGTGCTCCATGACCAGCAGCGCGCCTTGTGCCAGCAGTCCACGCGCCTTGAGCGCCAGGGCGGCTTCGCCATACACCGAAAGCTGGGCGTAGGGCGGGTCCAGGAAAACCAGGTCGAAATGTGCGGTCAGCCTGTCCAGGGCGACCTTCCAGTCGGCCTTGATGAGCCGAGCTTTCTGCTCGGCCCTGCACAGCGCGATGTTGCGCTCAATGGCTGCTTGGGCGCGGCGGTCGGCATCGACGAGGACCGCGTGGGCAGCGCCGCGGGAGAGCGCTTCGAGGGCGACCGCTCCTGAGCCTGCGAACAGGTCGAGTACGGTTGCGTCGCGGGTGCGGGGCATGAGGATGTTGAACAGGGACTCGCGCACGCGGTCGGTGGTGGGGCGGGTGGCCTCGCCGTCCGGGGCATAGAGTTTGCGTCCGCGGTATTCACCGCCTACGATCCGCACCGATCCATCCACCTCACTCGCATACGGAAACAGTATAGCACAATTCGCCAAATACGACAAGTGCCCATTCACCTCACGCCACAACCCACGCGAAGCGAAAATGGGGAGTCCAGAGGGCCTCAGGCCCTTTGGCGGGAGGTCTCGGAGGGGGCGGAGGCGAAGCGCCGCCTGTGGCGGATGAAGCGAGCCGGAAGCCCAAAGCGCAAAGGAGTCGCACAAGCGAAGCGCGGAGACGACTATTGCGAATTGAGGATAGCGCCCTCTGAGCCCCGAGAGGCGCCTCCCATCACCCCGTGCGCTAAATATCACGTGGGAGCCCTCCCCCCACGCATCCAACAAGCGCCTGTGGGAGCCCCTGTTGCAGGCGCACGGCCACAAACTCACCGACGCCGGCGTGCCGTGAGGCGAGCTCGGCGAGGCGCAACCTGCTGGCCGGTCACAACACGCCCACCCTAAACCTCCATCTTCGGCCCCTTCGGCCCCCTCGGCTTCTTGTTCACTTTCAGATTCCGCATCTTGCGCTTTTTGCCCTGCTCGATCATGATCAGCTTTTTCTGCCTCAGCCTCGGCCCCTGCAGATACCCAATCGGCGCCAGCAGCGGCACGGCGAGCGCCAAGACCAGGAACAGCCAGTTCAGCAGCACCGCGTGATGCTGCAGCGGCGTGTAGAGGAACAAAAACGGTGTGAACACGATCCGCGCCACAATGTTGAACGGGTTGATCCGCACGTCCGCCGCGCCCGCCTCGTCCGCCACCACCGCCGGCGCGGGCGTCTCATCGGGCACGACGAGCTCGCCCTCCGGGCCCGCCTCCAGTTCCGGCTGCATGGCCAGCTGCTGCTGCGCGGTCTGCATGGACGCGTTCAACTCGGACAGCTCCTCGTCGGACATGGGCTGGAACGGCGGAAAGAACGGCTCGGCGACGATGTTGCAGATGGCGATGAGCGCGGTCAGGCAGATGCCGATCAGATAGCCCTTCCAGGCGGTGGACGGCTTGAAGCAGTCCTGAGCCAGGTCGGGATCGACGGCGCGGCCCACCTCCCGCTGGCGGTCGGTCTGCACGGACAGCGTGGCCGCACGCTCGCCGCGCGAGCAGCCGTCGGAATACAGCATAAAGCAGTACGCCGCCAGCAGCGCCAGCGACAGGATGATCTGCAGCCAGAGCGCCGAGCCCAGCATCGACACGAACATCAGGCTCAGGACCATGGCGATGATGTGGTACACGAGCATCTGCCAGCCCATTTTGAATGCGGGTTTCATGATAGTGGATGTCCTCCTATGGTTAGATTGGTCTGAAGAGCAGGGCGCGTTCCCTAACACCGTCATCCTGAGCGTAAGCGAAGGACCTTCCTCATACTTTATCTGATATGAAGTTTGAAGAAGGTCCTTCGCTGGCGCTCAGGATGACGGCGGAAGGGGCGCAGGACGACGGGGACGCGGAACGCCACGGGGGCGTTCCCTTCGGCCTTATCGCGCGATTATCCTTCGACAGCATGCTCCATCGGGACCCTTTCGGTGAACCCGAGCATGATCTCGTACGGGATCGTGCCGCACAGCACGGCCAGCTCATCGGGCGTGATGCGCTGATCGCCCTGCTGGCCCAGCAGCACCACCTCGTCGCCCATCTGAGCGCCGGGCACGTCCGTCACGTCCACCATCAGCATGTCCATGCACACGCGCCCGATCACCGGCGCGCGCATGCCGCGCACCAGCACGGCGGCCTTGCCGCCCAGCAGTCGCGGATAGCCGTCGCCGTAGCCGATGGGCAGCGTCATGATCCTCGTCTCCCGCCGCGCCGTGAACTCGCGCCCGTAGCCGACCCACTCGCCCTCGGGGATGGCCGTGAGCCGCACGGGCTTCGTGGTCAGCTGCTGCACGGGGAGCAGCCCCTCGCACAGATGGCGCACCGACGCGCCGTAGATCGCCACGCCGGGCCGCACCATGTCGTACCACAGCGTCTCGTCCGAGAGCATGGCGTCGCTGGCCGCCGCGTGGATCATCGGTGAGTGGCCCGCGGCGCGGACCTGGTTGATCGCGCGCCGAAACCGCGCGTTCTGCTCCGCCGTGAACTCCGGGCAGGGCGCGTCCGAAAAATGGGTGAACAGGCCCTCCAGCTTCACATTCGGGCATTTTTCCATCCGCCGCAGCATGTCCGCGATCTGCGCCTCGCCCAGCAGGCCCACGCGGTTCATGCCCGTGTCGATCTTCAGGTGCGCATGGGCCACGGTGTCCAGCTTTTTCGCCTGCTTTTGCAGCGCGTTCAGCGCCGTCGGGTCGTACAGCGCCAGCGACAGATGCCGACCGACGCAGGCCGCCGCGCCCTCCGGGGTGCCGCCGCCCATGACCAGGATGGGCGCCAGCATCCGCGACTCGCGCAGGCGCACGCCCTCCTCCACCGTCGCCACCGCCAGCGCGTCCGCGCCGCAGTCCAGCGCGATTCGACCCGTCTCCACCAGCCCGTGGCCGTAGGCGTTCGCCTTCACCACCGCCATCATGCGCGTCACATTCCGGATGCGCCTGCGCAGCGTCAGCACATTGTCGCCCAGCGCCCGGTCGTCGATCACCAGCCGCGTGGGCCGCAGTTGCTTGCTCATAGCCCGCGAATCTGGTCCAGGTCCAGCAGCTCCACGCCCTTGGCGCGCAGCACTTCTTCGCCCCGCTTCAGGTCGCTGAGGTGGAAAATGACCAGCGCGTACTTACCCGTGGACCGCACGAACGAGTATAGGTATTCCACCGAGATGTCGGACGCCGACAGCGCCTCGAGGATCATCGCCAGCCCGCCCGGCTCGTCCTTCACGCACACCGCCAGTACGTCCGTCTCGCGCATGGAATAGCCCGCGTCCCGAAGCACCTTCGACGCGACCGCCGCGTCCGGCACGATGCAGCGCAGGATGCCGTACTGCTCCGTGTCCGCGATCGACAGCGCGATCAGGTCGATCTGATGCGCCGCAAACAGCTTTGTCAGGCCGAGCAGGCTGCCCTTGGTGTTCTCAAGGAAGATGGATAGTTGCTTAACGTACATTCGGCAAACCCTCCTTTGGTTATATTGGGGTTGTTGTTGATGTAGAGGGCAAGTTGATGTCCTTGCCTCTCGGCTCGCATACGGGTCATCCTGAGGCCGCAGCCGAAGGATCTTCCTCAAGCCAGACCTTTCGTCGCTATCCATCAGGACGCGCCTCGCCGGGTTCGCCTTGCGGCTCATCGGCAACGGTGAGTTACTGCCCGCGCGCCTGCGCCGGGTGCTCCCACCGGCCTCGCGTCGCGCTCGTAGGGCGGGGGCTTGCCCCCGCCGCCTCCCCCGTAGGGTTTGGCGCGCGGGTTTGATGGGGAGACGCCCTCCGGGGGCCAAAGGGACTAAGTCCCTCTGGACTCCCTAGTTCGCTTCGCTGTGTTCTGGCGCGGCTTTAGAGCTTGCGGTTGTCGGTGACGCGGCGGGCTTTGCCTTCGAACCTCGGGAGGGTCTTGGGGGCGACCAGCTTGATCGTCGCGCTCAGGCCGAGCACGCTCTTCACCTGCTCGTGGATCTGCCGCTGGATCCGCTGCATCGCGCTGATCGTGTCCGCCGCCATGTCCTCCGCGACCTCCACCTGAATCTCCAGATCGTCCGTCGAGCCCACCCGGTCCACGATCATGATAAAGTGCGGCGTCACGCCCGGCACCTGGGTCAGCACTGTCTCCACCTGGCTCGGGAACACGTTCACTCCACGGATGATCAGCATGTCGTCCGTCCGGCCCATGATCCGCTCCATCCGCACCGTGGTCCGCCCGCATTCGCACACCTCGGGATGCAGCCTGCACAAATCGTGCGTCCGGTACCGCAGCATCGGCATCCCTTCCTTGGTGATCGTGGAGAAAACCAGCTCGCCCAGCTCGCCGTACGCCAACACCTCACCCGTCTCCGGGTGAATGATCTCGGGGATGATGTGGTCCTCGTTCACGTGCATGCCTTTTTTATGCAGGCACTCGAACGACACCCCGGGGCCGCAAATCTCCGTCAGCCCGTAGATGTCCAGCGCGTCGATGTCCAGCAGCTCCTCGATGTGCGCACGGATGCCCTCGCTCCAGGGCTCCGCGCCGAAAATGCCGGCCTTGAGCTTGAAGTCCTTGATGTCCATGCCCGATTCGCGGATCGTCTCGCCGATGTGCACGGCGTAGGACGGCGTGCAGCACAGGATCGTCGCGCCCAGCCCCTTCATCATCGCGATCTGGCGCTGGGTGTTGCCGCTCGACATGGGCACCACCATCGCGCCCGCCAAGGACGCGCCCTGATGCAGGCCCAAACCGCCCGTGAACAGGCCGTAGCCGTACGTGACCTGCACGATGTCGTCCACGCCGCCGCCCGCGGCCACCACCGCCCGGGCCGTCATCTCGGTCCAGATGTCGATGTCGCGCTGGGTGTAGCCTGAGACGATCGGCATGCCCGTGGTGCCGCTCGAGCCCTGTATGCGCACGATGTCCTGCCTCGGCGCGGCGAACAGGCCGTAGGGGAACTGGTCCCGAAGGTCCGGCTTGTCGGTGAACGGCAGCAGTTTCAGGTCGTCGATGGTGCGGATGTCGAAGGGGGTGATGCCTTTTTCGTCCATGCGCTGCCTGTACATCTCCACGTGGTTGTACACCCGATGCACCGTCTCCGACAGCCGCTGGTTCTGGATCTCCCGACGACGCTCCGGGTCCATGCACTCCATTTCTGGGTTCCAGATTTTATATTCACGAGCCTTCATCGTATGTAGCCTCCATTCGCAATATGTGCGGGGCGGGGGGGGGGG
>JAVBUD010000206.1:0-9474 GCA_031555755.1 Eubacteriales bacterium | reverse complement strand
CCGGAGCCGGGCGCGGGGCGCCGCCCACCGGCCCCCCCCCACGCCGTCACCCGCGCCCCCCCTCCGGCCCTCCCTGTTTTACCGTGCACGGTCATTCGCTGGGCTAAGGAGGACGGCGTTGGGGGGGGGACGCCTTGACCTACCGCTTCGGCAATGCCGGCGTGCGCTTGTCGATGGTCTGACCATTGTGCTGGTACTCATACCGCCAGGCGCCCGCGCCTCGTGTGAACGTGCAGCCCGGGGCCTCCGCGCCGTTTTCCGTCACCGCCAAGCCCTCCGCGTCCCGAAGTCGAATCTCGGCCTACGGCTGTTTTCAGCCCATGCAGACTCGCAGGAACGCTCGTGGTAGCGCTGCCACCGCTTCGGTCCTGCAAGTCCACATGGACAAAAAACCAACTCATCATCGCATACGCACTCTGTGCGGTGTTGCCTCAGAACTTCACCTTCACGATGATCTCCATCACGTCGCCGCGCACGCCGACCACGATGTCGTCGGCGATGTGCAGCAGGATGGACTTCTCAAGGCCGTCCCAGTCCTCCTGGCGCTGCGCGGCTGGCAGGGCCTGCTCGTAGGCGCGCATGGACCACGCCTCCGCATAGCCCTCGTACTGCATCATGCCCATGTGATAGAACGGGTCCACCAGCGGGGCGTCGGCGCCGTTGTCGATGAGGTTCTCCATCATGCCGGACAGCTTGCCGAACAGGCCCTTGTTGCGGGCGTTGGACTGGGTGCTGGACACGGAGATCAGCTTGTCGCGCTGCTCCCTGTCCATGCTGGCCCACTCCTTCAGGTGTAGCTCAAAATGGCGCTTGTCGTTTTCGACCCAGAACTCGCTGTCGTACTTGCTCAGCAGGCGGTCGGTCATGGAGAACATCTCCTCGGCCAGCAGACGCAGCTTCATGGTGTCCATGTGGTCGAGCTTGCTGTATTCGCCAAACCGCTCCACATCTTCGAGGATGCCGGGGATCTCCTTGGGCTGAATGGACTTGTAGACGTCGGATTTCATGGCTGATTATCTCCTTTTTGTTCTGGTGTGATTGCAATGTTCACGGCTGTCAGATCGCCTTGTTCAGCACCAACACGTTTTTTTCTCCGTCCCTGCGATAGTCCACGCTGTCCATGATCTTTTTGACCATGAGGATGCCGAGGCCACCGATGTCGCGGTCTTCGGCGCTGAGCGTGATGTCGGGGTCCTCCTTGACGGTGGGGTCGTAGGCGCGGCCGCTGTCCTCGAACCGGATGGTGAGCTGGCCGTCTGCGGCGTCTATGCCCACGCTGCAGGGACCCGCCTCGCCGCCATAGGCGTAGTGGGCGATGTTGACGTAGACCTCCTCTACCGCGATGGCAACCTGCATCGCAGTTTTCATGGGGCAGTCCGCCGCTTCCAGCGCTCCTTCGACATGGGCCAGCACCCGGTCTAAGTTGTCTAGCCTGGCCTCCAGATTGAGTTGGTTCATCGGTCAACCTCCTGATCCGTATGGTTGCATCGCACAACAACCAGCGCCGTCAACAGCGACACGGCGCTGGCCCTATGCGGCGCGCATCCAAACGACTATTCGATGGTCAGGATATCGGTGAACCCGGTCATCTCGAACACTTCCATGATCTCCGGGCACACGTTCGCGACCTTGAACGGCACGCCCGAGGCCTTGGCGGCCTTCTCGGCCATCAGCAGCACGCGCAGGCCCGCGGAACTCACATAGTTCAGCTCCGCGATGTCCAGCTTGATGTCCTTCTCGGTGTCGAATGCGGGGATCAGGGCGTCCTGCAGCTGCGGCGCGGTGGTGGTGTCCAGGCGGCCGGTCAGCGCGAAAATGGTCTTGCCGCTGTCGATGCTCTTCTTGATATCCATCGTGTTGTTTCTCTCCTTATTTCATAAAACCTGTGTCGTGGCTCGCAATGCCAAGATACACTTGGAGCCATTGTAAATCATTGGTCCGGATAATGCAAGCATACTGCATTTGAAATCCCGGCGAGTTGTCTCGGTTTGTGTAAAATTTACAGAATCTGCGGCAAAAACTGTCGTGAATCCCCGCAACGGTTGTGCAACAATCGGATGGCGACGCGCCGCGCGGGCGCAATGCAAAATGATGGATTGTCAAGAGCGCGTTTACATGGTATGATATGCTGGTTAATTGAAAAAACATACCCGACCCCAATTTGTTAGCGAGGGAAAACCATGCCAAATCCGATCTGGGTCCTGTCCGGGGCATTGGGGGTTGCGCTGGGCGCAATGATTCTGTTGTGGCTGCGGGTCCGCAGGTTGCGCAGGCGCGTGCGCGCGCTGGAGCATACGGCGGCGCTGATCGATTCCGCGCCGTATTATATCGCCTATGACGACGGCAGCGACGACGCCTACGCCAACGCGGCGGCCAGCCGCATGGTGGGCCAACCCGAGGGCCAGCCCATGCAAAAGGCGGACACCCACGACGAGGAGGGCATACGCATCCTCACAGAGGAGGCCTTTCCCGCCGTGGAAAAGAACGGCGCGTGGGTGGGCGAGAACCGGCTGCGCCACACGGACGGCCACATGATCGACGTGCAGCAGTTCGTGTTCCCGGTGATGGACAAGGCCGGCAGGCGGCTGGGGATGAGCACGCTGATGCGCGACATCACCGACGAAAAAGCCATGCGCCGCAGTTTTGACATCCAGCTCGCCATCCTGAACTCCTCCGCCAGCTTCATCATCGCGCTGGACCTGTCGTTCCGCATCGTGTACGCCAACCCCGGTGCGTACGCGCTTACGGGCTATTCCAAGGATGAGCTCGGGTTGAACTTCACGCCCGAACAGTTCCACACGCCGGAGACCGCCCGCCGCATCCGCGCAAGTTGGGCCTTGGCGCTTACGACCGGCACGTGTGAGATCGAGACCGAGTTCATCCGCAAGGGTGGCCAGCGCGTCGAGGTGGCCCACTGGATCTTCGCCATGCGCGATGAGCGGGGCGCCACCATCGGCATCGGCGTCATCCTGTCTGACATCACGGTGATCAAGGAGATGCAGCGCGACTTGGTCGCCGCAAAGGACGCCGCCGAGGCCGCCAATAAGGCCAAGAGCTTCTTCCTCAGCAACATGTCCCATGAGATCAGGACGCCCATGAATGCCATCGTGGGCATGACCAAGATCGCCCAGATGACGGACGACCCAGCGCGCGTGCGCGATGCACTGACGAAGGTTCAGATCTCGTCGGAGCACCTGCTGAACATCATCAACGATGTGCTGGACCTGAGCAAGATCGAGTCCGGCAAGCTGGAACTGTACAGCACCAACTTCCGCATCCGGGCCTGCCTGGACGGCGTGATGGGCATCATCGGCGTGAAGATGGACGAAAAGCGGCTGCATCTGTCCGCGCACATCGCCGAGGACGTACCGCAGACGGTCTACGGCGACGCGAACCGGCTGGCCCAGGTGGTGATGAACCTGTTCTCCAACGCGGTCAAGTTCACGCCGGAGGGCGGGCACATCAGCCTGTCCGTCAGCGCCAAACGCTTGATGTCGCCAAAGGTGCGCGTCGACATTGCCGTGAAGGACGACGGCGTGGGCATGACGCCGAAGCAGCAGGGCAGGCTGTTCAAGGCCTTTGAGCAGACCGACGCGGGCATCACCTCCAAGTACGGCGGCACGGGCCTGGGCCTCGCCATCTCCAAGCGGCTGGTGCAGATGATGGGCGGCGAGTTCCACGTCACCAGCGCTCCGGGCCAGGGTAGCGAGTTCGCGTTTTTTGTGATCTGCGAGGAGGCCGAGGAAGAAGGCGCCCAGGGCGCGCTGGATGAAGACTGCGGCGAGGCGAACTTCGCGGGCCGATGCGTGCTGCTGGCCGAGGACATCGAAATTAATCGGGAGATCCTGCGCGTGCTGCTGGAGCCGACGAACATCGAGATCGACGAGGCCGTGGACGGAAGAGAGGCCGTGCGGCTGTTTTCCGAGCACCCGGGCCGGTACGGCATGGTTTTCATGGATCTGCAGATGCCGAATCTGGACGGCTTCGGCGCCACGCGCGCGATTCGGGAGAGCGGCGCGGCGGGCGCAGAGACCATCCCCATCGTCGCCATGACCGCCAACGCGTTCGCGGAGGATGTGGCGCGGTGCATCGACGCGGGCATGGATGACCACATCAGCAAGCCGATCAACATCGATCAGGTGCTCGCCTGCATGCGGCACTATTTGGGTGATGAGGGGCGGCGGGCCGGGGGGAGGGAATCCAAGCCTCAGCGTAGCGTCCTGCCCACGCCACGTTCTTCCCCGGTCGTCCTTCACCACACCCGGTCATCCTGAGCACAGCGAAGGACCTTCCCCAAACTGAATGCGAAAGTTTGAGGAAGGTCCTTCGCTGCGCTCAGGATGACCGGGGAGGTGGAGAGGCATCACATGCTCACTCAATGCCCTGTCTCCGCATCGACCAATTGCCGTCATACATCGCCCTGAGCCTTTGAATCGCTTGGGGCGGCTCGATCTTCGGCGCGCGGGGGTCCAGCAGCCAGGTTTTCGCGCGGTGGGTGGGCGACACGTCGAAATAGGGCGGCCTGTGCAGGAAGTCGATCGCCAGCGGGCGCGGGTTGCGCGGCGCGAAGGCGTCGCCCCGGATGGGGTGGAACAGGTTCGGCGGCGTGCCGCGAATGGCTGTCAGCGGCTCGCCCGCCGCGCCCAGCTGCGGCAGGCTGGACAGCAGCGCCCAGGTGTACGGGTGGCGCGGATCAAAAAAAACCTCGCGGCAGCTACCGATCTCCACGATGTCGCCCGCATACATCACCGCCACCCTGTCCGCCACGTTGGCGACCACGCCCAGGTCGTGGGTAATGTACACGAGGGTGAGGCCGTATTGCTTTTTCAGCGCGCCGATGAGTGACAGGATCTGCGCCTGGATCGTCACGTCCAGCGCCGTGGTGGGCTCGTCGCAGATCAGCAGCCGCGCGTTGCACCCCAGCGCCATGGCGATCACCGCCCGCTGGCGCTGGCCGCCCGAGAGTTCGTGGGGATACTGGCGATAGCGCCGCTCAGGCTCAGGGATGCCCACGTCGGCGAGCAGCTTCATTGCGAGCGCCTTCGCCTCCGCGCCGCGCAGGCCGCGGTTGTACCTCAGCGCCTCTGAGATTTGCCAGCCCACGGTCTTCAGCGGGTTAAGGGAGGTCATCGGGTCCTGCATGACCATCGCGACCTGTCTGCCGCGAATGGCGCGCCAGTCGCGCTCGGTTTTAAGCGCCGCCAGATCCATCCCATTGAACTGGATGGAGCCGCTGTCGACCCAGCCGTTCTTGTCCAGCAGGCCGTTCAGGGTCTTCATCAGCACGGATTTGCCCGCGCCGCTTTCGCCGACGATGGCCAGCGCTTCGCCCTCGAAGAGGTCCAGGTCGACGCCGCGCAGCGCGTGCAGGGTCTGGCCGCGGAGGGCGAATTTGACGTGGAGGTTGCGGATGGAGATGAGGGGTGTGGGCATGGGGGAGGGACCTCCTTGGGCGAGATGGGGGACGTCGCTCACGCGGCGTCCCCGCTACACATGATTCTTCGGGTCCGCAGCGTCGGCGAACGCGTTGCCGATCAGGTAGAAGCACACCGTGATCACCGACAGGATTGTCGCCGGCCAGATCAGCTGATACCTGAGCGCTGGTGACAGCATCAACGCCCGTCCCGCATTGATCAGGTTTCCCAGTGACGGCACCTCGACGGGCACGCCCAGCCCGATGTACGTCATGAACACCTCGCTGCCGATTGCCTCCGGTATCGCCAGCGCCATCCGCAGCATGATCACCGACACCATGTGCGGCAGCAGGTTTCTGAAGATCATTTTCTTTAGGCCAGAACCCAGACAGCGCGACGCCACGTTGTAGTCCTGGTCCCGCAGCAGGATCACCAGGTTGCGGATGAACCGCGCGGGCACGATCCAGCTGGTCAGGCACATGGCGATGATCATCGTGCCCACGCCGGGTCGGAGGATATAGCTGGCCAGGATCAGCACGATGGTGGAGGGGATATTGTTCAGCACGTTATACAGCTCCGTGAACAGAAAATCCAGCCGACGCACATAGCCCCACACCATGCCCATCGTGATCCCCAGCAGCGCCTGCACCAGCGCCACGGAAAACCCGATGCCCAGCGACACCCTGGCTCCGCTCCAGATCCGCGCCCAGAGGTCCTGGCCGATGGCATTGGTGCCGAACCAGAACTCAGGCGAAGGCTGCCTGTTCGACAGCTGCATGCCCGTCAGCGGGTCGTCGTGGATCCGGTTTGGGTCCATCTGGCCCGGCAGGATCGGCTGGATTAGCGCGAACAGCACCAGCGCGGCCACCGCGCACAGCATCGCGACGGCGGCGCGGTTTTTCAGGAAGACGCGCAGCGTGCTGCCCCAGTAGGAATAGCCGGTGGCGCCGGTGCGCTCCGCGTCGGCCCTGTCGGCGTCGGCCTCGTGGAACAGCGCCGGGTCCAGCGCCGCGACGGCCTCCGGCGAGAGGTCGTCCGGCGCGCCCTCCAGCTCCGCGCGCAGCCTGTCCAGCATCCGCCGCCCGACCTTCTCAAACGCGCGCTGTGTGTAGGCGTACTTGCTCACCGCACCGCCTCCTTCCTGCCGAGGCTGATGCGCGGGTCCGCCAGCGCCATCAGCAGGTCGCCCAGCAGCAGGCTGCAGATGGACATCGCCGCGTACAGCATCACCAGCGCCTGGACCATGTTGTTGTCCTGGCGCTTGATCACGTCCACGAGCAATCCGCCCATGCCGGGGATGGAGTACAGCGACTCCACATAGATGGACCCGGTCAATGTGAACAGGATCGAGCCGGGGATGAAGTTCACGATGGGCACGATGGCGTTGCGCAGCACATGGGAAAACCAGATGGCCGCGCCGGGCACGCCCTTGGCGCGGGCGAGCTGCACATAGTCCTTGGTCCCCTCGTCCAGCGCATAGCGCCGCATCCACATCGCGTAGCCCGCCACGGACGGCAGGCACAGCGATATCAGCGGCAGGATCATGCTCTGCAGCCTGTCCGGGTCGTACAACACGCTCAGCCCGAGGGCCTGTGAACCGTACAGCTGGATGAACAGATAATACACCGCCGCCGGTATGGCCTGCAGCAGCACGATGTACAGGATGCCGAATTTGTCCACCCATTGCCCCTTAAACCGTGCCATGATCGTGCCCAGGGCGAGGCCCAGCGGCAGGCTGATGGCGATGGCGAGCAGGCCGAACCGGATGGAGAACGGCGCCTTTTGCGCGATGATCTTCAAGATGGGGTAGTTGACGCGGTAGCGCAGCGACACGCCCAGGTCGCCGTGGGCGAGCTGTGTGAAAAAGTGGGCGAGCTGGGTGGGGAGCGGGTCCGCCAGGCCCAGCTTCTGCTTGGCGTTTTCGATTTGGGTGGGCGTCATGTCGTCGTAGTTCTGAAAATAGCCCTCCACGGGCATCAGCCGGAGCAGACAGAACACGATGATGACGACCAGCAGCAGGCTGCCCAGGGCGCGAGCGAGGCGGATGAGCAGGTATCGCAGCATGGTTGGCTCCTTTTTGTGCGGTGTCGGGGAGATGGGCGATGAGACTACTCTGTCACCGTCTGCGCCAGCAGCCGCGCCTCCCGCTCGGCCTGCCACGCCTGCTGCAGCGCCGCATACTGCGCCTCCGTCAGCGGCTGCTTCAGCACACGCATGCCGCGCCACAGGTTGTCCGAGGAGTGCGGGCGCTCAAACGGGTTGTACCGGGACACGAAATACCCCTCCGTGTCCGTGCTGAACGGAATCACCAGCGCGTGGGAGAGCAGCAGCGCCTCCGCCTCGGCGAAGGCCTGATACCGCGCCATGCTCTGGGTCATGACCTTTCTGGCAGCGTCGGTCAGCGCGTAGTACTGCCGTACCAGCGGCTCGAGCTCGTCGCCAACCGCTTTATCCAGGAATGTGAAATTGTTGTCCCGGTCAAAGGGCGGGATGCGCGAGATGGGGTCCTTGTAGCCGGAGCCGTTGTTGAGCTTCATGAACGCGTACTTGCCGCTCCGGCGGTAGGCGTCCAGAAATCCCGTCGTCGGCCCCGCCACCAGCACGCAGTCGATGTAGTCCGCGCCGAGCAGCTGCGTGAGCTGTTGCTTGACCACCTGCACCTCCATCTCCCAGGCCTTCACGCCAGGGTTGTAGGGCATCAGCATCTTGACGGGGAATGTCGCGCCAACGGCCTTCAGTTCCTCCGTGGCCAGCGTCTTATGGGCCAGTGCCTTGACCTCGTCAAAGCTGTTTTCGGGCCGGTCCGCGATGGCCTTCAGCGGCTCAATCTGGGTATAGTCCACGCCGTCCACATCGCACCAGCCCTTAGGTACGAGGGTATTGGTCTGCATGAGCTGCGGGTTGTACGGGTCTTGCACCAGCAGCGCCTTGAGCCGGTTCAGGCCCCAGTAGAGTGACTGGCGGAAGTGTTCGTTGTTCACGGCCAGCTTCCAGTTTTCCGGCTCGTATTCGGCGTCGAACTGGGGATGATAATTGAAGGCGTAGAAGTACATGTACACCGGGTCGGGCCGGCCGGGCAGCACGATGTCGGCCGTGTCCTTGTTGGCCTTCCACTCGGTCAGCACGTCGGCGTTGATCTTCGCGGCGTCGGCCTCGCCGCGCATGAACAGCTGCGGCGCGAGGGTCTGCGCCTCGGCGTTATAGGTCATGACGACCTTTTCGATGTAGACTTGGGCCGCGCCATGATAGTAGGGATTCTTTTTGTACACGCGCCGGTACTGGGGCTGGAACTCCTGCAGGTAGTACGCGCCGGAATAGTACATGGACTCGCTGTCCACGCCGTAGCCCGCGCCCAGTTGCGCCAGCAGCGGGCCGTAGGCGGCTATGTACGCGCTGACCAGCGGCAGAAAATTCGGCACCGGCTCCTTGAGGGTGAGCTGCAGCGTCAGATCGTCCAGCGCCTTGAACCCGAGCTGGTCGAAGTCCGCGGTCTCGCCCTTCAGCAGCGCCTCCGCGCCGGCGATGTACTGCTCGTAGGGGGTGGCGCTGCTGGCGGCGTTTCTGGGATCGCAGCTGTATTGCGCCACGGCCACGAAGTCTGAAGCGGTGATGGGCGCCACGGGATTGCCCTCGCAATCCACCCACTGTAGGCCGTCGCGCAGGTGAAAGGTGTACACAGACTCGTCCTGAGACACGTCCCAGGACGCGGCCAAGCCGGGGATGATCATGCCGTATTCGTCGGCGGTGACCAGGCCCTCGATGCAGTTCGTGATCGCCTGCCAGCCCGTCGCGCCGCCGGAGGATGAAAACGGGCTGAGGGACGTAGCCTCGAGGTTGTAGACGAGGCGGAGCACCTGCTCGTCCGCGTATTCGAGGGCGGGCATCTCGGCCAGCGCGCAGGGCGCGAGGGCGGTCAGGAGCGCGAGCAGGATGGCGAGCGTGCGTTTCATGGGTGGAGACCTCCTATTTTGGATGAACTTTATGTCCGCGCCCCTACGCCGTCATCCTGAGCGCAAGCGAAGGACCTTCTTCAAAGCTGGGTGAAAAAAGTGAGAGGAAG
>JAVBUD010000156.1:0-3397 GCA_031555755.1 Eubacteriales bacterium | reverse complement strand
CCCCCACCCCCCCGCCCCCCGCTCCGCCGCTACGCACCTCATAAATTTTTTATTATTATATTTTGGTGTATGCGCCTCCCCTCCGCTCCGGATGACGGCTGGGGGGCGGTTTGGCGGCCAGTTAGTCATCACCCACGCCGGAGGTGCCCCATGCCCCACATCCTCATCATCGAAGACGAGCCCGCCATATCCGACTTGATCGAGATGAACCTGCGGTTCGCGGGCCACCGGTGCGCCCAGGCCGCGGACGGCCGCGAGGCGCTCTCGCTGCTGTCGGATCATCCCTTCGACCTGGCCATCCTGGACCTGATGCTGCCCGAGATCGACGGCCTGTCGCTGCTGCCCATCCTCTGCGAGCGCCGGCTGCCCACCATCATCGTCTCCGCCAAGGCCAAACTGTCCGACCGGGTCCAGGGCCTGTCGCTGGGCGCGGACGATTATCTGGTCAAGCCCTTCGAGCCGCTGGAGCTGGTCGCGCGGGTAGAGGCGCTGCTGCGCCGCGCGTCGCCGGAGCGGGACGAGCTGCCGCTGCACGGCGTCACCATCAAGCCCGGCGAGCGGCGTGCGTTTCGCGGCGATGCCGAGATCCCGCTCACCCACCGCGAGTTCGCGCTGCTGATGGCGCTTGCCCGCCGCCCGGGCACGGTGTTTTCCCGGGAGCAACTGTTGGCCCAGGTCTGGGGCACGGATTATCTGGGCGAGTCGCGCACCGTGGACGTGCACATCCAGCGGCTGCGCAGAAAGCTGGGCTGGGCGGACGTGATCACCACCGCGTACCGGTCCGGCTACCGGCTGGAGCCGGAGGTGGGGCCATGAGTTTTCGGCTGAAGGTGATGCTGTCGGTGCTACTGCTGGCGCTGCTGGCGTTTGACGGCGCCTCGCTGGTGATGATGCGGAAAAGCACCGACCTGAACCTGTCCCGGGAGCGGGCGCGGGCGCTGGGCGAGCACCACGCGCTGCTGCTGCAGGTGGAATCGCAGCTGGGCGAGGGCGCGGGCGATCCCGGCGCGCGGCTGGGCGTGGCGCACAGCCTGGTGGCGCTCCGGGCCGCCGGGTCGGGCACGTCCATGTACTGGTATCGGGGCGAAGAGCCGGTGGTGGTGGGCAGCCCGATTCCCGGAAAAGACGCGGCGGCGCTGCTCCAGTCGGGCGCGCGGGGCACAGCGGTGGTCAACTTGCCCGACGGCCAGGCGCTGCTGTGCGCCGGTCCCATGGGCGCGGCCAACGAGGGCTATTCCCTGATCACCGCCACCAGCCTCGCGCCGCTGGCCCGCATGAATGACGAGCTAGTCCGCGCCATGGTCCTCGCATCGGCTGTTGGGTCCGCGATCCTGGCGGCGCTGCTGCTGGCGCTCCTGTCCGGGCTGATGCGGCCCGTGTCCCAGCTGGCCAAGGTTACGGCGGCCTTCGAGGCGAGCGAATACGGGCGGCGCGTCAAGGTCGTTGGCCGGGACGAGTTGGCCCGACTGGGCGGCGCGTTCAACCGCATGGCGGCGAAGGTGCAGGCGCAGATGGGCGCGCTTTCGCGTTCCGCCGAGCAAAAGCAGCGGTTCGCCGATAACCTGGCCCACGAGATGCGCACCCCCGTCACCGCCATGCGCGGTTACGCCCGGACGCTGATGGAGCAGCCCATGAGCGAGGAGGACCAGCACAAGGCGCTGTCCTACATCGCCCATGAAAGCGCAAGGCTGCAGGCCATGAGCGAGGCGCTGCTGCAGCTGTCTATGGCGCGCGGGGCGAAACTGATGATGCGGAAGGCGGACGTGCCAGCCCTGGTGCGGCGGGCGGTGCAGACGGCGGGACCAGAATTGATTGCGCGGCAGGTTTCGGTGCGGACCGACCTACGGCTCGACGCCCTCGACTGCGACCCGGCGCTGATGGAGTCGCTGCTGGTGAACCTGATCGTGAACGCGGCGCGGGCCAGCGACATTGGCGGGACGGTTGTGGTGGAGGCGGGCGAAGAGCCGGTGATTCGTGTGGTCGACCGAGGGCGCGGCATGACGGCCGAGCAGATTGAACGCGCCGCCGAGCCGTTCTACCGCACCGACAAATCCCGCGCCCGGCGCGACGGCGGCGCGGGTCTAGGCCTGAGCCTGGTCCAGCAGATCGCCGACGCCCACGGCGCGAAGCTCATCATCCACAGCGCACCGGGAATGGGCACCGCCGTCACGATCGAGTTTACCGCGCCGTTACAACCCGGCGAGGACTCCGAAACGCCGAAAAGGGTATGATGAGCCCATGAAAGGGGGATTAATTATGCGCAATCACACCACATGGACCGCGATCCTGGCCGCCGCGCTGCTGGTGACCTTGAACGCGCTGGCGCTGCCCAAGCTGTTGAATGAGGCATCGGCCATGCCCGAGGGGGAGGTGGTGCTGCAGGTCGCCGGAAATGTCGAGGCGCGGCTGCCGCTGCCGGAGATTCCGAAGGGGTTTTCCGGGTACGAACTCAAGTTCTCGCGGGCGTTGTCGGACCGCGAGCGGCAGACGCTGGACGAGGCCGGGACCGTCGAGTACTGGCAGGAGGGCAGATACGGCCACTTCAGCCACAGCATGCCGAGGATCACCTACAGCGCGGCGGCGGCGGCGCGCTACCTGGAGGCGACGGGCGAGCGGCCTGATTTCACCGGCACCATCCGCTCCGAGGCCGACGCAGGCAACGACCACATCACCCGCGAAACCTGCGAGATCGGCATCGACCTGGGCGCCATCACCGTTTTCTTGCCGGAGACGACCGAGCTGACGGAGGCGCAGGCGACCTCGCTGCGCTGGGAGTTGGCGAACGCGCCCGGGTGGAGCTTGGGCATCGGGTTGTACGGCACCGGGCTGGACGATCTGTACGACAGGATGTACGCTGATTTTCGCACTTGGCTTGGGCATCGCAAACTCGGCGCGTACACGATGTCGCGCGGGATGTGCCCGGACGAGAGGGCGCGCTATGAGCAGCTCGTCAGCCGCTACCAGTACGAGGGACTGAGGGCGCAGACGCCGCTGCTGACCGCGCGGCCCGGGGACGACGCGATGTGGTATGACGAGTCGATCCGTCAGCTGCACTTGCGGTAAAATGTGCAGCTGACGGACGACGAAATGCTGCTGTACCACGAACTGGACCGGGCGCTGAAGCAGCGGTATTGAGTGGAGGGATGGGGTTTGGGATGAAGTGACAGCAAAACGGCAGCAACTCGAGCGAAACCGTCAACCCCAGCACTGCCATCCCTCCAGCGATACCCGCCAACCCCAGCGTTGTCATCCCTCGTGCGCACCCGCCAACCCCAGCGTTGTCATCCCTCGTGCGACACCCGCCCCTCCTTGTCATCCTGAGCGGAGCGCGAAGCGCGCAGTCGAAGGATCTCCCCGCCGTGGGGCGACGTTCCCTGCCGCAACAGGTACGTCCGCT
>JAVBUD010000026.1:0-6117 GCA_031555755.1 Eubacteriales bacterium | reverse complement strand
TTATACTCTCGTCGCGGGCTGGCGTGCGGGCCCGCTCGCCGTCCCCCCGGGGCCCGCCCCCCCCCCCCCCCCCCCCCCCCCCCCCCCCCCGCCGGAGCCACGCCCCGTCGCGCACCGCAGTATTTTGCCGCGTCCTAGTTCTCGCGGGCGCGACGGGGCGTGCCTCCGGCGGCTTAAGGGCGCTGCCCTTAAGAATCCCGCCAAAGGGCTTTGCCCTCTGGACTCCCTTCGCGCTTCGCGGATGTATAACATGCAAGGAAGTGACAATCATGATCGAAACCGATGGCTTCAAGCAGGATCTCGCTGCCATCCGGGACCGCATCACCGAGGCAGGTGACTCACTTTGACGTGGGTCACCTTCAGGAACAACTGATCGAATACCAGGAGGACATGGCCTCGCCCGGCTTCTGGGACGAACTGGAGCGCGCCCAAAAGATCAACCAGCGCGCCCACGGCGTCGAGCAAAAGCTGACCCAATTCAAGCGCCTGAACGAGCGCACAGACGACCTGGAGGTCATGATCGAGCTCTGCGAAGAAGAGGACGACGGCTCCATGATCCCCGAGATCCGAGACGAGATCGCGGCCCTCACCGATGAGCTGGAGCGGCTGCGCCTCGCAACACTGCTCACCGGCGAATACGACCAAAACGACTGTATCCTCGCCCTCCACGCCGGCGCGGGCGGCACCGAGGCCCAGGACTGGACGCAGATGCTGTACCGCATGTACACCCGATTCGCGGAGCGCATGGGATTCACCGTCAAGGAGTTGGATATGCTCGACGGCGACGAGGCGGGCATCAAGTCCGTCACGTTTAGCGTTTCGGGCGACTACGCGTACGGCTACCTAAAGTCGGAGCGCGGCGTGCACCGGCTGGTGCGCATCTCGCCGTTTGACTCCAACGCACGGCGGCACACCTCGTTTTCCTCGCTGGACGTCGCCCCCGTTATCGAGGACGATGGCGCCTATGAGATCAAGCCCGAGGAGATCCGCATCGACACCTACCGGGCATCCGGCGCGGGCGGCCAGCACGTCAACCGGACCGACTCCGCCGTGCGCATCACCCACCTGCCCACCGGGATCGTGGTCCAGTGCCAGAACGAGCGCAGCCAGGTCCAGAACAAGGAGACATGCTTCATGATGCTGCGCGGCAAACTGGCCGAGGTCAAGGAGCAGCAGCGCCAGGACCAGATGGCCGAGGTCAAGGGCGAGATGAAGAAGATCGAGTGGGGCAGCCAGATCCGCTCCTACGTGTTCCAGCCGTACACGCTGGTCAAGGACACCCGAACCGGCTACGAGATGGGCGACATCTCCGCCGTCATGGACGGCGACCTGGAGGGTTTCGTGACCGCGTACCTGCAGATGCTATAATTCGATACGAAATCGCGGCGGGGGCCAGTCCCCCGCCCTACGTGTGTGCCGTTACAGGACAACGACGTCGCTCGCGAACCCGCCGCAGGGAACGCCCTCCGTGGCGGTCCGCCCACGCCCTCCACACCGTCTCGCGCCTCCGCCGTCATCCTGAGCGCAGCGAAGGACCTTCCTGTAACTTGGCCCCGGGGTCAGTTTGAAGAGGGTCCTTCGCTGGCGCTCAGGATGACGGGTGAGAGTGAGATGAATCGAATATACACAGACCGCGGTCTGTTTAGCGAAAAATTATCCACAACAGACCAAAGTCTGCGCATAACTCGGAGGTTATCCCCATGAAGCAAGCATTCACCCTCGCCCTGCTCGTGCTGTCCCTGATGGCAATGATGCTGGGTCTGGCGCTGCTGGGCCTGGAACACGTCGCGCTGGACGAGCGCCGCTACGACCGCTATCAGGCCGAGTTGGATGTGTACGATGATGTCGGCGTGTCCATGGCGGACCTGCAGGCCGTGCAGCACAACATGGCGCGGTACCTGGCGAACGGGGCCACGGACGACCAGCTGAACCGTGTCCTCACCCTGCGCGGCGCGGAGCAGCCCATCTTTAACGAGCGCGAGATGAGCCACATGCACGACGTGCGCGCGCTGTTTGTGCTGGCGCGGCATGTGAAGCTGTGGTCACAGGGCATCGGTTTGGCGCTGCTGGTCGCGGCGCTGACGATGATCCAGCACAGGCGGATCATCGCGTTTTCCGGGCTGATGGCGCTGGGGCTGTGGCTGGCGGCGGCGCTGGTCGTCGCCGCTTCCTGCGGGTTTGACTTTTCCGCGCTGTTCATCCGGTTCCATGAGCTGCTATTTCGCAACGACCTGTGGCTGCTGAACCCGGCCACGGATGCCATGATTCGGATGTATCCGGAGCAGTTCTTTGCCTGGATGGCGCGGGACATCGCCCTTTTCATGGGGCTGTTCGCGCTGATCCCGGCGCTGGCGCCGCTTGCGCTGCTGCTGCCTGTGAGGAAGGGGGCAAGGTCGTGAGCTATCAACTGGAGGCGCAAGAAAAGGCCGAGGCGCTGCGGGCGTCCGGTCGCGCCACGATCCTCGCCATCGAGTCGTCCTGCGACGAGACCGCGGCGGCGGTCGTCCGCGACGGGCGCGAGGTGTTATCCAGCCAGATCGCGTCCCAGATCGACAGCCACGCGCTGTACGGCGGCGTGGTGCCGGAGATCGCGTCGCGGATGCATGTGGAGGCGCTGGACCCGCTGGTGGACCGGGCGCTCGCCGAGGCGGGCCTCACCATGGAAGACATCGACGCCGTGGCGGTGACCTACGGCCCGGGCCTGGTGGGCGCGCTGCTGACGGGCGTGAGCTGGGCGAAGGCGTTCGCCTACGCGCGGCGGCTTCCCATTATACCGGTGCACCACATCGAGGGCCATGTGAGCGCGAACTACCTCGCACACCGAGACCTGGCGCCGCCCTTCGTGTGCCTGGTCGCCAGCGGCGGGCACAGCCAGATCGTGCGGGTGCAGGACTACGGAAAGTACCAACTCCTGGGCCAGACCCTGGACGACGCGGCGGGGGAGGCATTTGACAAGGTGGCCCGGGTGCTGCAGATTCCCTATCCGGGCGGGCCGCTGCTGGACAAGCTGGCTGAGGAGGGGGACGATCGAGCCTATGTGTTCCCCAAGACGCGCACGCCCGGGCCGTACGACTTTTCCTTCAGTGGGTTGAAAACCGCGGTGATCAACCAGGCCCACAACCTGCGCCAGCAGGGCGAGCCGATCCGCGCGGCGGACTTCGCGGCCAGTTTTCGGCGTGCGGTTGTGGATGCGCTGGTGGAAAAGGCCGTGCGGGCGGCGGTGGACACCGGCGCGCAGCGGCTGGCCGTGGCGGGCGGCGTCGCGGCGAATGCGCTGCTGCGGCGGGCGTTGGCGCAGCAGGGTGAGGTGGCGGGCTTGCGGGTTTTCGTGCCGCCGGTTGGGCTGTGCACGGACAATGCGATGATGATCGGAAGCGCGGGATTCTATCGGCTGATGGCGGGGGAAGTGGCGGATTTGGGATTGAACGCCAGGCCGACGACGCGGGCGCTGGGGTGAGGAGGGGGTTCGCTCAGGCGGAGACGGGCGGGCTTCCACGCCGCTCGCCCTCGCCTCAGCGGCTCGCCATTTCCGGCGGCTGGGTTGCAAATCGTGATTTTTCCGCCTGATTCATGTGGTGCCCAATGCGATTCTCCCGTAATATTGTCGCACTTTCGCAATAAACAGACCGAAGTCTGCGGTGCCTGAACTGCTTGGATTTGCAGGCTTGCAGGCGGTGCGAATTGCAGAATGGGATTGTGGGCTTTCGCTGCGAAACCGTTTGAAGTGTACCGAAATCGTCACACATCAGTAATAATCCAGCGAGATTTCGACAAATATTGGGCAAATTCCGGTTAACTGGTGTCGAAGCCGACCGAAGTCGGCTCAAAACGAACCGGATACTGTGGATAAGTCGGCGGTTGTTGGAAAAATGTTGGCGCAGCCTGTGGATAAGTCGATAATGAGCCCGTGTTTTCAGCGTTTTTGTGTGGAAAACTCTGTGGACAATGTGGATTAGTGGGGGATCGCGTGAATCGACAGCCGCCGCGAGACTGCAAATGCAGGGAAACATGCAGGATTTGTGCAAGGATGCGGAAGAATATGGTTGAAGGGATGCCGATGCATCTGGTATACTAGGAGAAGGATGGGCGGGTAGGCGGATGTACGCAAGGAGGCTTATGCTTTATGGGTGATCGATTGAACCTGCTGTGTTTTGACTTCGGCGCGTCCAGCGGCCGCGCGATCCTCGGCGCATTCGATGGGCAGCGGATTGCGCTGACGGAGGTGCACCGGTTCCCGAACGATCCGGTGATGCTGAACGGGCGCTTTGTTTGGGATGTGCAGCGGCTTTTCTTTGAGATGAAGGAGTCGCTGGTCAAGGCGACCAAGCTGGGCGTGAAGCTGGACGCCATCGGCATCGACACCTGGGGCGTGGACTTCGGCCTGCTGGACAAGAGCGGGCAGATGGTTTCCGTGCCGGTCCACTATCGCGACGCGCGGAACCAGGGCATCTTTGAAAAGGCGTTCCAGGTCATGTCCAAGGAAAAGCTGTTTGAGCACACGGGCCTGGCGTTTATGGAGTTCAACACGCTGTTCCAGTTGCACGCCATGCGGCTCGCGGGCGATCCGGCGCTTCAGATTGCAGACAAGCTGCTGTTCATGCCGGACCTGCTGGCCTACTTCCTGACCGGCGAGATGGGCACCGAGTACACCATCGCGTCCACAAGCCAGATGATCGACCCCTACACCCGCGACTGGTGCCAGCCGGTGCTGGACGCCTTCGGGTTTGAGCGCAGCCTGTTCGCGCCCATCCAGCAGCCGGGCACCGTGCGCGGCGTGCTGCTGAAGGAGGTCGCGGACGAGGTGGGCCTGCCGCAGGTGCCGGTGATCACCGTGGCGTCCCACGACACCGCCTCCGCCGTCGCCGCCGTACCGGCCATGACCGAGAAGTTCGCCTATCTGAGCTCCGGCACCTGGTCGCTGCTGGGTGCGGAGATCATTAAGCCGCTGAGCGCGCCTAGCGTCATGGATGCCAACTACACCAACGAGGGCGGCCTTTGCGGCACCACGCGGCTGCTGAAGAACATCATGGGACTGTGGATTGTGTCCGAATGCAAGCGCGAATGGGACCGCCGCGCCGATGCCGTGGACATCGTGGAGCTGGTGAAGATGGCCAAGGCCGCCGAGCCGTTCCTGGCCGTGATCAATGTGGACGACCCGGTCTTCGGCCCGCCCGGCGACATGCCCAAGCGGATCCAGGCGTACTGCCAGCGCACCGGCCAGCGCGTGCCCCAGGGCCGAGGCCAGATCGCCCGCGTCGTGTATGAGAGCCTGGCGCTGCGGTATCGCTGGGGTCTGGAGCGGCTGGAACAGGACATGCTGGGCCACGAGGTTGATGCGTTCCACATCGTGGGCGGCGGCAGCAAGAACCAGCTTTTGAACCAGTTCACCGCCGACGCCACCGGCAAGACCGTCTATGCGGGTCCCTCCGAGGGCACCGCCATCGGCAACCTGCTCGTGCAGGCCATGGCCCTCGGCGCGATCGGGGACCTGCGCGAGCTGCGCGAGGTCGTGGCGCGCTCGTTCCCCGTGGAGACCTTTGCTCCGACCGGCGACAGGGCGGGCTGGGACCGCCAGTATCAGGTATTGAATTCGATGGAGTAGGAAAACTGGATGGAGAAGCGATTGATGCGGGACACGAACCTGGGGCCGGAGCCCCGCGCCAACGGACAGTTGCCCGGCTCACTGGAGCTGGCTTATCTCGGAGACACGGTGTACGACCTGTACGTGCGCGGCATGCTCGTGAGCGTCGGAGGCCAGGTGAACAAGTTGCACAGGGCGGCGAGCGGCCTGGTGAACGCGGCCGCCCAGAGCGAGGCGCTGGGGCGGATCGAAGTAGGACTGACCGAGGAGGAGGCGGACGTGGTGCGGCGGGCACGCAACGCCAAGCAGAGCCCGCCCAAGCATGCGGACCCGAGGGATTATCACCGGGCGACGGGGCTGGAGGCGCTGATCGGGTATCTGTACCTGATGGGGCGGGTGGAGCGGTTGGATGCGTTGATGGGGGTGGCGGTGGGGGACGGGGGGGGGGGGGGGGGGGGGGGGGCGCAGCGCGGGGCCGGCCGGGGCCGGGCTTGGCATAGGAAGGTTTACCGAAAAAGTCATCCGCGCGCTGGGGC
>JAVBUD010000123.1:0-16389 GCA_031555755.1 Eubacteriales bacterium | reverse complement strand
GGCCTCCCGCGGTTGAGTCAGGCGCACGGGGTTGCGGGGTACGGGGGGTGCGCTCAGAGGGCGCTGCCCTCCGAGACCTCCCGCCAAAGGGGCTAAGCCCCTCTGGACTCCCTGGTGGCTTCGCGTGCCTCGAGCGCGGATTTGGGCGAGAATTGCGATGCGGCTTGCCACCGCTGTGATTTGTTGCTATAATAGTCAGCGTAATGCCGCCACGCTGCGGTGAGGAAGGATGGTAAGCATATGTTCTTGAAAGTCGCACTGTTGCTCGTTTTCTTTGCCATGATGATCGGAATCGGCCTGTACGCCCGCGCCAGAATCAAAAACGTCGGCGACTTCGTCCTCGGCGGGCGCGATGTCGGGCCTTGGCTCACCGCGTTCGCCTACGGCACCAGCTACTTCTCCGGCGTCGTCTTCATCGGCTACGCAGGCCAATTCGGCTGGTCCTACGGCGTCGCCGCCACCTGGATCGGCGTCGGCAACGCCCTCATCGGCTCCCTCGGCGCATGGATCCTGCTCGGCCGACGCACCCGCATCATGACCCGCCACCTGGGCGTCGACACCATGCCCGCGTTCTTCGCCAAGCGCTTTGATTCGGACGCCATCAAGATCGTCGCATCGATCATCATTTTTGTCTTCCTGGTGCCCTATTCCGCCTCCGTCTACAAGGGCCTGTCCCAGCTGTTCGCCGAGGCGTTCCGCATCGATTATCTCTACTGCATCTGGGGCATGGCCATCCTCACCGGCGTGTATGTCGTGCTCGGCGGCTATGTCGCCACCGCCATCTCCGATTTCGTGCAGGGCATCATCATGCTCGCCGGCATCGTCGGCGTCATCGCCGCCGTCCTCTTGGGCAGGGGCGGGTTCACCGCCGCCATCCAGTCCTTGAGCCAGATTCCCTCCGAGGCCGCGCCGGGCCTCAATGGCGCGTACGCCTCGTTCTTCGGACCCGACCCGCGCGGCCTGTTGGGCGTCGTGATCCTAACCAGCCTCGGCACCTGGGGCCTGCCGCAGATGGTCCATAAGTTCTACGCCATCCGCGACGAAAAGTCCATCAAGACCGGCACCGTCATCTCCACCCTGTTCGCGCTCGTCGTGGCGGGAGGTTCCTATTTCAACGGCGCATTCGGGCGGCTCTATGTCGAGAGTCCCGCCTCCGTCGGCGGTTTCGACGGCATCATCCCCACCATGCTCGGCGGCCAGCTGACCGATTTTATGATGGGCGTCGTGGTGTTGCTAGTGCTGTCCGCGTCCATGTCCACACTGTCGGCGCTGGTTCTCACCTCCTCCAGCACGTTCATCCTGGACTTTGTCAAGGGCCGGTTCGTGAAGAGCATGTCCGACAAGACTCAGATGCTCTGGATCCGGCTGATGTGCGCGGCGTTCATCGTGCTCTCCGTCGTCATCGCGCTGAACCCCGGCAACCTGATCTCGACCCTGATGGCGCTCTCATGGGGTACGCTGGGCGGCTGCTTCCTTGCGCCGTTCATGTACGGCCTGTTCTGGCGGCGCGCCACCCGCGCCGGCGTGTGGGCCAGCTTCGCGGCCGGGATCTGCGTGACCGTAGGCAATTTCTTCTTCAAGTGGATGGCGCCCACCGACGCCGGCGCCATCGCCATGATCGTGCCCATCGTGGTCATGCCGATCGTCAGCTACCTGACCAAGGCGCCGGATCATGCCGTCGTGGAGCGCGCCTTCGAGAGCTATGACGAGGTCGTGGCCGTGCGCGAAAAGTATGTGCTGATCTCAGACGAAGAGGAGCAGGCGCAGCATTCGGCGAAGGGGTAACACTTCGCCCGCATCCACCACACCCCGCCGTCATCCCCCCACGCCGTCGTCCCCCCACGCCGTCACCCCCACCCACGCCGTCATCCAGCCGCCCTCTCTGCCCGCTTCAACACATTCCATAGGTTCAGCCCCGCGATCCCCTCTACCTGGCGCTGTGTATAACCATGTCCCAGCAACAGCTCGATCAGCCTCGGGAAGTCCGACGGGTCCGCTAGCCCCTCCGGCCAGCTCTCGATCCCGTCGAAGTCGCTCCCGAACCCCAGCACCCGCTCGCCGCCCAGCTCGCAGATGCCGTCGATGTGGCGCAGCACATCGTCCAGCGTCGCGTCGCGGTCCTCGGCCAGGAAATGGCTGTAAAAGTTGATCCCGATGAACCCGCCCCGCTCGATGATGAGCTTGACCTGCTCGTCCGTCAGGTTGCGGCTCACGGGGCAGATTTTCCGCAGGTTCGAGTGGCTGGCGATGATCGGCAGCTTTGCCCGCTCCGCCGCGTCGAAGAAGCAGGCGTCGCTGAGGTGCGAGGCATCGACCAGTATGCCCAGATAGTCCATCTCACGCAGCAGTTCCCGCCCGAACGGCTTCAGCTTTTCCTTTGACCCGTGCTTTGACGGGTGCCCGATCTCGTTTTCGTGGTTCCAGGTCAGCGCGACCATGCGGATGCGCGCCTGCGTGTGGAACTCATGTAACCTTTCCAGCTTCCCTTCCAGCACCTCGCCGCCCTCGATGGAGATGATGCCCATGGGTGTGTCCGGCGGCGTGTCCGGCAGCGCCCTGCGCAGCACGGGCACGCCCAGATTCTCGATCTGCGCCATCATGTCCAGTCCGTCCTGATAGGGCGTGCCGCTCGGCCCCTTCGCGCCTGCGAACAGTGCGAATGTCTGGATGCCCACGCCGCCCACCCTGAGCCGTTCCGGTGTCACGGCCAGGCGCTCCCGGCGTCTCTTATCGATGGCCAAAGCATATAAAGTATCCGCGTGCGCGTCCGCGACGAACATGTGACATCCCTCCCATATGACGATCACATCCATTATATCGGAAAAGAGCGACCGATGCAATGCCGTGCACCGCTGGTGAAACATGTTTTTGAAAAAAGGTGTCATGGAGTATTGCAATATGAGGGACCCAATGTTATAATTGTTAGCATATATGACCGAATGCGTAGGTCATGATCCAAGCTTAACGTCCCCGATCAGCCCTTCAGGGCTGCCATCATAGGGAAAAAATGGAAGTGGAGGGAACCCTGCATGAAGAAAGTCCTGAGCCTGCTCCTGGTGGTCGCGATGGTCTTCGGCATGAGCGCCATGGCGCTGGCGGAAGCGCCTGCCAACTACAAGATCGGCATCATGACCGGCACCGTGTCCCAGAACGAAGAAGAATATCGCGCCGCCGAGAACGCCCAGAAGGCGGACCCGGATCACATCATCACCGACACCTATCCGGACAGCTTCATGGCCGAGATGGAGACCACCGTCTCCAAGCTGGTCGCCATGGCCTCCGACCCGGAAGTCAAGGCCATCGTGATGTGTCAGGGTGTCCCGGGCGCCGCGCCGGCGTTCGCGAAGATCAAAGAGATGCGCGACGACATGCTGCTCATCATCGGCACGCCCCAGGAAGACCCGGTGGTCATCTCCGAGGCGGCCGACATCGTCATGCACACCGACGAAGTGCGCCAGGGCGACAGCATCGTCGAGAAGTGCGTTGACTGGGGTGCGGAAGTGCTCGTCCATTATTCTTTCCCGCGCCACATGGCGATGGAGCTGATCGTGGCCCGTCACCAGCTGCTGGAGGCGAACTGCGCCGCCATGGGCATCGAGCTGGTCGACGTGACCGCGCCCGACCCCACCGCTGAGGCCGGCATCGCCGCCTCCCAGCAGTTCATCTATGAAGACGTGCCCGCCCAGATCGCGAAGTACGCCGGCAAGAAGGTCGCCTTCTTCACCACCAACTGCTCCATGCAGGTGCCGCTGCAGGCCACCGTGCTGAAGGAAGAGAACGCCTACTATCCGTCGCCCTGCTGCCCCAGCCCGTTCCACGGCTTCCCGTCCAGCCTGTCGCTGGAGCTGAACGTCGCGGACGGCAATGACGCCGCGCTGCAGACCGTCGCCGCGAAGCTGGCCGAGACCGGCGCAGAAAGCCGCTTCTCCACCTGGCCGGCCCCCGTCGCCATGACCATCATCGATGTCGGCGTCGCGTATGCGAAGGACTTCATCGAAGGCAAGATCACCGACCGCAACGACTCCGCGGCGATCAACAACCTGCTGCAGGAGCGCATCCCGGGCGCGAAGGTGTTCACCTATACCAACGCCGAAGGGAAAGAGCTGCCGAACTTCTACACCATCCTGCTGGCGAATGTGAACTTCGCCGACTACCTGCCGGGCGGCGAGAAGGGCCCTGCCGCATAAGTTCATTCAATCGAAACGAGGCAATGGAAGAGCGGCCCGCCCAATGCGGCGGGCCGATTTTCCGTAAGAAGGGGGACGTCCTTTTGAGCGCCGAATACGTGCTTAGCATGAAAAACATCAGCAAGAAGTACGGCGACAACGCCGTGCTTCAAGACGTGACGCTGCAGGTCCGCCCGGGCGAGATTCATGCGCTGCTGGGTGAGAACGGGGCGGGCAAATCCACGCTGATGAACGTGCTCTTCGGCATGCCGGTCATCCATTCGACCGGCGGATTTTTGGGCGAGGTGCAGGTGGACGGTCAACCCACACACATCGCGTCGCCCCACGATGCCATGAACAAGGGCATCGGTATGGTGCACCAGGAGTTCATGTTGCTGCCCGGGTTCACCATCACCGAGAACATCAAACTGAACCGCGAGATCACAACGCCCAGCTTGGCAAGCCGGGTTTTTGGTAAGAGCCTCGAGACGCTGGACATGAAGGCGATGGCCCAGGACGCGCGAAAGGCGCTGGACAACGTCGGCATGGGCATCGACGAATACACGTTGGTCAAGGGCCTGCCGGTGGGCTACATGCAGTTCGTCGAGATCGCCCGCGAGATCGACAAGACCGGCATCAAGCTGCTGGTTTTCGACGAGCCCACCGCCGTGCTGGCTGAGCAGGAGGCCGACCAGCTGGTGGCCGTCATGCAGCAGATCGCCGCCACCGGCATCGCGATCATCTTCATCACCCACCGCCTGGACGAGGTCATGGCCGCCTCCACCAACATCACCATCCTGCGCGACGGCAAGCTGGCCGCCACCAGGGCCACCAAGGACACCAACATTGTGGAGCTGGCGGAGCTGATGATCGGCAAGAAGGAAGGCGCCATCGAGGCCGAGAACGTGCGCACCGCCTCCGTGTCCGAAAAGGTCGCCATGAAGATCGAACACCTTTCGGTGGACATGCCCGGCGAGGAAGTCAAGGACGTGAACCTGGAGATCCGCGAGGGCGAGATCTTCGGCATCGGCGGCCTGGCGGGCCAGGGCAAGATCGGCATTCCGAACGGCGTGATGGGCCTGTATCCCGCCGCCGGAAAGGTGACCCTGTTCGGCGCGCCGCTGCCCCTGAACGACGCGGGCAACGCGCTTCGAAAGGGCCTGAGCATGGTCAGCGAGGACCGGCGCGGCGTCGGGCTGCTGCTGGACCAGTCCATCGAGGACAACATCGCGTTCAACGCCATGCAGATCAAGGGTGAATACTTGCGCGGTCCCAAATTCATGACCCAGAAAAACACCCGCGCCATCCGGTCCACCGCTAACAGGATGATCAAGGACCTGGACATCCGCTGCACCTCTTCGCTGCAGCACACCGGCACGCTGTCCGGCGGTAACCAACACAAGGTCTGCATCGCCCGGGCGCTGGTCATGAGTCCCAAATTCCTGTTCGTCTCGGAGCCCACCCGCGGCATCGACATCGGCGCGAAAAAGCTGGTGCTGGAGACGCTGGTGCGGCTGAACCGGGAGCTGGGGATGACGGTGGTCATGGTCTCCTCGGAGCTGCAGGAGCTCAGGTCCGTCTGCGACCGGATCGCCATCGTGTCCGAGGGCAAGGAGATCAGCGTGCTGCCGCCTGACGCCAGCAACGCCGATTTTGGCCTGGCCATGTCGGGCATCAAACCGGAGGAGAAGGGAGGCGCCGCGCAATGAAAAAGTCCATTGCACAGAAGCTCGCGGCCGCCATCATCCTGGCGCTGGCCGTGGCCTGCATCGGCGTCGGTTTCTACGGAAACGGTCTGGGCACCGAAAAGCAGGAGCAGGTGCTCAGCGCCATGCGCACCCGCGCGCTGCTGAACGCCACGGGCGCAGGCGCCGTGGAGTCGTTCGTGGCCGCCGCCAAGAAGGAGGCCGCAGCCAAGGTCAAGGCCGAGGGCGGCACCATGGCCGACATCCGCGAGGCGTCAGCCAAGGCCGAGGAGGACGCCCGCGCGAACGCGTCCGGCTCGCTGATCGACTACGACACCGTCGACGCCGCGCCGCTCTCTCAAGCCGCGTTGTCGCTCCGCGCCGCGCAGATGGAGTACTCCGCCGAGGAGGCGCGCGCCCAGGCGGAGTATGTGGAAAAGAACAAAGACAAACTCGTCATTGAGGAGCCGACGTCCGCAGAATCGGCGCCTGTTGACGATGCGCCGCCCGCAACGGAAGAGGGCGGCGAGGTCGCCGGTCTGGACGACCTGGCGCTGACCACGGACGACGAGCCGAAAATCGACCTGTCCGGCTTCCAGGCCACCGAAGAGATGAACCGGCTGCAGGTCGTCGTGGACGAAAAATACCAGGGCGTCGCAGACGCGCTGAAGGGCGTCTATCCCGTGCTGGACGACGCCGCGCTGACCCAGCTGAAGCCCATGCTGTTGGACCTGGTCCACACCGGCGGCGACACCTACAAGACCGAATACGACCGGCTGGCGGGCGCGAACGGCCTGCCCGCGCTGGGCAGCGACGGGGCCGCCGCGCTGGTCATGCGCCACGGCTCGAGCCTGATCACGGTGGGCGTGGGCCTGATTATCCTGGCGCTGCTGGTGTGGTTCTATGCGGCCATCGTCAAGGCGCTGGGCATACCGAGGCTGATCATCGGCGGGTTCTTCGTGCTGCTGTGCGTGATGAGCGTGCTGTTTGACCTGAACATCGCGTCGCTGCTATCGAACACCATCGTGCGCATGGGCATGAACAGCGTGATGGTGCTGGCCATGGTGCCCGCGATTCAGTGCGGCATCAGCCTGAACCTGGGCCTGCCGCTGGGCATTGTGGGCGGCCTGCTGGGCGGGTTGCTGTGCATTGAGCTCGGGTACAGCGGCCTGGCCGGATTTGGCTTCGCGGTGCTGGTGGGCCTCGCGATCTCGGCGGTGCTGGGCTATCTGTACGGCCTGCTGCTGAACCGGCTGAAGGGCAACGAGATGGCGGTCACCACGTATGTGGGCTTCTCCATCGTGTCGCTGATGTGCATCGCGTGGCTGGTGCTGCCATTCAAGTCGCTGGTGCTGCGCTGGCCGCTGGGCACGGGCCTGCGCCAGACGGCGAGCCTGGAGCCCGCGTTCCAGTTCATCCTGGACGACTTCCTGAAGTTCAACATCTGGGGCATCACGGTCCCCACGGGCCTGATCCTGTTCATGGTGCTTTGCTGCGTGATCGTGTGGCTGTTCACCCGCTCCAAGACCGGCGTGGCGATGGCGGCGGCGGGTAACAACCCGCGGTTTGCGGAGGCCACGGGCATCAACGTGGACCGCATGCGGATCATCGGCACCACATTCTCCACAATGCTCGGTGCAGTGGGCATCCTGGTGTACAGCCAGAGCTTCGGGTTTATCCAGCTGTACACGCACCCGCGCACGCTGGGCCTGGTGGCTGCGTCGGCCATCCTGATCGGCGGCGCGACCACGTCCCGCGCAAAGATCAGCCACGTGCTGATCGGCACGTTCCTGTTCCAGGGCGTGTTGACGCTGGGCATGCCGGTCGCCAACGCGCTGGTGCCCGGCTCGACGATCGCGGAGACGATGCGCATTTTGGTGTCGAACGGCATCATCCTGTATGCGCTGACGAAGTCTGGAGGTGAGTCGCGTGCGTGATGGAAACTTCTCCCTGAAAAAGCTGATCACAGACAATGCTGTGACGATCATGTTCGTGTTACTGTGCATCGTGTGCTTCCTGTTCTCGGGCTACACAGTGCCGTACATGCTGTTTGAGCTGATGGGCCGGCTGACGCGCAACGCGTTCATCGTGCTGGCGCTGATCATCCCCATCGTGGCGGGCATGGGCATTAACTTCGCGATCACCATCGGCGCGATGGCCGCGCAGATCGCGATATTGTGGGTGCTGGAATGGCAGATCCCGGGCATCCAGGGCTTCCTTACGGCGGCTGCGCTGACGCTGCCCATCGCCACGCTGTTCGGCTTTTTGATCGGCAAGCTATTGAACCAGATGAAGGGCCAAGAGATGATCGGCTCCATGATCCTGGGCTACTTCGCCAACGGCCTGTACCAGCTGTTGTTCCTGTTCATTTTCGGGAACCTGATCCAGATGCACGCGCCGAACCTGGTGATCAAGGGCAGCACCGGCATCGCGAACACGCTGGACCTGAAGCCCACGGGCATGATGTACGCGCTGGACAATATCTGGAAGCTGAAATTTGAGCCTGCGCTGTACATTGTGATGGGCGCGCTGGCCGCCATCACGCTGCTGATGTTCGCGCTGAAAAAGGCGAGCAAGAAGCAGCTGGGCGTGAACCTGGGCCTGGCCGTGGCGAGCTGCGCGCTGATCCAGCTGCCGATCGTCAAGGATTGGTTCTCGATGGTGAACGTGCCGATGGTGACGTTCATCGTGGTGGGCCTGCTGTGCGCGTTCAACACGGGCATCATGCGCACGAAGCTGGGCCAGAATTTCCGGGCCGTGGGCCAGAGCGGCACGGTGGCAAACGCGTCCGGGATCAATGTGAACAAGACGCGGCTGATCGCGATCATCTTCTCGACGGTGCTGGCGGGCTGGGGCCAGCTGATCTTTGTGCAGAACATGGGCAGCTTGCAGACGTATGGCGCGCACGAGCAGGTCGGGCTGTACGCGGGCGCGGCGATTCTGGTGGGCGGCGCGAGCATCGTGCGGGCGACGAACACCCAGGCGCTGCTGGGCTGCATTCTGTTCCACATGCTGTTCATCGTGGCGCCGCCCGCGGGCAAGAACGTGTTCGGCGACGCCGCCATCGGCGAGTACTTCCGCGTGTTCATCAGCTACGGCGTCATCGCTGTCGCCCTGGTGATGCACGCCTGGGGCAGCATCCAAAAGAAAAAGCCCCAAAACGCCATCAAAGACGCCGCCCCCAAAGCCTCCTAACCCGATCAGAGGCGCGAAGCGAACCAGGGAGTCCAGAGGGATTTAATCCCTCTGGCGGGAGGTCTCGGAGGGCAGCGCCCTCTGAGCACTCAAGCGGGACGTAGCCACAGTGCTGCGCCCCGCTTCTTCTCACCCCGCGCGCCAAAAATCCGAGGGTGCACCACACTCCATCGTCGAATACCGCCGCGCAGGAACCACCCGTTGCAGGCGCGCGGGCACAAACTTGCCAAAGCCCAGCGAGCCGTGAGGCGAGCGAAGGCGAGGCCCTCCTGTCGCGCCGTACCCGCCAGGGGCTCTGCCCCTGGACCCCGCCAGGAGGGATTAAATCCCTCCTGGACCTCCCTGGTGTCGCTTCGCTGCGGTTTGGCGCGGCTTTGGGGTGGCGATGGAAAGGGAGGTCTGCTGCTCCCGCACCGATACACTGCCCCGCTCATAATGTATAACACCCCCTTGAAAGGATGGATGCACGATGACCAAATGGTCCTCATATCATATGCCCTCGCTCGTGCCGAGCCTGTATCCCTCATTCGGCAGGCGCAGTTGCGAACCCTGCTGCCCACCGCCGTGCCCACCGCCGTGCCCGCCGGGCTGCGAACTTACATGCGCCAAGCGCCTGAACCCCTGTTGCGTGCCGCCCGTCTGTATCTGTGGCCGCTGCGACGTGTGCCGCGCCAGGCGCTGTGCGCCGTCCTGCGAACTGCGCGGGGTGCAGCTGAGCGTGGTGGACGTGGACTGCTGCGGCAACCTGATCCTGTGCGTGAAGCGCCCGAAAGAATGCTGGTGCAATGGTGAGATGCGGCCATGTCGGGACTATCGATAAGGTGAATAACCAGCAGGGCGAGCGCTCGTCCCCGCCCTGCGTGTACGCGAAAGCAAAGGACCTTCCTCAAGATTTGAGGAAGGTCCTTCGCTGCGCTCAGGATGACGCGGTAGGTGGCGGGGCGATATGGATGAAGGTGGGGCAGTGGCCTGTCGCGGGCAGGAATCTCTCGAAGAAGTCGGCGTTGCTCAGGGCCAGCGTGGCGTCGCGATCATTCGGATGGAACAACAGCCTCGGCTCGTCCCTCAGTCGCTCGTCCATGGCCAGCCGCACGGACTGGGCCTCTGGGAAAACCAGCCCCATGGGGCTGACCGCGCCGGTGTCGGTGCGGAGGTGGCGCATGAGGTCTCCGTCGCCCGCGAAGCTCAGCCTGGCCGAGCCCAGCTGCCGCGACACGTCCGACGTGCGGAAGACCGACTCCGGGCGCACCAGGCACAGCGTGAACGCGCTCCGGTTCCTGGGCGTCAGGAACAGGTTCTTCGGCATCAGCCCGCCCAATTGCGCCTCCGCCCACCGGCAGTCCCCGATGGCGCGCACGGGCGGATGTTCGACCAGCGCGAACGGGATGCCCAGCTCGCGCAGGTGCGACAGGATCTCGTCCCGGGCGGTCATCGCTTGGCGTACCGCAGATCGGAGCCTGTCAGCAGGATCAGCTCGCCCGCGCCGCGGTCCATGAGCCGCGACACCACGCGCTCATTGTAGCGCGCCTGCAGTTCCACCGGGGTCAGGTTCGTGGCGATCACGGTGTGCAGCCTGCGCGTCATGCGCTCGTTGAGCAGCATGAACAGGTACTCAACGGTGATGTTTCGAAGCATGGGCTCGCTGCCCAGGTCGTCGATCAGCAGCAGCTCGCAGCTGGTCATCTGGGCCAGCAGGTTGCCCTCGGCGGTGTTGCCAAAATGGTAGTCGCGCATGGCGCCCAGCATGTGAAAGGCGGTCATGACCATGGCGGGCACGCCCAGCTGGATCGCGCGGTCGGCCACGCAGTTGAGCAGAAAAGTCTTCCCGAGCCCGCTCTCGCCCATCAGCACCAGGTTCAGCTTGCCGCCGGCGGACAGGTTGTCCGCGTACTGTTCGCAGCGCTTTTTCGCGGCCAGCGTGCGCTTATACTGTTCCTCGTCGGGGAACGCTTTTCGGTCGAAGGCGGCGAAGGTCTGGTCCAGCGCGTTCTGGATGCCGGACGCCTCGCGCATGAGCTGCACCTTGCGCAGGCGGCGGCATGAACACAGCTCGCCGCCGAACTCGCCCAGATACCCGGTGTCGCCGCATTTGGGGCACTGGCAGCGCAACTCCAGCTCGTCCTTTTGAAGGCCCAGCGCGGCCAAGCGGCCCTCGATCTGGACCTGCATGGCGTGGATGTCGCGCTTCAGCGCGTTGGTGATGGCAGCGGTGTCCGCGCGGTCCGCGAGCATGTCGCGGGTGGCCTTGGCGAACCGGCGGCGCTGGGCGTCCTGCAGCACGCCGATCTCGCTGTCGCGGGCCAGTGCGGCCCGCAGCCGGTCGTCCCGCTGGCGCTCGTTTTCCTGACGGCGCTGCTCATATTCCTGGGCCAGCTGGCGCTCGATGTCGGTCACGGTTGATCGCCGTCCTCTCCACTGTCGCTCAGGTCCGCGAAGAATGTATCGAAGAACCCCTCGCCGTAGGTGCGCTGCTTGTAGGCCTGCGCGTCGGACTTGGGCGGCTGGGTCTTGCTGGGGCCGGTGGGCTGGGGCGTCCGCGCCTTGCGCTCGGCCTTGGCGGCCTCCACGTCGGCGATGCCCTTGCTCGCCCAATCGCCCAGGTTCTTCGCCATGGCGCGGGTCGGGAGCTTCAGCCCGTTGGCGCACTCGGCGGCGTACAGCACCAGTTCGGCGGGCGCGCGCTTGAGCCACTCGCGGAGCTGACTCAGGTCCGCCTCGGTGGGCCGCCGGTCCAGACCCGCGCGGCTGAACACCTCGGTGGCCAATGTGCGCAGCTCGGTGAGCTGCTGGTTGTGCAGCTCAGCCTTTTCGGCGGTGGTGATGCCCAGCTGGCCCCATTTTGAGATCTCCATCGCCAGCTGCTCGAAGGCGTGCCGCCCGCTTCGGCTGCAGCGCACGGCGGCGCGGACCAGCGCGGCGGGCTCAAAGCCCTGATCCAGCCAGGCCTGTACCTGGGCGAGCTGATCCGCCGACGGTGCGCGGGCGCCCTCGCCCAGCTCCGTCAGCAGCGCCTTGGTCAGCTCGAAGAGCTGCTTGCTGCGCTCAATCTGGTCCGCCGCGTCGCCCTCGGGCGCGGCGTGGCGCTCCAGGATGCGGTCCAGGTACGCAAACGACGGGTTCGCGGCGTTCGCAGTCTGCTTCAGGCCCGCCATCACCGCCCGTTCGTCCATCTTCCACGTGCTCAGCCACTTTTCCGCCAGCTCCACTTCGGCGGTGGTGGGGCTCCTGCGCAGGTTGTAGTAGTCCAGCACCTTCATCGCCAGCTTGTAGCCGGGCCTGCCGCGCGACAGCTCTTTCATGGCTGCGGCGCTCGTCTTGATCCCGCGCTCGGAAAACTCCATGGCGCAGGTCTCGAACGCCTTGAACAGATAGGGCAGCGAGCGCTTTCTCGCGCCGCCCTCGGTGAGCTGGTCCAGCTTTTCCCGCACGATGGCCAGCACCACGTCGGTCGGCAGCTTGAGGTCCTCCACCCACTCCATGGCCTTCTGGAACTGCTGCGGGTGCAGCAGGCCCAGCATGCTCTGCAGCTGGTTGTTAAATTCCTTGTATTGATACGCGCCCTGCGGGTCCGATCCGGACTCGTTCATCATGGCCGAGCGCACGTTTTCGAACCGGAACTGGGGCGGGTTGTCCGACACGCCCACCACCAGGCCCTTCTGTTCCCAATAGCGCAGCGCCGCCAGCACCTGGTCGGGCTTCAGTGACAGCACCCTCGCCATGCCGTCCAGCGTGGCGTCCGCGTCCGGATGATGGCACTGCATCAGTCCGTACAGATACACGCGCACATAGTCCCCCGGTGCGTGGGGCATGTATTCCAGCAGAAACAGGTTTTCGACCGGCGTCACGTCGTAGGCGGCGAACCGGTCGGAAAAGGCGCTGAGGGGCATGGAATCGTCTCCTTTGTAAGCCTGTATCCAGCTATCATCACCCGCCCCATTCCCGCCGTCATCCTTCGGCTGACGCATCAGGATGACGGCATAGGCAGCGTTGTGTGATGAAACGGCGCAGGCGCATCTGCTCGATTCGGTACCATATATCATACCACAAAACCCGCTCGGAATAAAGCATTGATTCCGCCCCCGCCTTCGGGTTATAATACCCCTGTATCAACACACTGGAAGGGAGCACACATCGACATGAGAGATCCGCGCATTGAGACGCTGGCAAGCAACCTCATCAACAACTCCGTCCGGCTGAAACCCGGCGAAAAGGTGCTCATCGAGAACTATGGATTCGAGGCCCCGCTGGTCACTGCCCTGGTCGAGGCCGCCTACAGGGCGGGCGGACAGCCCTTCGTCTGGATCAAGGAGATGGCTGTGAACCGGGCGCTGTTGATGGGCCTCAGCGATGAGCAGGCCGACATCTGGGCCGGGGCGGAGGCGCACCTGATGGCGCAGATGGACGCCTACCTGGGCGTGCGCAGTGGCGACAACAAGTACGAGACCGCCGACGTGCCGGAGGAGCAGAACGAGCGGTATTCAAAGCGGGTCATGACGCCCGTGCACGACGACATCCGGCTCAAGAAAAAATGGTGCGTGCTGCGCTACCCGTCGCCGTCCATGGCGCAGTTGGCCGGCATGTCCAACGAGGCGTTCGAGGACTTCTACTTCGACGTGTGCAACCTGGACTACGCCAAGATGGGCCGCGCCATGCAGGCGCTGGTGGCGCGACTGAACCGGACGGATAAGGTGCGCATCACCGGCCCCGGCACGGACCTCACATTCTCCATCAAGGACATCCCGTGCGAGGCCTGCGCGGGCGAGATGAACATCCCCGACGGCGAGGTGTTCACCGCGCCGGTCAGGGACAGCATCAACGGCACGCTCTGCTACAATACGCCGTCGGTTTTCGAGGGGTTCACCTTCGAAAACATCCGGTTTGTGTTCAAAGATGGCAAGATCATCGAGGCCACCGCCAACGACACGGCGCGCATCAACCGCGTGCTGGATGTGGACGAGGGCGCGCGGTATGTGGGCGAGTTCGCCATCGGCGTGAACCCGTACATCACCAAGGCCATGAAAGACACCCTGTTCGATGAAAAGATCGCGGGCAGCTTCCACCTGACCCCAGGCCAGTGTTATGACGAGTGCCCCAACGGCAACGACTCCACCAACCATTGGGACCTGGTGTGCATCCAGACCCCGGAGTACGGCGGCGGCGAGATGTACTTCGACGGCGAGCTGGTCCGAAAAGACGGGCTGTTCGTGGCGGAGGACCTGCTTTGCCTGAATCCGGAAAACCTAATGTAGCATGACCTTTCTGCGGATTGAGAAGGCCGCTCGGAAACTGACCGCCTTTCGCGATGGCGAGGCGGTCTTTTCGGCGAAGATTGGGCTTGGGTCGTCGCCGGTCGGGCAGAAGTTGAGGGAGGGCGACGGGCGCACCCCGGAAGGGATGTATTTCGTCTGCACCCGCAACGCGAACAGCAATTATCACCTGGCGCTGGGGCTCACGTACCCGAACGCCGAGGACGCCACGCGCGGACTTCGGGCGAAAGTGATCAAGGCGGAGGCGTATCTGGACATCCTGAGCGCCGATAAGGAGGGGAAGCGGCCGCCGTGGGACACCGCGATGGGCGGCTTTATCATGGTGCACGGCGGAGGCAGCGACCGGGACTGGACGGCGGGGTGCGTGGCGCTGGACGATGAGGATATGGACGTGGTGTGGGGGCTGTGCGGGATGGGGACGCAGGTGGTGATTGAGGGGTAGGGGAGGCGAACCCCCTCCGGCCCTCACGGCCACCTCCCCCTCACGGGAGAGGCAGGGCTGGGTCGCGTGCTCACGCGGGCGGCCTCCTTGCCTCTCCCGTGAGGGGGAGGTGGCCCGTGAGGGCCGGAGGGGGTTCGCCCCTCTCTTCCAAAACCTTGCCCGCCCCGGAAATGTTTTTGGCGCGGCCCTGTGCTATGATGACCTCACAGAGAGGAGGGGCAACCCGTGCAAACCCGAGAACTCGCCCCGGTGCTCGCGTACATCGACGCGCACCTGGACGCGCAACTTGAGCCAGCTGAACTCGCCGCCCTGGCGGGCTATTCGCCGCGCCACTTCGCGCGCCTGTTCAAGGCCGCCGTGGGCGCGACGATCTCGCACCACCTGTTGGCTCGACGTCTGCGCCGCGCGCTGTGCGAAATGGCGGCTGGTACCACCGCCATCGACGCCGTTCTGCGCTACGGGTTCGACACCTATGCCGGTTTCTACAAGGCGTTCGTGCGGATGTACGGCTGCTCGCCCCGGGCCTATCTGAAGATTTACGCGTCCGGGCTGCCGCCCGAGACCGAATGGGAGAGAATCATCATGCCCACGAAAAATGAGCTGAAAGGGCTGCTGAAGTGCTGGCCGGTGTATGCGGATAAGTCGATTTCCTACATCCCGATCATCCAGGACCAGACCGTGAGCGACACCTCGTTCCGCATCGGGGACGATGCGGTGCTGAAGCTGTACGACGACGAGCTGAGGCTCAAGAAGGTGCTGAAGCTGGCGGGGCTGCTGGCGGAGCAGGGATTGCCCGCCTCGACCGCCATCCCAACGGGCGATGGATGGGATTATCTGGAGCAGGACGGCCTGTTCGTGGCGCTGGTCCTGCGGGTGCCGGGCGATCCGTTCAAGGCCGAGCAGTGGTTCGGACCGAAGGGCGAGGACTACGCGCACCAGGCCGGGCGGGCGCTGGCGGCGCTGCATGGGGCGCTGCGGGCGGTGGAAGGCCGGATCGAGACCAGCGAAAACGACCCGTACGCGGAGTGCAAGGACTGGGCGCTGCCTTCGATGCGTAAGCAGGACGCACAGTGGAACCTGGGCCTCGGCGACGCGTTCTTTGACGACTATTTGGAGACCTTCGGTGCGCTCGATCCGCAACTGCCGCGCCAGTTGATCCACCGGGACCCGAACCCCAGTAACCTGATGTTCGAGGGCGATCAGGTCTCGGGGTTCATCGATTTCGACCACTGCATGCGCAACGTGCGGCTGTTCGACCTCTGCTACGCCGCCACCGGCATCCTGAGCGAGTGCGGCGGCAGCGAGGAGCGGTATGAGGACTGGCCGGGGATCCTGAGGGCGATCCTGCGCGGGTATGACGAGGCGTCGCCGCTGTGCGAGGCGGAGTGGAAGAGCGTGTACTATGTGGTGCTGTCCATTTCGTTCATCTGTTGTGCCTTCTTCGAGAGCATCGACGACCCGTACATCAAGGGACTGGCCGTGACGAACCGAAAGATGCTGATGTTCATCGTGAAGAACCGGGCGCGAATTGAACAATGCCTATAGCCCGTCAGCCCCCGCCCCCCCCCCGGGGGGGCGGGGGACGGGCAACGACGGACAAAGGAAAACCAAAGAGAGAGGGTGAAGAGGGAGTG
>JAVBUD010000132.1:0-4056 GCA_031555755.1 Eubacteriales bacterium | reverse complement strand
CCCCCCACCCGCTCTCACCCGGCGCGCCGCGACCCACCTACCAAAAACTACTCGCATTCTGTGTGCGTCGGTTCATCCCCGGCGCTCATGATGACGACGTGGGAGGGAGATGCCCTGGTTTCTCACCTCTATATCTTCTTCACCATCACCCGCCCCATCTCCGCGAACGCCTTCACGCGCGCGTCGATGTCGGGCCACTTTTCTTCACTGCTTGCGCTGAACATCCCCTGCTCCACGTCCTCCGCCGCCAGCCGCTCGTGCGCGATCAGCGCCCAGGCGGCGTCCGTCAGGTCCGCGAACGACGGGTCCCGCTGGGCGACGCACACGAAGGACTGGCGCGGGCTGTTGATGTCCTCGCCGCTGATCGTCATGAAGCCCAGCTTTCCACACAGGTCGCGAATCCGCTGCACCTGCTCCGGTGTGTTCCGGGACGGCGCGAAGGTGAGCGCGCGATAGCCCGCATCCTTGTTGAACTGGGTCAGCTCGTCTAGGTAGCTGTCCTCAAACGACTGTGTTTTCTTGTCGCCCGTGATGGACGTGCCGATCACGTCGCCCAAGTAAGCCTGGGCGCTGATGGCGTGCACGTATTCCGTCAGTTTGATGAACTCCGACACCGACAGCAGCTCGTCCTCCGCGTCCACGTAGAACTGGGAGATCAGCTCTGACTTGATCCAGCCCAGCAGGTCGTACACCATGTACGGATTGCCTTGCTGCAGAATCAGCTCCTCGATCTTCGCCGGGATCGGCAGGTTCAGCGTGCCCTTGATGAAGTCAACCAGCTTCTGCCCGCCGCCGGTGATGTCGATCATCTTTTGCGCCAAGGCCCTGCTGATGTGGCGCTCGGTCACCGTGCCGCCATTCGCGAACTCGGACAGCGGCAGCACGTCGCGGTCAAAGTCAATCGCGATGCCGTACTTCTCCAGCAGCTCGTTGATGGCGCCGACCATCCACTTGTTGCGCTCGTTACGGCGGATGCGGTACGGCTGGAAAAAGTCGTTCAGCACCTTGGCCATGTTGTGGGGCACGGCGTGCATGGCGGTGTACATGCAGCCGTTCTGGTCCGGGTTGTTGATGCGCTTATCGTGGAACGGCGTGCCGCGCATGTTCAGCCGCACCTCGATGCCGATGGTGCCGCCGATGCCGCAGATGTCGCAAGCCTTTAGAAACTCCTCCGCGCCGGCGATGGAGTCGTGGTCCATCAGCCCCGCCGTGCACAGCCCCGCCTGCCACGCGAACCACACGGCGGCGGTGGGGGAGTAGGGTGAGAAGGAGTAGGTGGTGTGGATGTGGTTGTTGACGTCGTTCGTGGTGACGGGCATGGGCAGCTCGCCATTTTTCGCCCGTTCCACCAGCTTGCGCAGGTTGTCGAGCCGTTCAGGCGCATTCAGGAGCTGGAGCGCCTCGTCTCTGGTGATGTTGTCCATCGGTCAGCCTCCCAAATAGGTTTTTAGGTTTTTCAGGCTCTCGGGTATCGCCACCAGGCAGTCCTCCACGCCCTCGAACTCCAGCGAGATCCAGCCGTCGTATGAGGATTCCTTGATGATGCGGAAGATGCGGCTCAGGTCCATGTTGCCGTGGCCGAACATCGCGCCGCGCAGATGGTTGCCGCCGCGGGTGTTGAACCAGCCCAGTTCCGGCGCGGGCCACTCTTTGGGCCTTGCATGGAAGTCCTTGGCGTGCACATGGGCGGCGTAGCGCATACCCACCTGCACGGCGCGGGCCGGGTCCTCGTCCACGCACAAAAAGTTGCCCATGTCCACCAGCCAGCCGAAGTTTTTGTGGTCCACGCCCTTGACGATGGCCTCCACCCGCGCCGGCTCCTGGATGAACTGGCCGTGGTTTTCGATCATGGTGTGCACGCCGATGCCCGCCGCGTACTCGGTCACGCGCCGATAGCCCTCCACCAGGCGCGGCAGCACCGAATCAAAGCTGGCGCCCTCCGGCACGTCCCAGCATGCGTCGTGGCGCATCCGGCTGGCGCCCAGCAGCGCGCACAGGTCCGCCTCGCGCTTCATTTTTTCCACTTCCGCGTCCAACTCGCCGGTCAAAAACTCGCCGCTGGTCATGTAGGACACGATGGGCAACTGATACGCCTTCGCCAGGGCGCGGAGCTGGTCCGCGTTCCCTCGAATCTCGCTGCTGTCGCCGCCCAGGCACACGATCTCGACGCCCTCAAACCCCATCTCCTTGGCCCTGGGGATCACGTCCAACAGGGTCATTCGGCCGTCGCGCATGGCGCCCAAAAAACTGTAGGAACTGACCGCGATTTGCATGATCAATAATCCTCCCCGCCTATACATTCGCATGGGGACATTGTATCATGAATGGAGGGTGGAAAACAAGCGTTAACGGCTGTTCTTGGTGTTGTCGACCGCCCACCCCGCGCCGTCATCCTGAGCGCAGCGAAGGACCTTCCTCAAACTGAACCTCGTCCGTGTCGCCCTTCCCTCCGTGTCATCCTGAGCGAAGTCGAAGGAGCTCCCCCGCGTGAGCGGACGTCCCACTGGGACATCGCCTGTGGGCGGGGAGATCCTTCGACTTCGCTCAGGATGACACGACGGGGTTTACTTTGCGGAAGGTCCTTCGCTGCGCTCAGGATGACCGCTGATTGGGGAATGACCGCGCATTATCGATGCGCTAAGCTCTTGTGACATTCTTGATCCACTTGTCCCCGCGCAGCCGGATAAACGCGATCAGCCACTTGAAGCACTGGTCGATTCTCAGGAACAGGAACATCCACGCCAGCGGCACATGCCACACGAAGGCGGCGAGGTACGAGATTGGGAGCACCACCAGCCAGCCGCAGATGATGTCCACGTACATGACGAACTTGCTGTCGCCCGCGCCGCGGTTGATGCCCACAAAGCAGCTGGCGTGGTAGCAGGTGCCGATCATGGTGGGCGCGCCGAGTGCGATCATGGCGGTGGCGAGCTGGCTCACATCGGCGGCCGCCCCGTACAGTCCGGTGAACCAGCCGCGCAGCAGGAAAACGATCCCCGCAAAGAACACGCCGAAGCACAGGAACATGACCTGGATGGAGTTGGAGTACTCGCGGGTCTTCTGGTAGTTGCCCGCGCCGACGGTCTTGCCGATCACGACGCACGCGCCGTTCGCGAGCGCGAAGCAGAACAGCATGCCGAGGGTCAGCATCTGGCTGGCGATGATGTTGGCCGAGATCATCAGCCCGCCGAGCTGGCCGATGATCCAGGTTTTCCCCAGGCCCACCAGCGCCCACTGCGCGTCGCCCAGGCCCACGGGCAGACCGTATTTGGCATAGTCCTTCCACAGCCAGCCCTCGCTGCGGGCCAGGTCGCGGACCTTCAGCGGCAGCGTCTTCTGCACCTTGAACGCGTAGACCCACACGATGCACAGTTCGATGCAGCGGGCGAGCAGCGTGGCCAGCGCCGCGCCGCGCACGCCCATGGCGGGGAAGCCGAGCAAGCCGAAGATGAGCACGGCGTTCAGGCCGATGTTGGTGAACAGCGCCACCACGGAGGTGATGAGCGCGACGCGCACGACCTCGACGGAGCGGAGCATGCCGATGAGCGCCTGGGAGATGGCGTAGGGGATGAAGGAAAAGCAGAACAGGGTGATGTAGGGGAGCGCGGCCTCGACGACCGCGGGGTCGCTGTTGAAGGCGCGCAGGATGGGTTCGGGGAACCGCCAGACCAGCAACGCGACGAGGGTCGCGAGAGCGGTGACGATGGTGAGCACGATGGAGAACACCATTTTGATCCGCGGCAGGTCGCGCTTGCCCCAGTACTGGGAGATGAGCACGGACGCACCGGAGATGAGGCCTGAGACGGTCATGACGTAGAGGTTGGCGATTTCGCCGGTCTGGCCGACGCCGGCCATGGCGAAGCCCGGGAGGCGGCCGACCATCATGGTGTCGGCGAGGTTGACGAGCTGGGCGATGAGGGCTTGGAAGGCTGCGGGGAGTGCGACGGCAAACATGGTCCGATAGAAGTCTCGATCGCGGGTAAGCCTGATCACAACAACACCTCCGATATAGTGCCCCGAAGGGAACAAGGGGGTCCAGGGGGATTTAATCCCCCT
>JAVBUD010000038.1:0-3637 GCA_031555755.1 Eubacteriales bacterium | reverse complement strand
GCACCTTCGTCAAAGTGACCGGATGAAAGATTGAGGAAGGTCCTTCGCTGCGCTCAGGATGACGGCGTGGGTGGCCCGATGACAGAGAGGCCTCATTCCTGGGTCGGTCTCGAATTATCATCCTGACGCGCTTGACAAACGTCGTCGAACATGGTACCCTTATCCCAATCTCTCTGCGATGACGGGACCAAGTAGCCCCAGATGCGGCCCCAAAGAGAGCCTCCGGTCGGTGCGAGGAGGCGGGCGGGTCCGGTGCGAATACCTCCCTGAGCAGGCGCGTGAACGGCGGTTTTCCGCCCGGTAGCGCCGCCCGGCTTGCGCCCGATACAGCGCCCCGAGGCCGCTTGATGGAGCGGCGAATGGGAAGTGGTACCGCGCACGGTTCGTGACGCCTTCCCCTGGAGTGTTCCGGGGGAAGGCTTTTTTGTACCCACAAGTAGAGGAGGCGGCCCCATGCAGTTCCAAGAATCCATGCTGTCCCAAAAGATACAGCCCCTGACCGGCAGCGCCATCCGCGCCATTTTTCACCTGTTGCAGCGGCCCAACATGATCAGCTTCGCGGGCGGCAACCCCGCGCTGTCGGCGCTGGAGCCGGACGTGATCGCCGACATGGCGACCCAGGCGCTGAAGGCCTACGGCCCGAACCTGCTGCAGTATGGCGGCACGGAGGGCTTTCCGCTGCTGCGGGCGCAGATCCCGCTGTTCGTGGCCGAGGCGGGCGTGAAAGCTACGGCCGAGACCACCTTGCCCACCCAGGGCAGCCAGCAGGCGTTGGACCTGCTGTGCAAGGCGCTGATCGATCCTGGCGACGTGATGCTGGTGGAGAGCCCTACGTTCCTGGGCGCGCTGCAGACGATGCACACCTATGGTGCGAAGTTGGTGCCCATGCCCATGGACGAGCACGGCGTGATCGCGGATGAGGTCGAGGCGCTGATCAAGCTGCACCGCCCGAAGATCCTGTACGTGATCCCCACGTTCCAGAACCCGACGGGGCGCACGCTGCCGGTGGCGCGCAGAAAAAAGCTGGCGCATCTGGCGAACGAGTACGGCGTGGTGCTGGCGGAGGACGATCCGTACCGCGACCTGCGCTATCAGGGCGAGCCGCTGCCGTCCATCAAGTCGTTCGACGAGGGCGGATTTGTGGTGTACCTCGGGAGCTTTTCCAAGCTGATCTCGCCGGGGCTGCGGGTGGGCTATCTGGTGTGCGACATCCCACCGCTCATGCGCAAGATGGTCATCGCCAAGCAGTCGGTGGACGTGCATTCGCCGCTGCTCAACCAGGCGGCGGTGGCGTTGTACCTGCAGCAGGGGTTGATGCCGGCGCATCTGTCGCGGATCTGTGGCAGCTATCGGGCGCAGCTCGACAGGATGATGGAAGGGCTGGCTGAGTGGCCTCAAGGCGCGAAGTATACCAGGCCCGAGGGCGGCCTGTTCGTGTGGGTCGAGCTGCCCGATGGCGTAAACGCCACAGAGATGCTGAATGAGGCCACGGAGCGCGGCGTGGCGTATGTGCCGGGCACACACTTCTACTGCGAGGGCGGCCACCACAACACGCTTCGGCTGAATTTTTCCAACAGCGAGCTGCCCGTGATCGAAAAGGGCATGGCGATACTGGGCGATCTGATGAAAGAAAAGATGGGGGAATAGATCATGAGCAAGGCACTTGACATCCTGCGCGAGCGCGGTTTCTTGGCGCAGATCACCTTCGAAGAGGACCTGGAAAAGGCGTTTGATGAGGGCATGGTCACGTTTTACAACGGATTTGACCCGACGGCGGACAGTATGCACATCGGCCACTACATCCCAGTGATGGCCATGGCACATCTGCAGCGGGCGGGCCACAAGCCCATCGCGCTGATGGGCGGCGGCACGGCGGTGATCGGGGACCCATCGGGCCGCACCGATCTGCGCAAGATGCTGACTCGCGAGCAGATTGACCAGAACATTGAGGGCATCAAGCGCCAGATGCTGAAGTTTTTGGACTTTGACAGCGGCAGCGCCAACGCCGCCGAGATCGTGAACAACGCGGACTGGCTATTGAAACTGAACTATGTGGACTTCATCCGCGACATCGGCTCTCTGTTCAGCGTGAACCGGATGCTCGCCGCTGAGTGCTATAAGCAGCGGCTGGAGCGGGGACTCACTTTCCTGGAGTTCAACTACATGCTGATGCAGAGCTACGACTTCCTGCACCTGTTCCACGAAAAGGGCTGCACGCTGCAGACCGGCGGCGACGACCAGTGGTCCAACATCCTCTCCGGCGCGGACCTGATCCGGCGCAAGGAAGGTAAGCCCGCGTTTGCGCTGACATTCAAACTGCTGCTGACTACGGACGGCGTCAAGATGGGCAAGACCGCCAAGGGCGCGCTGTGGCTCTCGCCGGAGAAGACCTCGCCGTACGACTTCTACCAGTACTTCCGCAACGTGGACGACGCGGACGTGGCAAAGTGCCTGGGGCTGCTGACGTTCCTGCCCATGGACGAGGTGCGGCGGCTGGGCGCGATGGAGGGCAGCGCCATCAACGAGGCCAAGCGCGTGCTGGCGTTCGAGGTGACCAAGCTGATCCACGGCGAGGACGAGGCGCAGAGGGCGCAGCAGGCCGCCGAGGCGCTCTTCTCCGGCGGCGGCATGGGCGGGTCCATCCCCACCACCGAGATCACCGAGGCGCAGCTCAGCGAGGACAACCGGCTTGTGGCGCTGGTGGCGCTGTGCGGGCTGTGCAAGTCCAAGGGCGAGGCCCGCAAAACCATCGAGGCGGGCGGGATCGCGATTGACGACACGAAGGTCACCGACGTGGATGCCCGTATTGACGCGGCGCAGCTTCAGGGCGAGGGCCTGCTGATCAAGAAGGGCAAGAAAAGCTTCCACAGGATCGTGCTAAAATGAACCTGAAGCCATACAGGACGCTGATGAGGCGCGACCGGGCGGAGTTCATCGTGAACAAGTCGCGCTTCATCGGCCACGGCTGTCCCTGCGAGACGGAGGAGGAGGCGCTGGCTTTTCTGGCCGAGATCCGCCAGGCGCACAAGGACGCCAACCACAACTGCTACGCCTACATCATCGGCGCCAACGCGGGCATCATGCGCTACAATGACGACGGCGAACCCGGCGGCACGGCGGGCATGCCCATCAGTGAGGTGATGAAGGCCCGTCAGGTGGTGAACGCCTGCGTGGTGGTCACCCGCTATTTCGGCGGCGTGCTGCTGGGCGCGGGCGGGCTGATCCGGGCGTACGCTGAGGGCGCGAAGCTGGCGCTGGACGCGTCTGGCGTGGGCGTGATGCACCCCACAGCGCGGTATGTGATGGACGTTCAGTATCCCGCGCTGGGCAGGATCGAGCACCATCTGAAGGACCAGCCGGTGGTCGTCGAAGACAAGGCGTTCGGCGAGACGATCATGATCACGCTGATCGTGCGGTGCGAGGATGAGGATGGGCTTGTGAAGGGGATCGCAGAGGTGTCGGAGGGGCGGGTGGAGCCGCTGAGGATGGAAGAGATGTATTTGGCCTGGGCGGAGTAGGGGAGCGGGTGGAGTCCATCCGTTCCCCCCTACGCCGTCAACCGGTGGGCAGCGCAGGACCATGCAGGTTTATAGAGGTAGGTCCATAGCAGCGCTCCAGAAGACAGCGGTGGGGGGGG
>JAVBUD010000145.1:0-4557 GCA_031555755.1 Eubacteriales bacterium | reverse complement strand
CACTGGCCCGATTGGCGCGACCGGACCCCAGGGCGTCCAGGGCATTCAGGGCATTCAGGGCGTCACGGGCACGACCGGCGCGACCGGCGCGACGGGCGCGACCGGCGCCACTGGCGCGACGGGTGCGACCGGCACTGCGGGCGTTGGCGTGACTGGCCCGACCGGCGCGACGGGCGCAACCGGCGCGACGGGCGCCAGCGGCGTGGGTACGCCCGGCCCGACGGGCGCCACGGGCGCGACGGGTACCCAAGGCGTGCAAGGACCGCAGGGCCCGGGCGTGCTGTTTAACGAAATGTATCTCTACAACTATGGCGGCAACGAATTCGTGCCCAACGAGGCCATCGAATTTGATCAGCCGCCGGTCCCCGGCGCGTTCGTGCCCGGCATCACGCTGATCGGCAACGACACGCTGCAGCTGTCGCTGAACGGTTTTTATCGAGTGGATTATTCGTTCATCCCGTTCAACGTCAACACCACGCTGGCGCTGTTCCTCAACGGCGTGGAGGTGCCCGGCTCGCGGTACACCTCTCAGGACGCACCGGTCCAGATCCGCGGCACCGTGCTGTTCCAACTGGCGGGCGCCGTGCCCGCACTCCTGCAGCTGCGCACCGTAGACCCGGTCAACAACGCGGTGTTGGTCACCGGCGCGTTCCCGAACACGGTCAATGCGTCGTTGTATATCACGGGCATCGTGGCGGTGTAACGGCCATATGACCATCTTGGCCCAGGCATTGACCTGAGCGCGGCGAAGGATCTTCTTCAATCTTTGAGGAAGATCCTTCGTTCGGTCCATTTGACAATTTGGATCGCGAAATGATATGATGTCCATCGGCACTTTCCAAAGGGGGCATGTACAGATGAAGGGCAAGGCATTGCGCGGCAATTTGCTGCTCATGTTGACGGCGCTGATTTGGGGTGTGGCGTTTGTGGCCCAGCGGATGGGGCTGGACCATCTGGGGTCGTTCAGTTTCAATGGGCTTCGGACGCTGGTGGGGGCGCTTGCGGTGCTGCCTGTGGCGCTGTGGAATCGCAGGCGGGTTGGCGGCGCGACGGGGGACATGCGGTCGCTGCTCATTGGCGGCGCGATTTGCGGCGCCGTGTTGTGCGTAGCCAGCAATCTGCAGCAGGCGGGGTTGCTGTACACGACCGTGGGCAAGGCCGGGTTCATCACGGCGCTGTACATCTTGATCGTGCCGCTGATCGGGCTGTGCCTGGGGAAAAAGGTTTCGAAATGGTTCTGGGTGGCCGTGGCGGTGGCCGTGCTGGGCATGTTCCTGCTGACGATGCGCGGCGCGGAGGCGGTCTCTGTTGGGGACCTGCTGGTGCTGGCGTCGGCGGGCATGTTCGCGGTGCACATCATGGTGATCGATTATTTTTCGCCCAAGGTGGACGGCGTGATGATGGCGATGATCCAGTTCCTGGTCAGCGGCGCGCTGTCGCTGGCGTTGGCGCATTTCACGGGCGAAGTGATCAGCTGGCCCGCTGTGCAGGGCGCGCTGGCGCCGATGTTGTATTCGGGGCTGCTGAGCTGCGGTGGGGGGTATACGCTGCAGATCATCGCGCAGAAAGATGTCAATCCCGTGGTAGCGAGCCTGCTGATGAGCCTGGAGTCTGTGTTCGCGGCGCTGGCCGGGTGGGCGCTGCTGGGGCAGGCGATGACGGGGCGGGAGCTGTTCGGGTGCGGGCTGGTGTTCGCGGCGATTGTGCTGGCGCAGTGGAAGGGGAGCGGGGATGCGTAAAGGATCATCCCCACCCACGCCGTCATCTTGAGCGTAAGCGAAGGATCTTCTTCAAACTCATAGAACGGCAAATTTGAGGAAGGTCCTTCGCTGCGCTCAGGATGACGGCGTGGGTGGGGATGGGCACCAACATGAAACAAAGCGAGGGACCGAGGCGCATGGCCTCGGTCCCTCGCTTTATGTTCAAGGGTCCTTGCGAACCCCATTGAGCGCATCAGCATCGCGGCTTTTTCACCGCGCCTGACGTCCCGGCCGCCGGTTTAAGCGACCACGAAATCCTTCAGGGCGACCTTCAGGTTCTCATTCTCGGTCTCGCTCACCAGATCGATCGGCTGGCTGAGGTCCATCGAGAAGATGCCCAGGATCGACTTCGCGTCCACGACATAGCGGTCGTGCACCAAAGACAGGTCCTCACCGAACTGTGAAGTGATGTCGACGAACTTCTTGATTTCGTTGGGGTTCTTGAGTTTCAGCGTGAGCTTCATGACAAATCCCTCCTTCTTGTGGGTCATCGGCTCTGTCGGCGCATCATTCGCTTTCCGACACTGTCAGTATACTGCCAGCATGTTGTCAAACGATTTCGTGGAAGTTATGTCGGCGCGGATTCATGTAAACGATGGATTGAGAAGCGGTGTAGTTTTGAATTTTGGCTCGAGTTAACGCGAAATGGGTGCTATTTTGGCGGGCGGATAGCAGCAAAACGGCCGCGCATCTCTCGAACGCGGTCATCCTGAGCGTCAGCGAAGGACCTTCTTCAAATTATGGGGAACCGGAAGTTTGAGGAAGGTCCTTCGCTGACGCTCAGGATGACCGCGCGAGGGTGGATGAGCCAACATGCCATGGCGCTCATGCTTGCACTTAACACAACGATCCTGTATTATAAGGAAGCAGACCCATTCGATACGTACGGGAGGACAACCCGTTGGCCATCAATCAAGCAAACATCCGCAATTTTTGCATCATCGCCCACATCGACCATGGCAAGAGCACGTTGGCGGACCAGCTGCTGCTGCAGACGGGCGTCATGACCCAGCGCGACATGCAGGCGCAGGTGCTGGACTCCATGGAGCTGGAGCGCGAGCGGGGCATCACCATCAAGTCCAAGGCCGTGCGGCTCCCCTATGTGCTGGACGGCGAGACCTATGAGCTGAACTTGATCGACACCCCCGGCCACGTGGACTTCACGTACGAGGTGTCGCGGGCGCTGGCCGCCTGTGAGGGCGCGATTTTGGTGGTGGACGCCAGCCAGGGCATCGAGGCCCAGACGCTGGCGAATGTGTACATGGCGCTGGACCACAACCTGGAGATCCTGCCCGTGATCAACAAGATCGACCTGCCGTCGGCCCAGCCGGAGGTGGTGAAAAAGGAGATCGAGGACGAGATCGGGCTGGACACCGAGGGTTGTCCGCTGGTCTCGGCCAAGCAGGGCATCGGCATCGAGGACGTGCTCAAGCAGATCGTCACGGGCGTGCCGCCGCCCAAGGGCGACATGGGCGCAGCGCTGAAGGCGCTAATTTTCGACAGCTACTACGACAACTACCGCGGCGCGATCTCCTCCGTGCGGGTCATGGAGGGCATCGTCAAGGTCGGCGACCGCATCCGCATGATGGCCAGCGCGCGCGAGTTCGACGTGGTGGAGCTGGGCGCGTTCCTGCCCGGCGGCTACCGGCCCCAGCAGCAGCTTTCGGCGGGCGAGGTGGGCTACATCGCGGCGTCCATCAAGGACATCGCCGACATCCACGTGGGCGACACCATCACCGGCGCGGACCGGCCCGCGAAGGCGCCGCTGCCCGGCTACAAAAAGGCGCAGCCCATGGTCTACTGCGGCATCTACACTGCCGACGGCGCGGACTATGGCGACCTGCGCGACGCGCTGGAGCGGCTGCGGCTGAACGACGCTGCGCTGCAGTTCGACCCGGAGACCTCCGTGGCGCTGGGCTACGGGTTCCGGTGCGGTTTTCTGGGGCTGCTGCACATGGAGATCATCCAGGAGCGGCTGGAGCGCGAGTTCGACCTGGACCTGGTCACCACCGCGCCCAGCGTCGTGTACAACATCGTCACCACATCGGGTGAGCGCCTGACCATCGACAACCCCACGAACCTGCCGCCCGTGCAGGAGATCGACTACATGGAAGAGCCGTTCGTGGCCGCCCAGATCATCACGCCGCAGGAGTTCGTGGGCGCGATCATGGAGCTGTGCCAGGACAAGCGCGGCGTGTTCAAGGACATGAAATACATCGAGGGCGGCCGCGTGCTGGTCAACTACACGCTGCCGCTGAACGAGGTCATCTATGACTTCTTTGACCAGCTCAAGAGCCGCACGCGGGGCTATGCGTCGTTCGATTACGAGCTGAAGGAGTACGAAAAGAGCGACCTGGTGCGGCTGGACATGCTGCTGAACGGCGACACCTGCGACGCGCTGTCGATCATCGTGCACCGGGACCGGGCCTATGCCAGGGGACGGTCCATCGCCGAAAAACTCAAGGACGCGATCCCGCGCCAGATGTTCGAGATCCCGATCCAGGCGGCCATCGGCGGCAAGGTGATCGCCCGGGAGACCGTGAAGGCGCTGCGCAAGGACGTGCTGGCGAAGTGCTATGGCGGCGACATCACGCGCAAAAAGAAGCTGCTGGAGAAGCAAAAGGAAGGCAAGAAGCGCATGAGGCAGGTCGGCAGCGTGGAAGTGCCCAGCGAGGCGTTCATGGCGGTCTTAAAGATGGATTGATTGTCTTGGCCATCCGCCCAACACGCCGTCATCCTGAGCGCAGCGAAGGACCTTCCTCAAACTGAATGGGGATCAAGTTTGAGGAAGGTCCTT
>JAVBUD010000009.1:0-12238 GCA_031555755.1 Eubacteriales bacterium | reverse complement strand
CCCCCCCCCCCGCCTCCTCTCTCCGCGCGCCACTGCCCAAATTAAATTTAACATTTCCTTGTTTTCCTGCTTGGCCCCGGGCGCCCCCCCCTTTCCCGGGGCGGGGAGGATGGATCAATCACTACACCGCCTGCAGCGCCTCGCTCAGCCGGACCGACACCATCCGGCTGACGCCCTTTTCCTCCATCGCGACGCCGTACAGCGCGTCGCAGCGCTCCATGGTGCCCTTTCTGTGGGTCACGACCACGAACTGCGTCTTCTTGCTGAACTCCTTCAGGAACTCCGCATAGTGGTCGATGTTCGCATCGTCCAGCGCGGCCTCAATCTCGTCCAGGAAGCAGAACGGCGTGGGCTTCAGCAGCAGCATCGCGAACAAGATCGCGATGGCCGTCAGCGCGCGCTCGCCGCCCGAAAGCAGGCTGAGCAGCTGCAGCTTTTTCCCAGGCGGCTGCGCCACAATCTCGATGCCGCTCCCAAGCGCGTCCTTGGGGTCTGAGAGCCGCAGCTCCGCCTGGCCGCCGCCGAAAAGCTGCACGAAGGTCTTCTGGAAGTTCAGGTTCAGCACCTCGAACTGGGCCCGGAACTGGCGCTCCATTTTCCGGACCAGCTCGTCGATGATCCCCTGCAGGTCCAGCTCGGCCTTCAGCAGGTCGTCGCGCTGGCGTGTCAGCTCCTCGTAACGCGCGCCTGTAGCCCGGTATTCCTCCACCGCCGCCACGTTCACGCTGCCCATCTGGCGGATGCGCGCCTTGATCTGGGCGATGCGCTTTTCGGATTCGGTGAGCTTGAAATCAACCTCCCGGTACGTCTCCGCGCCCTCAAGCGACAGCTCGTAGTCCTCCCAGATCCGGTCCGTCATCTGCTGGTATTCGGCCTCGATCCGCTGCAGCTGCATCTCCGCGCGGTGGGCTTTGTCCGTGACCTCGTCCGCCTGCGCCCGCAACCGGTCGATCGTCTCGTTCAGCTCGCGCAGACGCGCCTGCATGCCCGTGCGCTTTTCATCGATGGCGCGGAACGCCTCGCGCAGCGCGTCCAGCTCGGCCTTGCTCTGCTGGAGCGCCGCCTGGTCCCGGGCCAGTTGCGCCTCATCCATGGCCAGGCCCGCCTCGCAATCCTTCAGCAGCGCCACATTGTCCGTGAGCAGCCGCGCGATGTCGGTTCGCTGCAGCGTGAGCCGCTTGTGGTCCGCCGTCAGCGACTGCAGCCCGCGCTCCTGGGCCGCCAGCGCGATCCGGGCGTTCTGCACGCGCTCGCGCAGCGCGGCGGTCTCCGTGCGCTGGGTCAGCAGTTTTTTCTGCATCTCCGCGATCTGCTGCTGCTTGGACTCGTGCTGCGCCTGACCCCCGGACTGCTGGCCCGTGAGGCCGTCCAGGGAACGCACGACGTCTGTCAGCTGCTCTGTGAGCTGGCTCTTCGCGCCCTCGACGCGCTGCGTGCGCTCCAGGTGGGCGGACAGCTCGTCCGACGCGGCCTTGAGGTGCGCCTCGTCCCGGGCGCAGGCGATCTCCTGCTGGTGCAGCTTATCGTAGAGTTCTGAGCGCTCGCGCTTGAGCTCCTGGCGGTCCACGTCCATGGCGCTCAGGTCCGTCTGCGCATGCCGCAACGATTCCTCGGTCTGCGCCAGCTCCGCCCTGTGCTCCGCCACCTCGCGCTCCCGGGACAGCAGGCTGGTGACCCGGCTCTGCACGCTGCCGCCGGACATCGATCCGCCGCTGTGCATGACGTCGCCGTCCAGCGTGACCAGCCGGAACTGGTGGCGGCCGGCCCGCATGATCTGGATGCCCGCGTCCAGGTCTTTGGCGACCACCGTCCTGCCCAGCAGGTTGTCGATGACGCCCTGATACTGATTGTCGTAGCTGATCAGCTCGCTGGCCAGACCCATACAGCCAGGCATGGACAGCACTTGTCTTTCATTCTGGTCCAGTGTCCGCCCGCGCACCGCCGAGATCGGCAGGAACGTGGCGCGGCCCAGCCGGTTGCTCCTCAGGTAGTCGATCATGCGCTTGGCGTCTTCCTCGCGGTCCACCACCACATTCTGCAGCGCGCCGCCCAGCACCATGTCGATGGCCCGCTCCAGGTCCTTGGGCACGGTGATCAGGTTCGCGACCACGCCGTGCACGCCGGCATTGGCCTGGCGGCGCGCCTGCAGCAGCACGTTTTTCACCGAGTGCTGATAGCCCTCATAGTCGCGCTGCATCTCCTCCAGCACCTTCAGCCGCGCCGTCAGTTCCTGGCGGCGGGCGGTCAACTTCTGGACCGCGTCGGTCAGCTCCTCCGTGCGCTCACCCAGCGCGCGCACGCGCTCCACGGACTCCGACACCTGCTGCTCCAGCGCCTCTTTTTCGGCCAGCTCCATCTCGTACCGCTGCTTGGCGTCGTCCGCCCGGGCCTGCAGTTGCCCGCCGTCGCCCTCGCCGAGGCTTTTTTCTTCGTTCAACGAGGCGATTCGCGCCTGCAGCGCGTCCCGCATGGCCGACAGCCGCGCCTGCTCGCTGCGCACGTCGGACAGCTTGTTCATGGCGTCGATCAGCTCTGATTTGAGCTGCTCGATGTGGGCCTCGCTCTCTGATAAAGCGCCTTCCCTGCGGCTGAGTTCAGCCTCGTCGGCCTTGAGCTGTGCAGACGCGGACTCGATCTGGCCCGCCTCGATCTCGATGCGGTCAGACAGCAGCGCAAGCTGCTTGTCCACGCCGCCCTCGCCCTGCTCCGCCGCGCGCAGGTCCGCGGTGAGCCGCTCATGGTCACGCTTTGCGGCCGTGATGCGCTCGCCCACCACCTTGACCTGGCCCTCGCCCGCCTCCACAACGCGGATCATGTCCTGCACGTGCTCGCGGCTGTCCGCAGCCTGGGCCTCCAGCAGCGACAGGCTCTCCTGGCCGATCTCGCGCTCCTCCTCGGCCTTGGCGTGCTCCGCTTCGGCGTCCTCCAGCGCGGTTTTCATGGATTCCATGGACTGGGAAAGCTCTTTGAGGCGCTCCTGATAGCGCTCGGACCGGACCAGGAACACGTTCAATTCCAGCTTTTTCAGCTCGTCCGTGAGCTGCAGATATTCCCGGGCGTCCTCCGCCTGCTGGCGCAGCGGCTCCATGCGCAGGCCGAGCTCCGAGATGATGTCGTCCACGCGCTCCAGGTTCGCCCGCGTGTTTTCAATGCGCCGCTCGGCCTCTGTTTTCCGGGCCTTGTATTTCACAATGCCCGCCGCTTCCTCGAAGATCTGGCGCCTGTCCTCGGACTTGACCGACAGGATCTCATCGATCCGGCCCTGCCCGATCAGCGAATACCCTTCCTTGCCGATGCCCGTGTCGCGGAACAGCTCGATGACGTCCTTGAGCCTGCACTGCACCTTGTTCACCGAGTACTCACTGTCTCCGTTGCGATAGACCCGACGCGCCACCGCGACCTCTGAATAATCGACGCCCAGCGCCCGGTCCTCGTTGTCGAAGACCAGCGCCACTTCGCAGTACGACAACTTCCGGCGCTTCTCCGTGCCGTTGAAGATGACGTCCTCCATCTTTGCGCCGCGCAGCGTCTTCGCGCTCTGTTCGCCCAGCACCCAGCGGACCGCGTCCGATATATTGCTCTTTCCGCATCCGTTCGGACCCACAATGCCGGTGATCCCGTCCTCAAACGTCATCACCGTCCGGTCCGCAAAGGACTTGAAGCCTTGGATTTCCAGTCGTTTTAACCGCAAATGAGGTGGTCTCCTTTTGTAAAGGGGGGACGCCATGAGGCGCTGCCTCCTGGACCTCCGCCAGAGGGACTAAGTCCCTCTGGACTCCCTGGTTTCGCTTCGCTGTGCTTGAGCGCGGCAGGGCGTGGGTCGCGCTGCGCGCTCCCGCAGGGGGGACCGCGGTCGGCTTGGGTGCTTGGCATGGGTTGTGCCGCGCGATCCGGTGGCCGATCGCTGCGGCGACCGGCTGTGCGCCTGAGGGTGGGGCGGAACGGCACGGGGGCCGTTCCCTACGGCCTCGATCGAGGCGATGAATTGCGCTCACACTGTAGGGAACGCCCTCCGTGGCGTTCCGCCCCCGCGTGAGCGACGTCCCCTACATCCTGCTCAGGGCGTCCCTTGCGGCTTCCTGCTGCGCACCGCGCTTGCTCTGGCCGCTGCCGCGGCCGATCTCCGCGTCGCCGCTCAACACGCGCATCTCAAAATGCGGCCTGTGCGGCGTGCCGCCCTGGCCGGTCTGCTCGTAGGTGGGCGTGATCCCGCCCGCTGACTGCACCGCTTCCTGCAGCCGCGTCTTGTAGTCCAGCGGGTCTTCCTCGATGCTGACCTTCGTCAGCCGCTCGCCCAGCGCCCGATACACCAGCTCGCACGCCTCGTCGATCCCGCCGTCCAGGTACACCGCGCCCAAGATCGCCTCGAACACGTCCGAGATGATCGACGGCTTGTCCCGGCCCCTGCTGCGCTCCTCGCCGCTGGAGAGGCGCACCATCTCACGGATGCCCAGCGGGCGCGCCGCCGAAAACAGCGATTCCTCACGCACCAACGCGGCGCGGATGCGCGTAAGCTTGCCTTCGCTCAGGTCCTGCTGATGCAGGTACAGATGCCTCGAAACCGCCAGCTCCAGCACCGCGTCGCCCAGAAACTCCAGCCGCTGATAGTGCTGCACGTCGTGCTCCACGCCGTACGACGGGTGCGTCAGCGCCACCGCCAGCAGTGTTTCGTCCCGGAACCAGTACCCGAGCCGCTCCATAAACTGTGATAATTCCATCTTGTCAGTCCTTGTCCGTGTGTTCCTTCAGATAGTTGACGATGTCGCCCACGGTGTGGATGCCCGCCAGCACGTCGTCGTCCACCGTGATGTCGAACGCCTGCTCCAGGTCCATCACCAGGATCATCACGTTCGCGCTGTCCGCGCCCAGGTCCTCCAGCAGCCGTGAGTCCAGCGTGATCTTTTCCTTCTTCACAGGCAGCTGTTCGCAGATCAGTTCCACCACTTTGTCGTAGATCATGATTATAGACCCTCCTGCTCATTTTGATTCGCATCCTTCGCGGACAGGCCCGAAAGGCCCCGCTCGATCTGTCCGACCACGTCGCCCTCGACCATCTTGCGCGCCTGGCGGATGGCGTTCATGAACGCCTTGGCGGAGCTGTTGCCGTGGGCCTTGATCACCGCACCTCTGCACCCGAGCAGCGGGCCGCCGCCGTGCTCCTCGGTGTTCATGATGTTCTTGAACGATTTCAGCGCCGGCTTCAGCAGCATCGCGCCGATCTTGGACCGCGCCGATTGCATCATCGCGTCCTTCAAAAGGCCCATCAGCGCCGACGCCAGCCCCTCTGTATATTTCAGGATCACATTGCCCACGAACCCGTCGCAGACCACCACGTCCGCCTGGCCCATGGGAATCTCCCGCGCCTCGACATTGCCCGAGAACTTGTACGCGGTCTGAGCGCTCATCAATTGATGGGCATCCTTCACCAGTTGGTCGCCCTTTTCCGGCTCCTCGCCGATGTTCGCGAGGCAAACATTCGGCTCCGCCACGCCCTGGACCTGCTTCATGTAGACCGAGCCCATCAGCCCGAACTGCTCCAGGAATCGGGGCTGGCAGTCCACATTCGCGCCCGCGTCGATCAGCAAGAACGGCTTTTTTCGGCCCGGCACCAGCGGCGCCAGCGCGGGCCTGTCCAGCCCGGGAATCCGGCCCACCCGGAACATGCCGCCCGCCAGGATCGCGCCCGTGGAGCCTGCAGAGACCACGGCCTGGGCCCGGCCGTCCTTCACCGCCAGCATGGCCTGCACCAGCGAAGAGTTGAGCTTGCGCCGGATCGCCAGCGTGGGCGATTCGTGCAGCGAGATCACCTCCGGCGCGTCCAGCACCTCAAATCGCGACGCCACATCGGACGCGCCTTGGGTCAGCGCCCCGATCTGCGCCTTCGGCCCGAACAGCATCAGCCGCACGTCGGGAAACTGCCTCAGCGCGTCGATGGACCCCTGCACAATCGCCTCCGGCGCGTTGTCCCCGCCCATGGCGTCCACGGCAATGACATATTCAGCCATCCGCAATCCCCCTTCATAACCGATCATTTCATTATAGCGTGGCAGGTTCGAAAAGGCAAGTTATGTGTTGGGATGAAGCGCAGCCTGCGCATAAACAGAGACGGCGGTGCATCCGGCCTCCCCCGTGCCGTCATCCTGAGCGCCAACGAAGGACCTTCCTCAAACCACATCCCCCAAATCAACACAATCTTGACTTGACCCCAGCCCAGTTCCCCTGTATAATAGGTCGAAATGCGCAAAGGGGAGAGGGCCATGCGGCTGTTGTTGTCCCAAGCGAAGGTGCACCGGCAGGGCGGTTTTGCCGTCTGCGATGTCGCCATTTCGGGCGGTGTGATCGAAAGTGTTTCGCCCCGAATCGATCCAATTCATTTTGACCGCGTCGTGGATCTCTCCAAGGGCTACCTGTTTCCCGGCCTCGTCGATGTGCATGTGCATCTTCGGGAGCCGGGTTTTTCGTATAAAGAGACCATCCGGACCGGCACGGAGGCGGCGGCCCGGGGCGGCTACACGGCGGTCTGCGCCATGCCCAACCTGAATCCCGCGCCGGACTGCGCGGAGTCTGTACAGGCACAGCTGGAGATCATCCGGCGGGACGCGCGGGTGCGGGTTTATCCCTACGGCACGCTGACGGCGGGCCAAAAAGGCGACGGCGCGCTGGCGGACTACGCGGGCATGAAGGGCCTGGTCTGCGGCCTCAGCGACGACGGGCGCGGCGTGCAGGACGAGGGCCTGATGCGCGAGGCGATGCTGCGGGCGAAGGCACTGGGGTTGATCATCGCGGCGCACTGCGAGGACGATCGGGAATTGGTCCCCGGCGGATCGGTCCACGGCGGCGCGTCGGCGCGGAAGTATGGCCTCATCGGCATCAACAGCCGCAGCGAATGGGCGATGGTGGAGCGCGACCTGCGGCTGGCGAAGGAAACCGGTTGCAAGTACCACGTGTGCCACGTGTCCACCAAGGAATCGGTGGCGCTGATCCGCGCGGCGAAGGCGGAGGGCGCGAACGTGAGCTGCGAGACGGGGCCGCATTATCTGGCCTTGTCAGACGCGGATATTAGGGACGATGGCCGGTTCAAGATGAACCCGCCGATCCGAGCGGTCGAGGACAGGGCGGCACTGATCGAGGGGCTGCTGGACGGCACCATCGACATGATCGCCACGGACCACGCGCCTCACAGCGCCGAGGAAAAGAGCAAGGGGCTGGCCGGCAGCGCGATGGGCGTGGTGGGGCTGGAGACCGCGTTCGCGGAACTGTACACGCGGTTCGTGCGGACGGGGACGCTGACGCTGGCGCGGCTGGTCGAACTGATGGCGGTGGCGCCGAGGGCGCGGTTCGGGCTCAGCGGCGGGGAGATCGAGGCGGGGATGGCGGCGGACCTGACGGCGTTCGACCTCGATGCCGAGTGGGTCGTGGACCCGGCGGCATTCGCGTCGATGGGTAAGGCGACGCCGTTTGAGGGGGACAGGGTGATTGGGCAGACGATGCTGACGGTGGTCGGCGGGGGGATTGCCTTTGAAGCGCGACGGTAGCGCGGGCGATGGTGGAACCCCGCCCGCGCTAACGCCGCGCATCACAACGAACGACACGGAGGTCAACACATGCGCTTCACCATCCAGGAAAACCGCCCCATCGCGCCGTCGGTCTACCGGCTGCGCCTGCTGGGCGACACCTCAAAGCACACCCGGCCCGGCCAGTTCGTGAACATCCGGCTGGACGGGTTCTTCCTGCGCCGCCCCATCTCGGTCTGCGACTGGGACACGATGGGCATGACGCTGATCTACAAGGTGGTAGGCCACGGCACGGAGGCCATGTCGCGCTTGGTCAAGGGCGATGAACTCGACCTGCTCACCGGCCTGGGCAACGGATTCGATCCGGATGTCGAGGCGCGGTCGCCGCTGCTGGTGGGCGGCGGGGTGGGCGTGCCGCCGTTGTACGGCCTCGCCAAAGCGCTGATTGCCAGGGGGAAAAAGCCCACGGTGATCCTCGGGTTCAACACCGCCTCGGAGCTGTTTTATGAAGCAGAGTTCAGGGCCCTCGGCGCGGACGTCATCGTCTGCACCGCCGATGGCAGCTGCGGCGTCAAGGGCTTCGCCACCGCGCCCATGGAAAACCTCGCCTACGACCACGTCTTCACCTGCGGCCCCGAGCCGATGCTCCGCGCCGTGTACAGGGCCTCGGGCGACATCCCCGGCCAGTTCAGCTTCGAGGAGCGCATGGGCTGCGGGTTCGGCGCGTGCATGGGCTGCTCCTGCCAGACCCTCACCGGCAGCGTGCGCATCTGCGTCGAAGGGCCGGTCATCAGGAAGGAGGCGATCCTGTGGCGGACCTAAGCGTAAACCTAGCGGGCGTCGCGCTGGATAATCCGATCATCCCCGCCAGCGGCACGTTCGGATTCGGCGAGGAAAACCGACAGCATTACGACCTCAACATCCTGGGCGCGATCAGTGTCAAGGGCATGACAAAGGACGCCCGGTTCGGCAACCCCACGCCCCGCATCGCCGAGTGCACATCCGGCATGATCAACGCTGTGGGGCTGCAGAATCCCGGCGTGCACCATGTGATTGAGCACGAGCTGCCGAGTATGCGCGAGCACTATCACAAACCCATCATCGCCAACATCAGCGGGTTTTCCGTGGAGGAATACCAGTACTGCGCGGCGCTGATCGACAGGGAGCCACAGGTGGAGATCCTGGAGATCAACGTGTCCTGCCCCAACGTCAGCCACGGCGGCATGAGCTTCGGCACGGACCCGGCGCTGGCGGCCGAGGTCACATCGGCGGTCAAAAAGGTGACCACCAAGCCGGTTTTCATCAAGCTGACGCCGAATGTGACGGACATCGTCGCCATCGCCCGGGCCTGCGAGGACGCGGGCGCGGACGGGATCAGCCTGATCAACACGCTGCTGGGCATGCGGATCGACCTCAAATCGAAGCAGCCGGTCATCGCGAACACCATGGGCGGGTTCTCGGGGCGCGCGATCTTCCCGGTGGCGCTGCGGATGGTGTATCAGGTCGCGTGCGCGGTGGGCATCCCGGTGATGGGCATGGGCGGCGTGGCGACGCCTGAGGACGTCATTGAGATGATGCTGGCGGGGGCCACAGCCGTGCAGGTGGGCGCGGAAAACCTGCGCGATCCCTATGCCTGCAGGCGCATCATCGAGGAACTGCCGTTGACAATGGGCAAATATGGGATCAACCGCTTGGCGGACATCATAGGAGGCGCGAGGGTATGAACAGGGACGTGATCATCGCACTGGACTTTGGGGCGGCGGATCAGGTGTTTGAGTTTCTCGACAAGTTCACAGGCGCGAAGCCGTTCGTGAAGATCGGCATGGAGCTGTACTACGCCGAGGGGCCGGAGATCGTACGCCAGGTGAAGGCGCGGGGCCACAAGGTTTTCCTGGACCTGAAGCTGCACGACATCCCGAACACCGTGAAGTCCGCCATGAAGGTGCTGTCCAGGCTGGACGTGGACATGACGAACCTGCACGCGGCGGGGACCATCGAGATGATGAAGGCTGCCGTGGAGGGGCTGACCCGGGCGGACGGCACCAGGCCGCTGCTGCTGGCGGTGACGCAGCTGACGAGCACGTCCGAGCAGCGCATGCGGGATGAGCTGCTCATCGACGCCACCATGCCCGAGGCGGTGGCGAAGTACGCCCAGAACGCCAAGGCGGCGGGTCTGGACGGCGTGGTGTGCTCGCCGCTGGAGGCGCGGCTGGTGAAAGACGCCTGCGGCTGTGGGTTTCTGACCGTGACGCCGGGCATCCGATTCGCGGACGGAGACGTCCAGGACCAGGTGCGCGTCATGACGCCGGAAAAGGCGCGGGAAGGCGGCAGCGACTACATCGTGGTTGGCAGGCCGATCACGGCCGCGCCGGACCCGGCGGCGGCGTATGAGCGTTGCTTGAAGGCGTTCATTGGGTAACGCAACGACATAAAGGAGGACAACCCTCATGGAGAAGACAATTGCCAAGGACCTGCTCTCAATCGGCGCGGTATTCCTGCGCCCAGACCAGCCGTTCACCTGGGCCAGCGGCATCAAGAGCCCCATCTACTGCGACAACCGGCTGACCCTGTCAGCGCCGGCGGTGCGCACGCATGTCGAGGAAGGGTTGTCCCAGCTGGTCAGGGCCCACTACCCCCACTGTGAGGCCCTGATGGGCACCAGCACCGCGGGCATCGCCCACGCCGCCATCACCGCGCAGTTGATGGGCCTGCCCATGGGCTATGTCCGCAGCGGCGCGAAGGACCACGGCCGCGGCACCCAGATCGAAGGCAAGTGCGAGCCGGGCACGAAGGTGGTCGTGATCGAGGACTTGATCTCCACCGGCGGCAGCGTGATCGAGGTGGTGGACGCGCTTCGGGCGCACGGCGCGGAGGTGCTGGGCATCGCCAGCATCTTCACCTACGGCATGAAAAAGGGCGTCGAGCGCATGGCGGCGGCGGACGTGCAGAATGTGAGCCTGTCGAATTTCGACGCGCTGGTGCAGGTCGCCGCGGACGAAGGGTACATCAAGCAGGACGACGTGGCACGGCTGATCGCGTTCCGGGACAATCCGTCAGACGAGGGCTGGATGAAATAGCGCAGTCTGGTAGACACAGCATACCCGGCATTGTCATCCTGAGCGGAGCGCGAAGCGCGCAGTCGAAGGATCTCGCCGCCGCAGCGACGTCCTTGTTGCGGCAGGGAGGCGTCGCTCACGCGGGGAGATCCTTCGACGCCGCTGCCGCTTCGCTCAGGATGACAGCGGAGCAAGCGCGGCACAACGCCTCACACCCCCACACCAACAAAGGAGGTCCTCCATTTGCGCCATCTGATCGACATCACCGACTTCTCCGTGCAGGAGATCGACGAACTGCTCGCCCTGGCGGGCGACATCATCGCCAACCCGGCCCGGTACCAGGACGCCATGGCCCACAAGAAGCTGGCGACGCTTTTCTTTGAGCCCTCCACCCGCACCCGACTCAGCTTCGAGGCCGCGATGATGGAGCTGGGCGGCAACGTCATCGGGTTTTCCTCCGCCGACAGCAGCAGCGCGGCCAAGGGCGAGTCCGTCAGCGACACCATCCGCACCGTGGGCTGCTACGCCGACATCATCGCCATGCGCCACCCGAAGGAAGGCGCGCCCATGGCGGCGGCCCAGCGCTCCTTCGTGCCGATTATCAACGCCGGCGACGGCGGCCACAACCACCCCACCCAGACGCTGACCGACCTGCTCACCATAAAGCGCGAAAAGGGCCGCCTGAGCAACCTGGTGGTGGGCCTTTGCGGCGACCTGAAGTTCGGGCGCACGGTGCACTCGCTGATCGACGCCATGGCGCGGTACGAGGACGTGGAGTTCGTGTTGATCAGTCCGCCCGAGCTGCGCGTGCCGGACTACATCAAGGAGATGCTGGACAAAAAGGGCTTCAAATGGCGCGAAGTGGAGTCGCTGGACGACGTGATGCCGGACCTGGACATCCTGTACATGACCCGCGTGCAGAAGGAACGGTTCATCTCTGAGGCGGACTACGCCCGACTGAAGGACAGCTACATCCTGACCCCGGACAAGCTGGAAAACGCCAAGCCAGACATGATCATCCTGCATCCGCTGCCCCGGGTGAACGAGATTTCCATCAAGGTGGACGACGACCCCCGCGCGTGCTATTTCAAGCAGGTGCTGTGCGGCAAATACGTACGCATGGCGCTGATCCTGACGCTGATGAAGGAGGCGGGCAAATGAACATTGATTCCATCCACAGCGGCTACGTGCTGGACCACATCAAGGCCGGGAAGGCCATGGACGTCTATCGACACCTGGAGTTGGACCGGCTGGACTGCCCGGTGGCGATCATCAAGAACGTCCGCTCCACGCGGATGGGCAAAAAGGACATGATCAAGATCGACGCGGACATCCCGGTGGACTATGATGTGCTGGGGTACATCGACCCGGGCATCACCGTGAACGTGATCCGCAACGACGTGCGCGTGGACAAGGCACAGCTGAAGCTGCCCGCGAAGCTGGTGAACGTGATCCACTGCAAGAACCCGAGGTGCATCACCAGCATCGAGCAGGAGATCGACCATGTGTTCCGACTGGCGGACGAGATGAAAAGGACGTACAGGTGCGTCTACTGCGAGGCCGTGCGGAAGTAGTCTGCAGGTTTAGCCGCCCACCCACGTCGGTCATCCTGAGCGCAGCGAAGGACCTTCCTCAAGCTTTTTTGCACTGAGTTTGAAGAAGGTCCTT
>JAVBUD010000057.1:0-7314 GCA_031555755.1 Eubacteriales bacterium | reverse complement strand
CCAGCGCTACGTCGAGAAGATCGACGAGTTCGTGGGCCAGCCCATGACCCTCAAGATCATCGAGATCGACAAGCCCAAAAAGCGCATCGTCGCCAGCCGCAAGGCCGTGCTGGTCGCCGAAGAGTCCGAAAAGAAAAAGTCCGTGTGGGGCACCCTCAACGCAGGCGACGTCGTCAAGGGCACTGTGCGCCGCCTGACCGATTTCGGCGCGTTCGTGGACATCGGCGGCGTCGATGGCCTGGTCCATGTGACCGACCTGAGCTGGGGCCGCGTGAAGCACCCATCCGACGTGGTGTCTGTGAACCAGCAGATCGACGTGAAGATCCTGAACGTCGACCCGGACAAGGAGCGCATCTCCCTGTCCTACAAGCAGACCCAGCCCCGCCCGTGGGACGTAGCCATGGACAAGTACCCCATCGGCGCCATCGTGGAGGGCAAGGTCGTCCGCATCACCACCTTCGGCGCGTTCGTGGAGCTGGAGCCCGGCCTGGACGGCCTGGTGCACATCTCCCAGTGCGCCCTGACCCGCATCAACAAGGTTGAGGACGCGGTGCAGGTCGGCCAGGACGTGCGCGTGAAGGTCTTGGACGTGAACCCCGAGGCCCGCCGCATCAGCCTCAGCATCCGCGCGGTGCTGGAGGACGAGGCGTTTGAGAACATGCCCGCCCCCGAAGGCGAGTACGCCATCGACAGCTTTGGCGACAGCAGCGAATACGCCATCTATGGCCAGGCCACCGCCAGCGAGGGTATGACCCCCGCCGAGACCAAGTTCGCCGAAGTGTTCGCCGATAACGCGCCCGTGCAGGCGCATCCGGAGACCGCGCCGGTGTCCGTGACCGACGAGGTCATCGCAGAAGCCGACGCCGAGCCCGTGGAGCCCAAGAAGACCAAGGAAGAGATCATCACCGAGGTGTTCGAGTCCGACATGCCCGTGCAGCACCATGTGCAGCACAGGACCCATGAGTCCGTGTCTGACGAGATCATCAAGGAAGCCCATGTGCGCAAGGTCCACGTGGAGGCGTCTGAAGCCGAATCGGCCGCGGAAGTCTTCGAAGAAGGCGGCGCCGTGGAGCACCACGTGCCGGTGAATGAGGAGTCCGTCTCGGACGAGATCATCGCCGAGGCGAAGCAAGACCTGTAACAGGGTCGCGCCCTGCGAGGGCGTTGGAATTGTCAAAGGCGGGGTAACATCCGCTTTTGGGTTTGGTTACAGCGCCAAGGGCAGCGTCGTGAGACGCTGCCCTTGGTGTTTTTGGGAGGACGCGCTCACGCGCAGGGCGGCGGGGGCATGCCTGCTAACAGTGATACCGCTCCGTGCGCGCGTCCCGGATCACGCCCGACCAGTTCATCCCGAACCCAAAGTCGTATGCATGGCCCGCGCCGTCCACGTATGCGTCCATGTCGAACGGCATGTCCTCTCGGTTCGCCTCCACCGTCGCCATGTCGCGTGGCAAACGCATCGGCAGCAATCCGCTCGGCGCACTTCTGCCGCTGAGGATCTCCAGCACGGCCTTCATGGACACGCCGAACTCCGCCACGATGGCGTCCGCATAAGGCTCTAGCTCCGCCAGCACCGTTGGCTTGTTCAGCTCCGCCACCACGATCAGCGGCTTGTGCTCGCCCAGCCGCCTGCGCGTGTCGAGCACATTGTCCAGGTCCGATTCGTTGGCCGCCACGGCGGTTTTCCCGCGATAGCTGCGGTTGGTGAATGCCTCGCCGGGATCGCCGCCCGCCATGGACACCGCCCGCGCATCCGTCGCGGTGTAGGGCCGATACTGCAGGCTGATGGGCAGATAGCCGTTGCCGCCCGCCTCCAGGTCCCGCTCACTGTATGCGTCCGTGATGGGCGTCTCCACCACCACGACGGCGGCGTCGGCTTCTTCGGGGGTCTGGACGGGCACAAAGTACTCGCCCAGCAGTTCCTCGTGGATCGGTGCGCCGCGCCAGGGCGCGGTGGGGAATCCAAAGAACCCGCGATAACTTTCGACGCTGTGCTCGGGTATGTAGACCTTGATCTTTTCTTTCAGCGGCAGCGCACCGCCCGCGTTCTTCAGCAGCGCGATGGACCGGATCTGCGCGTCCAGGCCCGCCGCCATATGCGCTTCGCAGCCCACCAGCGCGGCGCTCTGGGCCACGTCCAGATACGGGTCCTCGAACAGCCCGCAGCGGAAGGTGTTCGTCAATAGCCGCGCCGCGCTGCGCTCGAACCGCGCCCTCATGGCCGGCTCACCATGCTTTTCGCAGCCCATTTTGTACGCCGCCAGCACCGGCTCCGCTCGGTTGTTGCCGCCGAACTGGTCCATGCCGTTTTCGATCAGCAGCAGGTGCTGCTCGGCCTCGGTCAGGTGCTCCACGCCCCAACACCTGGGCGAGCTGATGATCATCGGCAGGCGATACTCGCCCGTGATGCCCCAATCGGTGCACAGCACGCCGTCATAGCCGTACTGGCTGCGCAGCAGGTCTTGGATCATGTGCCGAGAGTACGCGTTGCCCACATTTTCGCCGTCGCCGAGGCCGTATGAGATGGTGTAGTAGGGCATCATCGACGCGCAGACCTTCGTCGGGCCGTTCAGTTTCAATGCGCCCTCGGTGAACGGAATCAGGTGCTGGGCTGCGTTATCACCGGGGTAGACCGCATATTTTCCATAGGCGTAGTGCGCGTCGCGGCCCGCCTCGCCGCTGCCGCCGCCGGGCCAGTGCTTGGCCATCACGGCCACGGATTCGCGGCCCCAGCCGTCTTCCTGGCCCGCTGTGGTCTGCATGCCGTCGCAGAACGCGCGGCCCATGTCGGTCACCAGCCCCACATGCTCGCCGAATGTGTCGCCGAACCGCATCCAGCGCGGCTCCGTCGCCAGGTCGATCTGCGGCGAGAGCGCCGTGGCGATGCCCAGCGCCCGGTATTCCCTGGACGCGATCTCCGCGAACCGCTCGCAGGTGCCTGGATCGAAGGTAGCCGCCATGGCGATGCCTTCCGGCCACTTGCTGGTCGATCCGCCGCCGCCCTTGTATTCCGCCGCCATCTTGTCCGCGCCGTGGCGGGGGTCCGATGAGATGTTCACAGGGATCGCCAAGGGCAGCGACTCCGCCAAGCGCTGCAGATTGTTGTTCCAGCCCGCCGCCGCCTGGGGCGACGCCAGCTGGGCCAGCAGCACGCAGCGGATGTGGTCGTGGGTCAGAAAAGCTTGCTGCTGGTCGGTGAGCGCGGACGGATCGGCGCCGGACTCGGCGAACGACTTGCCTGAATAAGTGCCAGGGAACGGACTGTGTTCCGGCACGGGCACGGACTGATGGGAGGAATACAGCATCAGCCCCGCGATCTGCTCGATGGACATGCGTTGGGCCAGGTCCCTCGCGCGGGCCTCGGGGGGCAGCCGCCAGTCGCAGAAGGGGAGCAGTTTGCCCGCGCGGGCGTGGTCCTTGAACAGCAGCCCATCCTGCTCGACCACCGGCAGCGAAGTAGTCGCCAGAGTCGGTCCGCCCGGGTTATCATGGCGCGTGATTTGCATAAACCAGAACTCCTTTCGGGGGATCTTGCCGCCTTAAGGATACCGCTTTGCCTGCACAAAGTCAACGCCCGCAGGCACAAATCACAGCACTCACACATGAACGACACGACACTGTGTCCAGACTCGCCCCCTCCGTCATCCTGAGCGCCAGCGAAGGACCTTCCCCAATCTTAGCTCATTTTGGCCTTGCATACAACCAACAAATATGATATAATAAACTAGTTTTATGGCACATACTGATCACAATTTACGGATTGTACCATATTCGTTAATCGTTTCGCTGAGGAGGGACGCCAGTTGTCCAATGCCGCAATGGTCGGCCACAAGCGGCGCGGGATGTCGCCGCGCCGCCGAAAGGAAATATTCTGGGGCTACACCTTCATCGCGCCCACGGTGATCGGCCTTGGCATCTTTTTGATCGGACCGATTTTCTATTCTTTCTTCATGTCGCTTTTCAAATGGGATAACCTGAACCCGCCCGTTTTCATCGGACTTGACAACTTCGTGCGCCTGGCCCAGGACCCGGTGATCCGGTTTGAGCTGCTGAACACGCTGCTGTTCACGGTCACGATCGTGCCGCTGTCGATCATCGTGTCGTTACTGGTGGCCAATGCGCTGTCAAAGGACCTGCCCGGCACGGGCTTTTTCCGGTCCGCGTTCTTCACGCCCTACATCACCTTGGCCGTCGCCGCGGCGCTGGTGTGGCAGTCGATGTTCAACGGCAAGTTCGGGCTGGTGAACAGCATACTCGGGATCATGGGCATCGCCGGGCCTGACTGGCTGACGGACATCCCATACCTGCGGGTGGTGATCGTGCTGATGGGCGTGTGGGCGCGGTTCGGCTACACGTCGATCCTGCTGCTGGCGGGCATCAAGTCCATCCCGCGCTCGTACTATGAGTCCGCGATGTTGGACGGCGCGACGCACCGGGTGTCGTTCATGAAGATCACGCTGCCGCTGATTACGCCGCAGATTTTCTTCGTGCTGTGCACTGGGCTCATCGACGGATTCAAGATGTTCGACGCGGTGTACGTGTTCGGCAAGTCCAACGCCACGGTGCGCGAGGGCATTCGCACCATGGTCTACGGCATCTACCAGCGCGGATTCACGTTCATGGAGATGGGCTATGCGTCGGCCGAGGCGCTGGTGTTGTTCGTGCTGATCATGTTGCTGACGGTGGTGCAGTTCGCGGCGCAGAAGAAGTGGGTGAATTATGATTACTAGAAAATGGACGCCCTCCAAAATCATCACCGTCGCGGGCTTGACGCTGCTGGCGTTCGTGGTGATGCTGCCTTTTCTCTGGATGGTGCTGACCAGCTTCAAGACGTTCAAGGAGACCATGAAGGTGCCGGTCAAGTGGATCCCCGACGCGTTTTATCTGGGCAACTACCAAGAAGTGCTGACCAAGATGAAGTTCGGCAACTACTACGTCAACACCGGCTTTGTCACCATCGGCATCGCGATTCCGCAGCTGATGCTGTCGGCCATGGCGGGCTACGCGTTTGCGCGGCTGGAGTTCCCGGGCAAGAACTTGATTTTCATGATCCTGATGGCTGCGCTGATGATCCCGCTGCAGATGGTGCTGCTGCCCCGGTTCCTGCTGCTGATCAACTTCCGCTGGGTGGACACGTTCCAGGGCGTGATCATCCCCGAGATCGCGTCCATCTACGGCACGTTCTTCATCCGGCAGCAGTTCATGACGCTGCCGAAGGAGCTGGACGAGTCTGCTGAGCTGGACGGCTGCAGCTATCCGCGCATCTTCTGGTCGATCCTGCTGCCGTTGTGCACGTCCACGCTGATCGCGTTCGGCATCCTGGTCGTCGTGTTCGCCTGGAACAGCTTCCTGTGGCCGCTGATCACACTGTCGGACCCGAACAAGTACGTGCTGTCCATCGCGATCGCGAACCTGCAAGGCCAGCACACCACCAAGTACAACCTGCTCACCACCGCCAGCGTCCTCGGCACGCTGCCCATCCTGGTGATCTTCGTCGTCGGCCAGAAATACTTCATCGAAGGCATCGCGACGTCGGGCCTGAAGGCATAACACGGCGCGCGCCGCGCACCTCATCCGTGTCCATTGGCCACCCGGCCATTGACAATAGCAACCCATATTATGTCAAGGAGGAAATCCCATGAAGAAACTATCTCTTCTCCTGGCGGCCCTGTTGATCCTCGGCTCGTGCGCGATCCCGGCGCTGGCCGAGTCCCCGGTGGAACTGAACTTCTGGTACTGGGATACCAACATGGACCAGGCGTACACCGACATGTTCCAGGCTTTCACCGCGGAAAACCCGAGCATCACCGTGAAAATGACCCAGCTCCCCTGGGCGGACTACTGGACCAAGCTGCAGACGGCGCTGCCGTCCGGCGCCGGCCCGGACATCTTCTGGCTGAACCACCCGAACTCTGTGACCTACATGCCCACCGGCCTGATGGCAGATCTGGAGGCGGGCAAGGCGGACGGCAGCATCGACATGAGCAAGTTCGCCGAGTCGCTGTACAGCCCGTACACCCTGGACGGCAAACTGTACTGCGTGCCGATCTTCTTTGACACGATCGCCGTCGCGTACAACAAGGCCATGCTGGCCGAGGCCGGCTATCCGGACGGCCCGCCCGCGGACTGGACCTGGGACGACCTGAAGGAAATCGCCACCAAGCTGACCAAGGACGGCGTGTACGGCTTCTGCGCCACCGCCAACGGCCAGTCCGGCACGATGGACTTCTTGGCCCAGAACGGCGCGCACATCTACGCCGAGGACCGCATGAGCTGCGCGCTGACCGAGCCGGCCGCCGTGGAGGCGATCCAGTTCATGCGCGACCTGCAGGCATCCGGCGTGTCGCCGCAGGAGAAGGACTATGTGGACGTGCCGTATCTTGACATGCTCCAGAACGACATGGCGGCGATGATCCCGTTCGGGCTGTGGAATGTGAAGCCCACTTTCGAGATCATGGGCGACAACCTGGGCCTGGCGCCGATGCCGCAGAAGGCGAACAAGGCGACCATCTCCCACAACCTGGGCTACGCGCTGTCCGCGAAGTGCGCGAATCCCGAAGCGGGCATGAAGCTGATGAGCTACTTCACCAGCAAGGACCACGGCGACAGGATCGCGGCGGTGTTCGCGCCGGCGCATCAGGAGAGCCAGCAGCTGTGGTTTGACACGTATCCGACGCTGCCGCTGAACGTGTTCACGGACGGGCTGGAGTACGCGGTGGGCCTGATGATCTCCGCAAAGAACGCGGGCCAGGCGTTCTCGGTGTACGAGGACGAGATGCAGAAGCTGTTCACCGATCCGAGCATCCCGACGGAAGAGGGCCTGGCGAAGATCAAGGAAGTCCTAGACGCCGAAATCGCAAAGTAATCAAAGCCCCCAAAGCGCCCCCCGCGCCCCCCGCGCCGGGGGCGCTTTTTTGGTCCAGCACCAACGCCTCGCCCAACCCCAGCGAAGCGAACAGGGGAGTCCAGAGGGCCTCAGGCCCTTTGGCGGGGTCCAGGGGCAGCGCCCCTGGCGTCCCCTTAACCTCAGTGCGCCTGTAAAAACTGAGGGCGCACAAACCATGACCGACAACACCGCCGCGCAGGCACCCCCGTTGCAGGCGCACTCATCAACAAACTCAATGCGTAGCCGTGAGCCGTGAGGCGAGCGTGCGAGCGAGCCGCGTCTCTGCCTCGGGCGCGCAATATGCTGGCCGAACGGATTGACGGGGGCGCCCTCCGGGGGGGGGGGGGGGGGGGGGGGGGGGGGGGGGGGGGGGGGGGGGGGGGGGGGGGGGGGGGGGGGGGGGGGGGGGGGGGGGGGGGGGGGGGGGG
>JAVBUD010000093.1:0-6334 GCA_031555755.1 Eubacteriales bacterium | reverse complement strand
GATGGGGGGGATGTCGCTCACGCGGCGGCGGGGGGGCACCCCCCCCCCCACGGCCCGGTCCCAGGAGGGCCGGGGCGTGCCCCCCCCCCCCGCCGGAGCCGCCGACCTCGCGCCGCGCCGCGTCACCACCGCCCGCCCCGGGGGGGGGGGGGGCCCCGCCCCCCCCCCCCGGGCACCGGCCCTGGGGGGGGGGTGTCCCCCCCCGCCGCCGCGTGAGCGACATCCCCCCCATCGATCCACACACAGCTGGAGGTGTCCCCATGAGCGTATCCATCCGCTTCGACAACGTCGTGAAGCGCTACGGCGATGTGACCATCATCCCCGGCCTGTCATTGGACGTCCATGACGGCGAGTTCTTTACGCTGCTGGGGCCATCCGGCTGCGGGAAGACCACGCTGCTGCGCATGGTGGCGGGGTTCAACAGCATCGAGGGCGGACAGGTCCTGTTCGGCGAGCGGCGCATCAACGACGAGCCGCCCGCCGGGCGCAACATCGGCATGGTGTTCCAGAACTACGCCATCTTCCCGCACATGACCGTGCGCCAGAACGTAGCATTCGGGCTGACGAACCGCCATGTGGACAGGGCGGAGCGGGACCGGCGGGTGGACGAGATGCTCAGGATCGTGAAGATCACCGAGTATCAGGACCGGATGCCGGACCGGCTCTCCGGCGGACAGCAGCAGCGGGTGGCGCTGGCGCGGGCCATCGTGATCCACCCCAGCGTGCTGCTGATGGACGAGCCGCTGTCGAACCTGGACGCCAAGCTGCGCCTGGACATGCGCAATGTGATCCGCCAGATCCAGCGCGACGTGGGCATCACCACCATCTACGTCACCCACGACCAGGAGGAGGCCATGGCCATCTCCGATCGGATCGCGGTGATGAAGGACGGCGTGATCCAGCATGTGGGTACGCCCAAGCAGATCTACCAGCGGCCCGCGAACCTGTTCGTGAGCAGTTTTATCGGGCGCTCCAACGCGCTTGAGGCGACGCTGAGCGCGGCGGGCGAACTGGTGTTCCCCAGCGGATACCGCATGCCCTACGACAACCTGGCGGAGCGGCCCGCGGCGGACAGGCCCGTGGTGGTCGCTGTGCGCCCGGAGGAGTTCGTGCTGGCCGAGGACGGCCAGGGCATCGAGGGCACGATCCGGTCCAGCGTGTTTCTGGGGCTGAACACCACCTATTTTGTGGACATCCCCGGCGGCGCTCAGGTGGAGATCGTGGAGGAGTCGTCCATCGCGTCCATCCTCCCCGACGGCACGCAGATCCGGCTGACCCTGAAGGCGGACAAGATCAATGTGTTCACCCGGGACGGCGCGAAAAACCTCACCGCCGGAGGTGACGCGCCATGACGAAACAGCGCGCGCCCAAGGACATCTGGCTGGCGGTCACGGTCTCGGCGCTGTGCTTCTACGCGCTGTTCTTGCTGTATCCGCTGATCACGCTGCTGTCAAAGAGCTTTCTTGACAAGGAGGGCGCGCTGAGCTTGGCCAATTTTCAGCGGTTCTTCGGCAAGAAGTACTACTACCGGGCGCTGCTGAACTCGTTTCAGGTGACTGCCGCGGTGACGGCGCTGTCGGTGTTGTTTGCGACGCCGCTGGCGTACATCCTGTCCATGTTCCGCATCAGGGGCAAGCGGGCGCTGGAGATCCTGATCCTGGTCAGTTCCATGTCCGCGCCGTTCATCGGGGCGTATTCCTGGATCCAGCTGTTCGGGCGCAACGGCGCGTTCACGAACCTGCTGCTGGCCTGGACCGACGTGCGGCTTCCGGACATCTACGGTTTTCCGGGCATCGTGTTGGTGATGTCGCTGCAGCTGTACTCGCTGGTGTACATGTTCGTGTCAGGCGCGTTCAAGAACATGGACAACTCGCTGCTGGAGGCGTGTGAGTCCATGGGCACAACGGGGCTGAAAAAGCTGTTTCGGGTGGTGCTGCCGCTGGCGCTGCCGACGGTGCTGGCCGGGGCGCTGATGGTGTTCATGCGCACGTTCGCGGACTACGGCACGCCGCGCCTGATCGGCGAGGGGTATATGACGCTGCCTGTGCTGGTCTACAACGAGTTCATGTCAGAAACCGGCGGCAACGACGGGCTGGCGGCTGCGATCTCCATCATCGCGGTGCTGATCACCACGGCGGTCTTTTTGGTGCAGAAGCTGATCGTGAACCGAAAGCAGTTCACCATCAACGCGCTGCACCCCATCGAGCCGAGACAGCTCAAGGGCGCGGGCAATTTCTGTGCGCATCTGTTTTGCTACGCGCTGGTGGCCGTCGCGATGCTGCCGCAGTGTTACGTGGTGTACTCCTCTTTCCGGAACACATCCGGCAAGCTGTACACCGCTGGTTTCGGCCTGGACAGTTATCGGGAGGCGTTCGCCACCGTGGGCGGGTCCATCGTCAACACCTACGCGCTGGGATTCATCTCGATCGGGCTGATCGTGCTGATCGCGTCGCTGATCGCGTACGTGGTCGTGCGGCGGCGGTCCTGGGCGAACGGTGCGCTGGACGTGGTGACCATGTTCCCTGAGACGGTGGCGGGCTCGATCCTGGGCATTGCGCTGCTGATGGCGTTCAGCAGGCGCCCGCTGCTGCTGTCGGGCACGGCGTTCATCATGGTGCTGTCGTTCGTGCTGCGGCGCTTGCCGTACACCGTCAGGTCCACCACCGCCATGCTGCGCCAGATCAGCCCCAGCGTGGAGGAGGCGTCCATCTCGCTGGGCGCGTCGAACCTAAAGACCTTTTTCCGCGTGACCGTGCCGATGATGCTGCCCGGCGTGCTGTCCGGCGCGATCTTGAGCTGGATCATGATCATCACAGAACTGTCCACGTCGATCATTTTGTACACCACCCACACGAAGACCATGACGCTGGAGATCTACTCGCAGATCATCCGCGGCAACGACGGGGTCGCGTCGGCGATCTCGTCGCTGCTGACGTTTTCGACGGTGATCGCGCTGGCCGTGTTCTTCAAGGTGAGCGGGCGGAAGGACGCGGCGGGGGTGACGCAGTGATCGTAACTGTGTCTGCCCACCCAACCCCGTCATCCTGAGCGCAGCGAAGGACCTTCCTCAAACTAAGGTGTTAAAAGTTTGACGAAGGTCCTACGCTGCGCTCAGGATGACGGGTGGGTTGGGGGATGACAATTCCGACTCAGCCCATATCCACCATGTACTCATTCAGCTCGATCAGCCCCTCGATCTCCACTGGGATGTTTGTGGGCAGCGCGGCGACGCCGATGGCGGAGCGGGCGGGCTTGCCCAGTTTTTCGCCGAACAGGTCCAGCAGTAGCTGAGACGCACCGTTGATGACGGCGGGCTGGCTGTAGAAGGTGGGCGTGCAGGCCACGAAGCCCAGCAGCTTGACCCACTTGCCGACGCGGTTCAGGTCGCCCAGGTCGCGATGCAGCACGGCCAGCATGTTCAGCATGGTGGACCGCGCGGCCCACTGGCCCTCCTCCAGGCTCAGTTCTTGGCCGAGCTTGCCGTACTTCATGTACACGGCCTCCGCAGGGCCGCAGCCGGAGATGTAGCACAGGTTCTTGTCAAAGGTAATGGTCGGCGCGTAGATGCCGCCAGGCGCGGGCGGCGGGGGCAGGGTGAGGCCGAGTTCGTGCAGGCGGGCGTAGATGTCCATGGGAGCACCTCCTTGTTGAATGCGCAGTTCACAATTGGGGGATGGTCGCGCGCGCTTTCTTCATCTCATTATACCACGCCCGAGTCGCCCGCACAATATTGACAAATTGGAGGTCATTAACGTATAATAACCCATCACACAAAGGAGACATAACGAAATGTTTGAGGCGAGCAACACGCCGTATGTGGCGGTGGACCTGGCGCAGGTGGACAGGAACATTCAGCGGATGGTGGACGGGTTGAGTGCGCAGGGGATCGCGCACAGACCCCACACGAAGACGCACAAGACGCTTTATTTCGCGAACCGGCAGCTGGCTCTGGGCGCGCGGGGGATCACGGTGGCGAAAGTGTCGGAGGCGGAGGTCATGGCGGGCGGCGGGGTGAGCGACATCTTCATCGCGTACCCGATCCTGGGCGGCGCGAAGCTGCGGCGGCTGGGCGACCTGCTGGAGGTGGCGCGGATCACGACGCTCGTGAGCAGCGTCGAGGGCGCGGCGGGGCTGTCGAACCTGGGCCAGCGGCTGGGCGTGCGGATCCCAGTGCTGATCGACATCGACGGCGGCATGGGGCGCGGCGGGCTGCTGCCCGGCGAGCCCGCGCGGGCGTTCGCGGCGAAGCTCACTGAGCTGCCTGGGATAAAGGTGTCTGGGCTGATGTACTACAACGGCCAGCTGAACGCCTGCCAGGACCTGGACGATGTGCGTCGGCAGGGCAACCGGGAGCGGGACGCGCTGGTCCAGACCGCCGCGCTGCTCCGGGCGGACGGGCACCGGATGGATGTGCTATCGGGCGGGAACTCGTACTCGACGTTCGTGCCGGACTCGCTCCAGGGGATCACCGAGGCGCGGCCGGGCACCTATATTTTCGGCGATGCGAGCCTGATGTACAACAATCAGATGATGATAGAGGCCGAGTGCGCGCTGCGGGTGCACGCCACGGTGGTGGCGGTGGTGGACGAGCGGCACGCGATCCTGGACGCGGGCTCCAAGACGCTGTCCAGCGACACCTGCGCCAGAAAACCTGGCTATGGGCACATCGTAGGCCACGCCGACTGGACGCTGACGAAGCTGAACGAGGAGCACGCGTTCCTGGAGTCCGCCGGCAAGCACCGGCTGATGGTGGGCGAGCGCGTGCAGATCATCCCCAACCACTGCTGCACGACGGTGAACCTGCAGGACGTGCTGGTGGGCATGCGGAATGAGCGGCTGGAGCGGATGATTCAGGTGGACGCGCGGGGAAAGAACCAGTAACGCGGTTGACAAGCGGGGTGGGGATGGGGGATAATAGACGGAACGGTGCGCTTTTTCGCACAGGTCGTCCACCACAGCGTTGTCATCCTGAGCGGAGCGATAGCGTAGTCGAAGGATCTCCCCGCCGTGAGGCGACGTCACCCGCCTGGAGGGACGTCCGCTGAGGCGGGGGAGATCCTTCGACTGCGCTGCGCTCCGCTCAGGATGACATCGCGGGGCCGGATGGCGCCTTAAATAGCAAGATAATTGGAGGCAGGCAAACCTATGTCCATCGTATCCATCCGAAAAGTGGCAAACTATGACCCCGCCCGCGTCGCCGCGGCCATCGCGGCTCACTTTGAGGCGCTGGGGGTTGAAAAGGACGTGCGGCCCGGGATGAAGCTGCTGTTGAAGCCGAACCTGCTGACGGGGCGCGGGCCGGAGCAGGCGGTGACGACGCATCCGGCGGTGATCCGCGCGGTGGCGGAGTGGTTCCGGGCGCGGGGCGTGACGGACATCGTGCTGGCGGACAGCCCGGGCGGGCCCTACAGCGCGGCGATGTTGAACCGGATCTACAGGGCGTGCGGGCTGACGGCGCTGTCGGACGTGGTGGTGCTCAATCAGGACACGGCGTCCCAAGAAATCAAGGCCGCGCCGGGCTCGACGCACCAGTCGTTCCAGATCATCAACCCGATCGTGGAGGCGGACTACATCGTGAACCTTGCGAAGATGAAGACCCACGGGATGACGACGGTGAGCCTGGGGATCAAGAACATGTTCGGCGCGATACCGGGCCTAATGAAGCCGCAGAAGCATTTTGAGAACCCGTCGCACGAGGGGTTTGGGCGGATGCTGGTGGCGCTGGCGCAGACGACGAAACCGAACATCACGCTGATCGACGGGATCTTGGCGATGGAGGGTGACGGCCCGAGCGGCGGCACGGTGCGGGAGGCGGGCCTGCTGTTCGCGTCGCGGGACGTGTTCGCGCAGGACTATGTGGTGTGCGGGCTGATGGGAGTCAAGCCTGAGCGCGCGCCGATGATCAAGGCGGCGCTGGACCGAGGGCTGATCGATGTGGCGGGGATTGAGCTGGTGGGGGACCGGGTCTCCGCTTGCGAGCCGCCGTTCGCGCTGCCTGAGGCAACGCGGCGGGTGGATTTTCTGAGCCATGCGCCGAAGTTTTTGCAGGCGCCGCTGGGGCGGTGGGTGGACGCACATGTGAAGCCGGTGCCGGTGGTGAGGCTAGACGGGTGTGTGGGGTGCGGGAAGTGCGCGGAGAGCTGTCCGCAGGGGATTGTTGAGATCGTGGATAAAAAGGCGGTCATCAGGACGCGGCGGTGCATTTCGTGCTTCTGCTGCCAGGAGATGTGCCCCGCAAAGGCCATCGAGGTCGAACACAAACTCAAACTCCGCTAGACCACCGCGAAGCGACCGGGGGTCCAGGGGGATCATCCCCCTGGCGGAGGTCCAGGAG